>NZ_CM001974.1:1063846-1249149 GCF_000406105.1 Dickeya chrysanthemi NCPPB 402 | reverse complement strand
CAGCACCTGGTCCGTCGGTTCGGTCAACGCCGTCTGCCCGATGGGTTGAATCCCGGCGGTGGCCGGCTCATCGCGCGATGCGGAAACAAGCGGTAATGCATCGACTTGTAATGCATAAAGTTGCAAACGGTTATCGCCGGTCACCCTCACCACTCGCAACATGTCGCCCGATTCAGCAACCGCCAGTTGCCGCAACGGTTGAGCCGCTCCGGCCAGCAGAAGTGGCCGCTCACCCAGCGGATATCGCCACTGCGGCGTGTCATCGCCAGACAACGGCCACTCCGGGCGCACCACGCTCAGCGCGCCGTCCGTCTGCCCCAGTACCAGTAGCGGGCGCTCACCCGCGCTCATCGCCGCCAGCGTTACCGACGGCGCTACCGACTCGCGGGCGACAACCTGAGCGCGTTCAAGCGCGATGAATTCACCGTAACCTGCGGCATCCACCCGAAAAGCCCAACGACCGTTGTCGCTGATGCCAAGCGTCAGCGTCGGTTCGCGCATATCGACCGTCACCGGCGCCAGCGGACGGATAGACGCGGAAGAAAACAGCGGAACAACCACATACAGCAGATAAAAAAAGATCAGCACTAATGCCAATAGCACCAGCCACCCGCTCCCCACCACAATCCGGCGCGTCAGCCGGTCGATCAACGCCCGCCGCCTGTCCCGATACGCTAAATTGCCTGAGTCCGCCATGTGTCGCCGTTGTTCCTGCCGAATCGAAAATCTGCCGGTTCCTTTGCATTAATACAGAGGAAGTGAAATTTCCCGCCGCTGACGGGGTAACATATGTTGCCTTTACACCTGTAATATGACAATGGTAAGTCGATACGCGCATTCGCTTTTATCGTCATTTGCGCGCCATAATGAACGTGGATAGTAGCTACACTTACGTCAAAATAGTGTAACGGAGCGATAATGAGTCAGGACAAACTCTACATAGAAAAAGAGTTGAGTTGGTTATCCTTTAATGAACGTGTGTTGCAGGAAGCTGCGGATAAATCCAATCCGTTGATCGAGCGGATGCGATTTCTGGGGATCTATTCCAGCAATCTGGACGAGTTCTACAAAGTTCGCTTTGCCGACCTGAAGCGCCGCATCCTGATCAACGAAGAACAAGGCTCCGATGGTGAACTGCGCCAATTACTCGGCAAAATCCAGGCCCGGGTACTGAAAACCGACCAACAGTTCGACAATCTGTACAACGAGCTGCTGCTGGAAATGGCTCGTAATCAGATCTTTTTGGTGAATGAGCGTCAGGTTTCCTCCAACCAGCAAATCTGGCTGCGCGAATACTTTCGGCAAAACCTGCGCCCGCACATCACGCCGATTCTGATTCTGCCGGAAACCAATCTGGTGGAGTTTCTGAAAGACGATTACACTTATCTGGCGGTGGAAATCATCCGCGGCGAACAAACCGACTATGCGTTGCTGGAAATTCCGTCCGACAAGGTGCCCCGTTTTGTCGACCTGCCGCCGGAAGCGCCGCATCGCCGCAAGACCATGATCCTTATCGATAATATCCTGCGCTACTGTCTGGATGATATTTTCCGCGGCTTTTTCGATTTCGACGCGCTGAATGCCTACTCGATGAAAATGACCCGCGACGCCGAGTACGATCTGGTCACCGAAATGGAATCGAGCCTGCTGGAACTGATGTCCTCCAGCCTGAAACAGCGCCTGACCGCCAAGCCGGTGCGCTTCGTCTATCAGCGCGACATGCCGGATGCCATGGTGGAGTGTCTGCTGCACAAGCTGGGTATCTCCTCTTATGACTCGGTGATCCCCGGTGGTCGTTACCACAATTTCAAAGATTTCATCGGCTTCCCGAATATCGGCCGCGCCAATCTGGTCAACAAACCGATACCGCGCCTGCGTCATCACTGGTTCAGCCAGTTTCGCAATGGCTTTGACGCCATTCGCCACCGCGATGTGCTGCTGTACTACCCGTACCACACGTTTGAGCACGTACTGGAGCTGCTGCGTCAGGCCTCTTTCGACCCAAGCGTACTCTCTATCCGCATCAATATTTACCGTGTGGCGAAAGATTCCCGCATCATTAATTCGATGATTCACGCCGCCCACAACGGCAAGAAAGTCACGGTGGTGGTGGAACTGCAAGCGCGCTTTGACGAAGAAGCCAACATTCACTGGGCTAAACGGCTGACGGAAGCCGGCGTTCACGTTATCTTCTCGGTGCCGGGGCTGAAGATCCACGCCAAGTTGTTCCTGATTTCCCGCAAGGAAGGGGACAATATTGTGCGCTACGCTCACATCGGTACCGGCAACTTCAACGAGAAAACCGCACGCCTGTATACCGACTATTCGTTGCTGACGGCGGATGAACGCATCACCAACGAAGTGCGCCGGGTGTTCAACTTCATTGAAAACCCGTACCGGCCGGTTAGCTTCGACCATCTGCTGGTGTCGCCGCAAAACTCCCGCGATCGGTTGTATCAGATGATCGATCGAGAAATTGCCAACGCACAGGCGGGGCTGGAAGCAAAAATAACACTAAAAATCAATAATCTGGTAGATAAAGGGCTGGTGGATCGGTTGTATGCCGCCTCCGGTGCCGGTGTAAAAATCAACCTGCTGGTTCGCGGCATGTGCTCGCTGATTCCAGAACTTCCCGGGATCAGCGATAATATTCGTGTCATCAGTATCCTTGACCGCTATCTGGAGCATGATCGCGTCTATGTGTTCCACAACGGCGGCGATCACAAGGTGTACCTGTCGTCCGCCGATTGGATGACACGTAATATTGATTACCGTATCGAAGTTGCGGTGGAAGTGCTTGACAACAGGCTGAAGGAACGGGTGCTGGACATACTGGATATCTTGTTCAGCGATACGGTGAAAGCCCGTGTGGTAGACAAGGAACTGAGCAATCGCTATGTCACCCGCGGTAACCGGCGCAAAGTACGCGCCCAGAATGCCATCTATGACTATATCAAGGCGCTCGAGCAACCCGGAGAACAGGCCTGACCCAATGCCTTTAACGAATCACAATACCGAACAACCCCAGGAATTCGCGGCTATCGATCTGGGTTCCAACAGTTTCCATATGGTGGTAGCCCGTGTCGTCAATGGCGCTTTGCAGGTACTGAGCCGCCTGAAGCAACGCGTGCACCTGGCCGATGGGCTGGACAGCCAAAACCAGCTTAGCGAAGAATCGATACAACGCGGGCTGAGCTGTCTGGCGCTATTTGCCGAACGGTTGCAGGGCTTTCCCGCCACCAATGTCTCGATTGTCGGCACCCATGCGCTACGTCAGGCGGTCAATGCGCAGGATTTTCTGCGGCGTGCCGCCAAAATCATGCCCTACCCGATTGAGATTATCTCCGGCAATGAAGAAGCGCGTCTGATCTTTATGGGGGTGGAGCACACCCAGCCGGAAAAAGGCCGCAAGCTGGTTATCGATATCGGCGGCGGCTCCACCGAACTGGTCATCGGCGAAGATTTTGAACCGATACTGGTGGAAAGCCGTCGCATGGGGTGCGTCAGTTTCGCCCAGCAGTTTTTCCCCAACGGCGAAATCAGCGAGGCCAATTTCCGGCGTGCCCGGCTTGCCGCAGCACAGAAGCTGGAAACGCTGGCATGGGAATACCGCATCTACGGCTGGGACTACGCGCTCGGCGCGTCCGGTACCATCAAGGCTACCTGCGAAATTCTGGTGGCGATGGGGGAAAAAGACGGGTTGATTACCCCAGAGCGGCTGGAAATGCTGCGTGAGCGCATCCTGCAGTTCAAAAACTTCCGGGCAGTCAGCCTGCCGGGTCTGACTGAAGATCGTCAGACGGTGCTGGTGCCGGGCTTCGCTATTCTGTGTGGCGTATTTGATGCTCTGGCGATCAAAGAACTTCGCCTGTCGGACGGCGCCTTGCGTGAAGGGGTGCTGTATGAGATGGAGGGCCGTTTCCGCCATCAGGATATCCGTATCCGTACCGCACAAAGTCTGGCCAGCCATTACAACATTGACCGGGAGCAGGCAAAACGCGTAAGGGAAACCGCCGAGCAGCTTTACGCCCAATGGGCGCAGCAGAATCCGACATTGGTGCATCCGCAACTGGGCGCGCTGCTGAAATGGTCGGCGATGCTGCATGAGGTGGGGCTGGGCATTAATCACAGCGGTATGCATCGTCACTCCGCCTACATTCTGCAGAACACCAACCTGCCGGGTTTCAATCAGGAACAGCAGCAATTGCTGGCGCTAATGGTGCGGCTGCACCGCAAAGTGGTCAGGCTGGAAGAATTGCCACGCTTCAATTTGTTCAAAAAGAAACAGTACCTGCCGATGGTGCAATTGTTGCGCCTTGCCACACTGCTGAACAATCAGCGCCAGGCGACCACCACGCCGAAAACGTTGCGTCTTATCGCCAACGATACCGCGTGGACGTTGATCTTCCCACAAGGGTTCTTCAACCAGAACATGTTGGTCCAACTTGATCTGGAACGGGAACAACAATACTGGGACGACGTCAGCGGCTGGAAACTGTATATCGAAGAAGAGCCTGTCTGAACATTTTCCAGGCCGGCGGCACCCGTGGTGTGCTGTCCGGCCTGCGGTTATCAGATTGGCGTTTTTTCCGTGATTTTAATCACAACCTTGCGACCCACCGCACGTCTGGCTACCCACCATCACACTTTTCTCCCCGACTTACGTTGACCATGCCGTTAGCTTGTGCCTAAATAAAATACAGCGAATGTTCGCGATCACAGAGAAACTGAGAACCAATGGCTACGATTACCCACAAACGGCGCATCGCCCTGCGTCAGCGACGACGATCCGGTACGCGCATCGCCCGTACTGTACTGATGATTAGTTTTATTATTCTGCTTGGTCGTTTTGCCTATTCCGCCATCGGCGCTTTTTTCCATCACCAGAACACACAGCAACAGCGTACTGAACAGCCTGTTGCCGCTGCTGCCGCCTCAACGACTGTGACTCCCCAACGCGAATAGCATCCGTTATTGCCGATGCTGTTGATGTCGTTCAGTGATTCATGCTATTGCCCTTTGCTGCCGTAGCCGTATGGTGCCGTGCTTTTTTTGCGCTGCCGTGCCTGCTGCCGGTGCATTTCATGCCATACTTAACATCCGATCTCATACTGACGATGGGGACAATCATGGCCAGTGGCTGGTCCAATGATGGGGCGGTTCAGGATCAAATCGACGCAACGGTGGATGACGCCATCGCTCGCGCCCGTAGTCTGCTACATCAGGGCAGCAGCGCGCAGTATTGCGAAGAATGCGGCGAGGCTATCCCGCAGGCACGTCGCCTGGCGCTGCCGGGGGTTCGTTTTTGCGTGCAATGCCAGGAAAAAATGGATAAGAAACACACGCTTAACAGTGGCTATAACCGGCGCGGCAGCAAAGACAGCCAGTTACGCTGAAATACGAGGCCACTCATGCCGACATGACACCGGGCCCCGATCGGCGACTCACCGCACGACCAACACCGAGGTTTGGGCATGGCGGACAATCGCCGCCGCATTCGACCCCAGCAAGTAAGTCTTCACATTCGGCCGACGCGAACCAATCACAATCAAGTCAGCTTCAATTTCCTGAGCCAGCTCCAGCACTTCATCGCGCGGAATGCCGAAACTAATACTGTGAGACAGCTTGTCTGCCGGCAAATCGATGGTTTTCACCAAAGCATGCAGTTTCTTATCCGCTTTGATCACCGCTTCGTTCTCAAACTCCTTGATGCCAAACGAGTATGCCGACATAAACGCCGAAGCGTCAGGCAACGCATGAAACAGGTGGACGGTAGCGCCGGATTGTCTGGCCAGCGCTACGGCGTGTGACAATGCCTTTTGAGTCAGTTCTTCTTCATCAATATCCACGGGTACTAAAATGGTCTTATACATCATCGTCCCCTTAAGTCAGCCATCGCGATACTGAAAGCGTAGCTCCGTTTGCCGTCACGTGATGTCGTTTTTGAGGTATTTGTGAAGCAACGCCGGGTTTATCTGTCGTATTAACGATGTAATACAATCAGTTACCAAACACCCTTGCCCACTTTCGGCAACAGGCGTAGTCTTAGCCAACCGCCGACAATGACCCACAGACTTCATGCATGACAACACTTGATGCGCTGTTTTTACGGCTATCGCGCTCCCGTTTTCGTCAGCGTTTTCATTTGGGCGCCAAAGAGCGCGATGACTGTTTTACCAAAGGTAAAGAGCTGATTGCCTCTCACGCCGCCGATTTTATTGCCCGGCGACTGGCGCCGGCTGAGCCGGTCAACGATGGAAAACAGACGCCGATGCGCGGCCATCCGGTTTTCATCGCTCAGCACGCCACCGCAACCTGTTGCCGGGGATGCCTGGAGAAATGGCATAATATCAACCAACATCGCCCGCTGACTGACGATGAACAGCGCTATATCGTCGATGTTATTTTATGCTGGCTTGAGCGCGACCTGCTCAACACACCTCACACCAACGTCTAATTCGCCGGTTTCAGGCTAGCGTTTGCCACGCCTGCAAGATAACTTCGGTATCTTTCACCAGTAAGGTATTGCCGGGAATAATGAAATCACGCCAGACATCATTATGCTGGGCGATCAGTTGCGCGGCGCTCACCGCCCGGCGGTCCGCCGTGGTATGGGCATCTCCTGCTACCGTCTGAGCATACCCCCGACTGGCGGCGTTTTTGATGGTAGCGTCGACGCAGTAATCAGTGGCGCAACCGCATAGCGTGAAATGTTGAACATGTAGGCGGCTTAATATTTCGGCCAATTCGGTACGGTAAAACGCATCGCAAGCCGTTTTAGTGACGGAAATAGCATTCACAGGGCGATGCAGTGCAGGCAATAACTGCCATGCTTCACTGCCGGGCGGGCAGTCTGCATCCGTATGCTGAATAAAAATGGTCTGATCCGCCGCATCAATTAACCGATTGATGCGCTCAACCACAACTTCCTGCTGATAACGCGACGTGGCGAACACACCGTTTTGCATATCGACGACGATTAACACCTGCATGTTTTTCTCCGGAACCCATAGCGACAAGCGCTATCATACTGCGTCACCGGGCAGGCATAACCACATGAATTGAAAATGGGATTGAAGACAGGAATTTCAGCAAAAACGAAAACGGGCCAGCATAAGCTGACCCGTTAGAATTTTGGCGGAGGAGTAGAGATTCGAACTCTAGAACGCTTTCGCGTCGCCGGTTTTCAAGACCGGTGCCTTCAACCACTCGGCCACTCCTCCGCAACGACGCGAACTATAAACAGTGCGCTGGATGTTGTAAAGCGACATAGCGTTCGATCGCCTGAAAAACAGGCAATAATTCATTAGAAGCGTACAAAATAGCCATCAGACTCAAACTTTTATCGTCAACTGCGTAAAGAAGGGTAAAACGGCTTTAATAACATAACGCAACTACTTACTCTTTTTAAAGACAACAATGGCCCCCTTAATAGAGAGAGTCGTTATATGGACCGTATTATTGCCTCTTCCACTCGCGAGCAGTCGCTGCTCAGTACCCATAAGGTACTTCGTAATACTTATTTCCTGCTGTCGCTGACGCTGGGTTTTTCCGCCGTCACCGCCACCCTGAGTACGGTGCTGAATCTGCCGTCTCCCGGTCTGATTCTAACGTTGGTCGGCTTTTACGGCCTGATGTTCCTGACCTACCGTCTGGCAGACCGCCCGGCAGGGATTCTGGCGGCATTCGCGCTGACCGGTTTTTATGGGGTATACCCTCGGCCCGCTGCTGAGTTCGTTGATCGCCGCAGGCGCCAGCGACATTATCATGCTGGCGTTGGGCGGCACGGCGCTGGTGTTCTTCTGCTGTTCCGCTTACGTGTTGACTACCCGTAAGGACATGTCTTTCCTGTCCGGTATGCTGATGGCAGGTTTTGTGGTGTTGCTGGTCGCAACCATTGCCAACCTGTTCCTGAATCTGCCGGGGCTGCATTTGGCGATTAGCGCAATGTTTATCCTGTTCTCCGCCGGCGCCATTCTGTGGGAAACCAGCAACATCATCCATGGCGGAGAAACCAACTACATTCGTGCGACGGTCAGCTTGTATGTTTCCATCTACAACCTGTTTGTCAGCCTCCTGAGTCTGCTGGGCATGTCGCGCAGCGAGTAAATCTTCCCGCTGTCAGACTGTCAGACAAGGCGCCTTCGGGCGCCTTGTTGCTGTTAGCCAACACGATATTCATACCGGTCAGCGCACTATCTTCTGCGTATCCCTTAAAGTTTGCTAGACTAGGCGCGTTTTCACGTGATACCGAGGCAATATGTTAGTGTTTGAAGACCGAGTCATCGAAACCGATGCTCAGGGATATCTGAAAGACAGCCGCGACTGGCAAGAGGGCATGGCCCCGATACTGGCGGAACAAGAAGGCATCACGCTCACCGACGCGCACTGGGAAGTCGTTCGTTTTGTCCGAGCGTTTTACCTCGAATTCAATACCTCGCCCGCCATCCGCATGTTGGTGAAAGCCATGGCGCAGAAATACGGCGAGGAAAAAGGCAACAGCCGCTATCTCTATCGCCTGTTTCCCAAAGGCCCGGCCAAACAGGCCACGAAAATCGCCGGGCTGCCGAAACCGGTAAAATGCATCTGAATATTCGGCCCCAGGCTTAATAACGACCTGGGTTTAATAACGACAGGGTTTTAATAACGACCAGGTTTTAATAACGAATAGTAAAATCACGCTCATCGGTAACGGGATGGGGTTCAATCAGAACCTTGTCCACCCGGGCGTGGCGCGGCCCTCCCTGCTTCAGCCAGGCCATCAGTTGCTCTACAGCCTGGTGCTCTCCACTGGCGACGACCTCCACGCTGCCGTCGTCACAGTTGCGGACATAACCACACACACCCAACTGGCGGGCTTGCAATTGAGTGTGATAGCGAAATCCCACCCCTTGTACCATTCCGTACACCCACGCAATCACAGATACTGTCGGCATATGTCCTCCTTAATCACATGGGATGCAGTGTAAAAATGCATCGAACTTAACGCCTTTTTACTATTACTCAGCCTATGATTAAGACAAGAGCAAGTGTGACTGGTTAGTTACCGTGATAAAAATCTCTGCCGCGCCGGATGACTTGAAAATCACGCCCCATCCCCCCATTTAAGGTACGTAATACGTTTCTCGGGAGGTCATATGATTAACTGTAAATTCACCATCGGACAGCAGATTCGTCATAAGCTACTGGGGTATCCCGGCGTAGTTATCGATATTGATCCTGAGTACTCTCTCGAACAACCAAAGTGGGAGGAACTTTCGGCCAATGACACCTTGCGAACGGCGCCCTGGTATCACGTAGTGATGGAAGACGAGCATGGTCGCCCCATTCATACTTATCTGGCGGAAGAACAACTGATCAACGAGGACCCCAACCCCATCGATCATCCATCCCTGGACGAACTGGCCGCCACGATTCGGCGCCGCGCACCACGTCTGCTGCACTAATTATGCGACGATTGCCATGTGACAGCGCACGTTTACCGTCAGTGTTGTTCCTTATCGGAGCATGAGGCGAAAACCTATTTCTCCAGCCCCAGCCGGGGAATTTCAATTTTCGGACAACGATCCATCACCACCGATAAGCCGGCGTCATGCGCCAGTACTGCCGCCGCTTCATTGATCACGCCAATCTGCAACCACAACACGCGTGCGCCAATAGCAATAGCCTCCTGAGCTACTTCAAACGCGGCATCCGGCTGGCGAAAGATATCCACCATATCGACCGGCTCTGGAATCTCAGCCAATGACGCATAGGCAACTTGCCCCAGCAGAGTTTGCCCTGCCAGACGTGGGCTGACCGGAATAACCCGATAACCTTGCCCAAGCAGATAGGCCATCACCACGTAGCTGGGGCGCGAAGGGTTCTCGCTGGCACCGACCAACGCAATGGTTTTCACCTGATTGAGTAACGCTTTAATGTCGTTGTCTTGCATGGTTGCCTCCGTGACTATTCACCCGACAGGCAGCGCTTAGCGGTAATGCCAACGTCCCGGCGCTGTCTGCTATCAGTGTAACGCAGAATCTCTGCGCCCATACGCCCGGCCTGCAAAATCCATCGGCAGCAACACGCGCCCCTTGCTGAACAGCCGTCGATTAATAACAAAATATTTCATTTTTTAAATTTTGACACACTATGTTCATTATTGAACAATATGGTAACGAGATTTATCATGAGGCATGTATGAAAACCATTTCCGCTATCGCCGCCACATTGTGGTTGCTCACGCTCAGTTCTCTGGCGATGGCGACGACGCTGAAACTCAGGCCTGATATCGAATTGATGATGGTCGATGGGAAAAAGGTCTCCGGTTCACTCCTTAATGGCGCCGACAGTCTCGAGCTGGAAAAAGGCTCTCACCAGATCGTCTTTCAGGTACTGAAGTCTGTTAATGCACCGATGGGAATAAAACAGACTTACCGTTCGCCGGGCCTGATCACGGTATTTGACGCCCGCAATCTGAATGAAGTCTCTGTTCGACTGCCTGACTTGGAAGACGCCGCAGCGCGACGGAGTTTCAGCCAATCCCCCAATTACCAATGGGTAGACGGCAAAAGTCTGCCTATCTCGATTCGTACCGATGTTCTGCCTGTCGGCGAAACGGACTTAGCCGGTGAAATCGAAAAACGCATGGCTGATTACAATCGTTCAGGCCAACCGGCAGCCGTTATCGCGTTCGCCCCACAATCGCCGGCAAAGGCGTCGACAACAACCAGCACCACAGCCAATCCACTGGATCCGCTCAGCATCATGCAGTACTGGTTTCAGCAAGCGGACAAAAGCACACGCCAGCGTTTTCTCGAATGGGCAAGAGACAGAGAAACCCAATAAGCATGCTGATTTTACAGACAAAAAGCGCCGTTTTTGGAAAGATGCTCGCATTTTTTCAGTCTGCTACTTTCCACTGAAACCACGTTTCCGTAATCTGTAAAAACTATACTGTTCGAAATTATACTGTTCGAAGGATGTCGCCATGGAGTACACCACCCGCACAATCGAGGTGCATAAGCACATTGCACTGGTTGCGCACGATCACTGTAAAGAATCGCTGCTGGAATGGGTTAGCGCCAACAAAAGCCAACTGGCGGAACACCATTTGTATGCTACCGGCACGACAGGCAACCTGATTCAACTCCATACCGGACTGCCGGTCAGAAGCATGCTGAGCGGGCCGATGGGCGGTGATCAGCAGGTGGGAGCCCTGATCTCGGAAGGGAAAATCGACATGCTGATTTTTTTCTGGGATCCGCTCAACGCCGTGCCGCATGACCCTGACGTCAAAGCGTTGCTGCGGCTGGCTACGGTGTGGAATATTCCGGTCGCCACCAACCGCTCGACGGCAGACTTCCTGATCAATTCCACGCTATTCCGCCAGTTGGTTTCCGTCACCATTCCTGACTATCAGCGTTACCTTCAGGGACGGCTGAAATAACCGCTCTGTTTTCCATGAAAACTGGTCGATTTCCCGGCCAGTTTTCTCTCACCGGCAGACATAAATAAAACGACAGCCGTTAGCCGGGCTTGCGCTGCATCGGCACCCCTAACTGGTGCAAATCATCGACAAACACCGAGGGTTCGTCGCGATCATACATCAACCACACCTGATGCCTGGCACGGGTCAACGCGACATATAATAATCGGCGCTCCTCTGCATCCGGAAAAGATTCTGGCCGAGGGAGCAAGACCGCTTCCAGCACGGACTCTCGCGGCGGCGCGGGAAAACCGTCGCGTCCTTCATGCAACCCCAACACAATCACGTAATCCGCTTGTTGCCCTTTGCTGGCATGAATCGTCATGAAATGGAGGTTCAAATGCGGCCAACGGGTCTGCGCCTTATCCAATACATCAGGGCGCAAATGGTGATAACGCGCCAACACCAGTATACGCGCCTGTGCCGCCACATAACCGCTCATCTTATCCAGCAAGGCATCCAACTGTTCTTGCGGCAACAACACCACCGATTTTCTATCGCCGTCTCGCAAGCTATTAAGCACTTTTTTTAACTGGGCCGGATTTTGCTGAATAAACCGGTTGGCGATCTCGCCGATGCGATGGTTAAAGCGATAGGTGGTATCCAATACACATTGCGCGCCTTCGCCGAAATGCTGCTCAAATGCCGTGGTGAGCGTTAATTCTGCACCACTAAACCGGTAAATAGCCTGCCAGTCATCGCCAACCGCAAACAGGCTGCTCTCCGGCGATTGTCGGCGCAACGCTTCCAGCAAACGAGCGCGCTGAGGGGAGATGTCCTGAAATTCATCCACCAGAATATGCCGCCACGGGCTGACAAAACGACCCTTATCCAGATAGTTGACCGCCTGGTGGATCAAACCGGAAAAATCGACGGCACCTTCATCCTTCAAGGCTTTTTTCCATGCTTTCAGCAGTGGCGCCATTAATCTTAACCGTTGCTGGAATAGCGGCCGGGTTTCGTCGTCGGCCAATGCCAGCATCTCGCTTTGGGTGCCGCCTTGCATCCGCATCACCCCTAACCAGCGCTCCAGCCGCCCGGCCAATCTTGATGCGATGGTCTCATCCTGCCAAAAATTTCCCTCAGGCAACGTCCATTCCAGTTCTTCGGTCAACCACTGCCGCCAGCCTTTCGCCTGAGTTTTCTTTTCGTCACACTGCTGCTGCCAGTGCTGGATCAGAAATGCGCGCCGGTGCGCGCCGTCGGTTTCCAGCCGACTGATGACCGGAGCCTTACGGCTGCACTGCTGGATAATGTGCAGCGCCAACGCATGAAACGTCTTCGCCTGAACCTCATCAGTATGCAGCCGCTCATGAATACGGCCGTTCATTTCATCCGCAGCTTGCCGACCAAATGCCAATAATAAGATCTGCTCAGGCGACGCCTCGGCCCGATGCAGCAACCAGGCGGCTCGCGCCACCAATACCGAGGTTTTGCCGCTGCCTGCGCCGGCCAACACCAGCACGGCATTTTCGCCATTCACTACCGCCCGGCACTGACTGGGGTTCAACGGTGAGCTTTCCACCGTATCGAAAAAGGCTTTGTGCCCGACCAACGTGGTTTCCGTCCAGAGCTGGTTGGCTTGCTGACGCAGGGTCTCCCCCTGCTCCAACCAACGCAGACAACGCTGATAATTGTCCCGGCAATGTTCAAATTCATCCAAACGCGCCAATGGTAACGGCAACGCGGCGAACCCGCTTCGGATCGCTTGTTGAACGCGCATCAGTGTCTGACGGCTGAACCAGCCATCTACCGTTTCCTGCGTCGTAATCTTCTCCGCCAGTTGCTGCAATACGTCTTTGCACACCTCGCTCATCTCCTGACTCCAGCTCTGCCAGGACTTGAACAGATGACGGAAAAACTGCTGCGTTTCCTGCCATTCCGTACCGTGCAAACGCACCACCTTGTTCTCCGGCAACTCGAATTCCAGCTCTCCCCAGATCAACCCTTTCTTACAGCGAATCGCCAGCAACTGATTAAAGGGGATGAGGTATTCGTGTCGGTCGCCGCTGACATTGACACCGGCATTCAGCAATTGCACACGGTTGTAGGGATGCTGTGCCAGATGCTTACCCAACGAGGTCGATTTCAGTTCCATGAGCGCTGTGCCATTTTCAGAAGAAATGTTCAAAGTTGTAGTGTAACCGCTATCCGACCCCACGCTCTAGCCAGAAAAACACGTTAGAATAACCCGGCTAATAATGTGATAATTCGTTTCCCGTCATAGGGTTTGACCGAGGGTGTTCATATCATGCGAGCCGTACTTAATATCCTGAATTTCGTGCTGGGTGGTTTTTTCACCACGCTCGCCTGGCTGCTGGCCACGGCGGTCAGCATTGTATTGGTCTTTACCCTGCCGCTGACACGCTCATGCTGGGAAATCACCAAACTCTCACTGTTACCCTATGGTAATGAAGCCATTCATGTCGACGAACTGCAGCCTGAGCAAAAAATACGCTGCTTAATGCCGGCGGTACTCTGCTAAATGTATTCTGGCTGGTCTTTTTCGGCTGGTGGCTGTGCCTGTCGCACATTGCCAGCGGTATCGCGCAATGTCTGACGATTATCGGCATCCCGGTGGGCATCGCCAATTTCAAAATCGCCGCCATCGCACTCTGGCCGGTGGGACGTCGCGTCGTGTCGGTGGAAGAAGCGCGCGCCGCAAGAGAAGCCAACGCCCGTCGGCGTTATCAGTAACCAAAGCGGGTCATCATCGTGCAACTGAACGTCACAACCAACCTGCGGCAGGTCATCTATAACAGTAGCTGGCTGTATAATCTACGGATTCTCATCGCACTCAGTGGTGTGGCGCTCGTCCCTTGGTGGCTGGGAGTATCGACCAGCACCATTCCTTTAACGCTGGGGGTCGTCGCCGCCGCGCTGACAGACCTCGATGACCGGTTGTCCGGCCGTCTGTTTAATTTGATCATTACGCTTGCCTGTTTCCTGGTCGCCTCGGTGTCAATCGAACTGCTCTACCCGCATCCCTGGTTATTCGCCATTGGGCTGGCCGGTTCAACCTGGAGCTTTATTCTACTGGGCTCACTGGGGCAACGCTATGCCACCATCGCGTTTGGCGCACTGCTGATTGCCATCTACACCATGCTGGGTATATCGCTTTACAACGACTGGTACCAGCAACCGTTTCTGCTGTTGTTGGGGGCATTGTGGTACAACTTGCTGACCCTACTCGGCCACTTGCTGTTTCCTATTCGACCGCTTCAGGACAACCTGGCTCGTTGCTACCAGCAGTTGGCCCATTATCTGGAAACCAAATCCAATCTGTTTGACCCTGATCTTGATGATAACGACCAACCGTTGATTGACGTGGCGATGGCCAACGGCCAGTTGGTTGATACGCTCAATCAGGCTAAGGCGTCGCTACTGACTCGGTTGCGCGGCGACCGCGGCCAGCGCGGAACCCGACGCACGTTACACTATTATTTTGTCGCGCAGGATATCCACGAACGCGCCAGCTCGGCACATATCCAATACGAACAACTGCGACAGATGCTGCGCTACAGCGATGTGCCGTTTCGGTTTCAGCGTTTGCTATTTATGTTATCGCGCGCCTGCCAGCAAGTATCTCAATCCATTTTGCTGCAACAAAAATATCAGCATGATTACCGTATTGAGCGAGCCTTCTTTCATCTTGATGCAGCTATCGACAGGTTAGCCGCTCAAGGGATAGAAACGTTGTACATCAAGGCATTACGCCATTTACTCAATAACTTGCGAGCAATTGACGCCCAATTCATCAATATCCAGTCCGAGCAGACGCTGGAACGCCACAATCACCGTCTTACGGCGGAAAGCCGGCTTTCAGACGATAAAATTACCGGCTGGAGTGATATCAGGTTACGTATCAGCCGTCACCTGACGCCGCAATCCTCACTATTTCGTCATGCGGTTCGTATGTCGCTGGTACTGTGCATCGGCTACGCGATTATTCAATTAACCGGGTTACAACACGGCTACTGGATCCTGTTGACCAGCCTGTTTGTCTGTCAGCCTAACTACAACGCAACCCGCCGACGTTTAGCCCTACGTATTGTCGGAACGCTGGGCGGCGTACTCATCGGCGTTCCTTTGCTGTATATCGTGCCCTCTCTGGAAGGACAACTGGCGCTGATTGTTATCAGCGGCGTCTTGTTTTTTGCCTTCCGCACCGTGCAATACGCCCAAGCCACGCTGTTTATCACGCTGCTGGTATTGATGTGTTTTAATTTATTGGGCGAAGGGCTGGAGGTTGCCATTCCCAGGGTAGTCGACACGTTGGCGGGCTGTGGTATTGCCTGGGCAGCGGTCAGTTTTATCTGGCCGGACTGGAAATTCCGCGGTCTTCCCGCCGTGATAAATAAAGCGATGATGCGGAATTGCCGCTATCTCGATGCCATCATGCTCCAATATCATCAAGGCAAAGATAACGGATTGCCTTATCGCATCGCTCGTCGCGATGCCCACAATAGCGATGCGGAGCTGGCTTCAGTGGTGTCCAACATGTCGGCAGAACCCCACGCCCGCCCTGGTATGCGGGAAAACGCCTTCCGGTTAATGTGCCTCAACCACACCCTGCTGGGATATATCTCGACGTTGGGAGCTCACCGCGAACACATTCAGTCGTCTGAAACCCTGCAATTACTCAATGATGCCGTTTGTTATGTCGATGACGCACTTCATCAAGATAACAGCGACCAGGCGGTACTGGACCGCGAACTGGAAGCGCTGAAAAACCGTATTCATACTCAGTCACCGGAACAAGACAGCACAGGGCAATTACTGCTGCAGCAGGTGAACCTGATCATCGGCCTGCTGCCGGAACTGACGCAACTGAAAAATCAGATGATTGCCGAAGAAAATCACACACAGGAACCGATGCATCGGAATCGACAACAGACCTCTGCGCCCTAATTGATTCTGGGAGGTCTGATAGCACGCAGACTGGTATTCTCGAACCATTCAATCAGTTCGCTGCGCACGACTTGCGGTAACGCCGCCTGATGGACGCCACAGATTGCACCCGCCAGCGCCAGCAACACATTAACGCTCAGATTCTGACTGACAGACCGCAGTTTGAGGTAACTGGTTTTAGCACCAAGACGATGTAATTCATCAATATTTCTAATCCCGACCTTCCAGAGTAAACGCTCCAGGTCATGATTGATATTCGGTAGGTCTTTTAATCTGATGCAACGCATTCTGGCGGCTTTGTCCTGACGAGCCCCCTGTAGGGCACGCGACGCCAATTCCAACAGCACGGATTCGTCCTGCCAAAGCGCCTCCCCCACCAGATAATAATTAAGCGGCACCGGCAAACCGCGTTTGGTATAGATAAGTTTGGGTGTTTGCCTGTCGAGAAAAAACGCCTCATTATCAGGTGCTGCACGCAGATAAAGCTCACCATTGGAGACTAAAGCGAAAATCACACCATCCACTGCAATGCTGTAGCCGCCAAATTGTGAGCGAGAAAGGATACTTCCCAGCGGGGAAAATACTGTTTTCGCCTGTAAAATCCTTTTTTCACATAGCTTTTTCATTACTCATTCCTTGTATTGAATATTTTTCCCTGTTTACCAGATACATCTGTAACGCGAACAATTAATTAAACACAGCAAAACACCCTCTTCAAATACAAAAAATGTTATGAAGGCAACGACATAACGATTATGCGAAGCGCTTTCAGAAATTCCGGTTGATCTTTGCTCACACAAAAGATACTGTACGCACATACAGTAATACTGTGAGGTAAAGAAATCATGCGTACTCAAACCATCCGTTCTCGTCATGTTTGTCACACGTCACGTCTGAGTAATAACGCGATGCCTCAAGCCGCCTCCAGCGGTTTCATCAGTGAAATCGTCTATGGCGATGATCATCCGGTATTAACGCCGTTACTGCTTCCTTTATTGCAACAGTTGGGTACGCAATCACGCTGGTTACTCTGGCTGTCGCCACAGCAAAAACTCAGCCGTTTATGGCTGCAACAGGCAGGGTTGCCACTGGAAAAAATGATCGAATTGCACCGTATCAATCCAGTGTCTACGGTTGATGCCATGGAGAAAGCATTAATGACCGGTAATTACAGCGTCGTATTGTGTTGGTTAGCGGATGAACTGAATCATGAACAAAAAATGCGGTTGCAAAGGGCGGCGCAGCATGGAAATACCTATGGATTTATTATGCGTCCAGAGGAAAAAACAATCACAAGACCTTTTTCCACACTAAAAATTCACTCAAGATTGTATCACTAAATGAATATTAGGACTTTTCTTACAAGGAGGTAAGAAGTTCGCTTTAGCCCCCGTAAATAGGGTGTCTGGCGTATTATTGCGGAGTGTTAATATTAAAAGACATCCGGGTAATCTGACAAAATCGTCCATGCTTTGTTAGTAATTATGTATGAACGACTGATTTTTTCATGGCGTCTGTCACATCATACTTGTAACTTTCTCCCCACGTTGTAGACTTTAGCTCGCTGGAGTTGTCCTTAATCATAATGCCAGTTCACTGGCAGCACGTAATTAGACCAAGGGCAATGTCTCCGAGAAAGGATTTTAACCAAAGGCTGATTAGCTTACAGAGTTAATTGCCGATTTGGATGATAATGAGGCGTAAAATGAAAAAAACAGCTATCGCGATTGCAGTGGCACTGGCTGGCTTTGCTACCGTAGCACAAGCCGCACCGAACGATAACACTTGGTACGCAGGCGGTAAACTGGGTTGGTCCCAGTATCACGACTCTGGCCTGAACGGTAATGGTTACAACGTGACCAATGCTGCACAGAACCAGTTGGGTGCCGGTGCATTCGGCGGTTATCAGGCTAACCCGTACCTGGGTTTTGAAATGGGCTATGACTGGCTGGGCCGTATGAAGTATAACGGCGGCAACCAGGGCAGTTTCAAAGCTCAGGGCATCCAGCTGGCAGCGAAACTGAGCTACCCGATTGTTGACGATGTGGACGTCTACACTCGTCTGGGTGGTTTCGTATGGCGTGCAGATAGCCATGACGACTCCGGCCTGAACGATCACGACACCGGTGTTTCTCCGCTGGCTGCCGTCGGTGTTGAATACGCTATCACCAAAAACTGGGCAACCCGCCTGGATTACCAATGGGTGAACAATATTGGCGACGCTTCCACCGTTGGCGGTCGTCCTGACAATGGCCTGCTGAGCGTAGGCGTTTCCTACCGTTTCGGTCAGGAAACCGTTGCTCCAGCTCCAGTAGTGGCTGCTGCTCCGGCCCCGACTCCGGCTCCGGCTCCGGTTGTTCAGACCAAACGCTTCACACTGAAGTCTGACGTACTGTTCAACTTCAACAAAGCCACTCTGAAACCGGAAGGTCAGCGTTCTCTGGACCAACTGTACTCTCAGTTGAGCTCTCTGGATCCGAAAGATGGTTCTGTAGTCGTTCTGGGCTTCACCGACCGTCTGGGTTCCGACCAGTACAACCAGACCCTGTCTACCAAACGTGCTCAGACTGTTGTCGATTACCTGGTTCACAAAGGTATCCCGTCTAACAAAATCTCTGCTCGTGGTATGGGCAAAGCCAACCCGGTTAGCGGCTCTACCTGTGCTAACGTGAAAGCACGTGCTGCGCTGATTGACTGCCTGGCACCGGATCGTCGCGTAGAGATCGAAGTGAAAGGCATCAAAGACGTAGTGACTCAGCCTCAGGCTTAATTGCCGCGCACGCGTTAAGTTAAGGGTAAGCACGGCCCCTATAGATAGTTGTTCTATCGTTGTAAGTGGTTGCGGTTTCCCTGACAAAGAAACAGTCTCTGTTTATGCAGAGGCTGTTTCTTTATTCCTGACGCTTACTGTTGCTCATAAACACACTACCTCAATTACCTCATCCTACTCTGGAATAAACGCATGTGCTTCATAGAATAAAACAATGATGGCAGCGCTAAAATGCCTCATCGGTTATATTCAGGTAGTACCAAAACCACCCGCCATCACCACACCGGATGACAACCAGAACCGGCTACAATCAAGGCAGTATCAGCAGCTCGCTCGTTATCCCCCAAATAATTTGAGTTGCAGGACAACATGCATGGTGTGTTAAACAACGCAACGCGTTGGCCCTCGAAATAATTTCGCACATTGATGCTTCACTTCTCATCGCGCGAGGCCAGTGCTGACAGGACCACCTCCCACAATAGATGCAAAGCTATTTAGGCAAGGCTCATATTGGGCATTGTCACGCGGCAAGAGAGTGGATGACGATGAGCTTATCCAGGTCAGTGATTCGGGTGAACGACAACGCTGCCGGGAGCCGCGTTGAACGCAGCGTGTTGCGGCCCTGAAAAGGACAAGGCCCATTTATGATGAGCCGAGTAAGAAAGCCAACGTGCCGGACAGCCGCCTCGTCATATCAACGTAACGACTGCACTCAACACTCAGGCGCTGACGACAGTTAGCCGTTCAATCTCATGAGGCGTCAACGCCAGACGAGTCGCGCCAGCCAGCTCTGCGACCTGCTCAATCGACGTTGCGCTGACTATCGGCGATGTGACGCCCGGTCTGGCTATGAGCCATGCCAACGCAACCTGACTGGGTGTAGTATGGTGAGCCTCCGCCACCTGATCTAACGCATTCAAAATCGCCAGCCCGCGCGGATTAAGATAACGTTCCACCACTCCCTGACCACGTGCGCTTTTCACCGCATCGGCGGCCGAACGATATTTGCCTGACAAAAAGCCGCTTGCCAGCGAATAGTACCCGATCACCCCTAGCCCATTGGCTTTCACCACCGGTTCCAGCGTGGTTTCATAGTGCTGTCGATCATACAGGTTATATTCCGGTTGCAGCGTTTCATAGCGAGCCAAATGGTTATCCTTACTGACCTGCAACGCCTGCGCCAGACGTTCGCCTGCATAATTGGATGCCCCGATAGCACGCACTTTGCCTTCGCGAATCAACGCATCAAAAGCCGACAGAGTTTCTTCCAGCGGAGTCGAGCGGTCATCATCATGGGATTGATACAAGTCGATATAATCGGTCTGCAAGCGACGTAATGAATCCTCTACCGCCCGACGGATATAACCAGCCGACAACCCCTGCCGATCGCCGCCCATAGTCTTACCCACTTTAGTGGCGATAATCACCCGATCACGGTTTCCACGCTGTTTGAGCCAGTTGCCGACAATACTTTCCGACTCACCGCCTTTATTGCCCGGAGCCCAGATCGAATAGACATCGGCGGTATCAATAAAATTAAGTCCTTGCTCAAGCAAGGCATCCAATACGCGAAACGAGTTCGGCTCATCAATAGTCCAGCCGAACACGTTGCCGCCAAACGTCAGCAACGGTACCCGAATTCCTGAATGCCCTAATTCACGTAATACGTCAGATGCAGGCATGATTCTCTCCTTGTGGTTAGGTTTTCCCTACTCTGCCGGAGTGACGGACAGGGAACTTCCATCACAGCATTTTCCAGTCAGCCGTGCTGAAATGCCCGACGATCTCTCAGACAGAAGCGAATGCTATGAGACCAACGCTTTAGTTTAGGTTATTTTCCGCGATATAATTCCGCTTTTGCGTCTTACGTCTCATTTTAAGCGCAATCGTTACATAAAATGACGTCCAAAAATCGGCCCCTATCATAATTTGGAGCAAACATGTCCAACATTCTGCAATTTATCCTGGCCCTGATTGTTGTCGCCGGCCTGTCACTGCTGGTGTGCCGCGATCGCAAAAGCATTCGCGTCAGGTATATTGTTCAACTTTTAGCCATTGAAATCCTGCTCGCTTATTTCTTCCTTTACTCCAGTGCAGGTCTCGGTTTCGTAACAGGCTTTGCCGGTCTGTTTGACAAGTTGCTCGGTTTCGCCGGTGAGGGTACAACCTTCGTCTTTGGCAATATTGGTAACAATAGCTTTGTGTTCTTCCTGAAAGTACTGTGCCCGATTGTATTCATCTCCGCGCTGATCGGGATTTTGCAGCACATCAAAGTGCTGCCGTTCATTATCCGGCTGATCGGTACCATCCTGTCCAAAGTCAACGGCATGGGCAAGCTGGAGTCGTTTAATGCCGTCAGTTCGCTGATTCTGGGCCAGTCTGAAAACTTCATTGCGTATAAAGACATTCTCGGACAGATGTCTGAAAAACGCATGTACACCATGGCAGCCACCGCGATGTCGACCGTCTCCATGTCGATCGTCGGCGCTTACATGTCAATGCTGGACGCCAAATACGTCGTAGCGGCACTGGTGCTCAACATGTTCAGTACCTTTATCGTGCTGTCGCTCATCAACCCATACGACACCAATGAAGAGAAAGAACTGCACCTGAGCAATCTGCATGAAGGTCAAAGCTTTTTTGAAATGCTGGGCGAATACATCCTGGCCGGTTTCAAAGTTGCGGTTATCGTTGCTGCGATGTTGATCGGTTTCATCGCGTTGATCGCCGCTATCAACGCGCTGTTCAGCGCCGTATTCGGGCTGAGCTTCCAGGAAATCCTGGGTTACGTGTTCTATCCGTTTGCCTGGGTAATGGGGATTCCCAAAGCCGAAGCGCTGCAGGTGGGCAGTATTATGGCCACCAAACTGGTGTCCAACGAATTCGTCGCCATGATGGAGTTGCAGAAAGTGGCCGGTCAGCTGTCCCCGCGCAGCGTGGGTATTCTGTCGGTATTCCTGGTGTCTTTCGCCAATTTCTCCTCGATCGGTATCGTCGCCGGGGCCATCAAGGGGCTGAACGAAGCGCAGGGCAACACCGTTTCCCGTTTTGGTCTGAAACTGGTCTATGGCTCAACGCTGGTCAGCTTGCTGTCCGCCGCCGTTGCCGGTCTGGTGCTGTAACCCGATTGTCGTGGCAATGACACCTTGCTGACACACTCAGCACCGTTCCCGGCGTTCACCACGCCGGGGATTCTTTTTCTACAAACCCTGACATATCTTCCATATTTCCTCCATTTTTGTCCTCCCTTCGCTGTTTAAACTAGTATCATAATATTCAGTGTTTCATGGGCTTATCTTGGCCTGTGCTGATTGGAGGTTCCTTCCATAATTATGAACGCCGCACGCTTATTTCGTTTCCTGATCCTCGTTATTGTTATTGCCGCGGCGTTGTTCGCCTGGCGTTATTTTCGCCCATCACAATCAGAATCCGCCAACGAGGCGACGACCTCACAGCAAGCCTCACGTCAGGGACAAAACCGCAACGGCAGTGGCCGCCGCGGTTCTACCGCTCCGCCGCCGGTTCAGGCTGCGTTTTCCGCTTCATCCAACGTGCCTTACTATCTGTCGGGTCTGGGTACGGTGACGGCGGCCAATACCGTTACGGTACACAGCCGGGTGACGGGTCAATTGATGGCGATCCATTTTCAGGAAGGGCAACAGGTTAAAGAAGGCGAACTGCTGGCGGAAATCGATCCACGGCCATTTCAGGTCGCGTTGGCACAGGCTCAGGGGCAATTAGCCAAAGATCAGGCTTTGTTGATCAACGCCCGTCAGGATCTGGCTCGTTACCAGCAACTGTCTAAAACCAGCTTGGTTTCCGGCCAGCAACTGGATACCCAGGAATCGTTGGTCCGCCAGTACGAAGCAACGGTGAAATCGGATCAGGGATCGGTCGCCAGCGCGCAACTGCAACTCGATTACAGCCGCATCACCGCACCGTTTAGCGGCCGCGTCGGCCTGCGTCAGATTGATATCGGCAACTATGTCACCAGTACCGATAACCTGCTGGTATTAACCCAAACCCACCCGATAGACGCCGTTTTCACTGTACCGGAAGGCGATATCCCCACTGTGCTGAAAGCACAAAAATCCGGCCAGCCGGTACTGGTGGAAGCCTGGGATCGCGCCAGTCAGCGCCTCCTCTCGCAGGGGCGATTGCTGAGCATGGATAACCAGATCGACGCGACCACCGGCACCATCAAGCTAAAAGCCCGCTTCGACAACACCGATGACGCGCTGTTCCCCAATCAGTTCGTCAATATCAAGATGAAAGTGGACACACTGCAAAATGTGGTGGTAGCACCCTCCTCGGCGATCCAAATGGGCAACGAAGGGCGCTTCGTCTGGGTATTGAACGATAAGGATCACGTCAGTAAACACCTCGTCACCACCGGTATTCAGTACGGCCAGCAAACCGTCGTGGCAAACGGGCTGAACGCGGGCGAGCGGGTCGTTACCGACGGGATCGACCGCCTGACCGAAGGCGCGCAGGTAGAAGTGCTGGCGCCAGTGGCGGCTGACGCCAAATCCACTGCCGGCACCGAAAAGCCTCAGCGTGAAAAATCTCAGCCTAAAGCGGAGAAATTCTGATGCAGGGGACAACGCCGTCAGAGGACACCACGCTGCATAACAGTGGCGGACCGTCACGCCTGTTTATTCTCCGGCCGATTGCCACCACGCTGTTGATGATCGCCATTCTGCTGGCCGGGATTGTGGGCTATCGTGCGTTACCGGTTTCCGCGCTGCCGGAAGTCGACTATCCGACCATTCAGGTCGTTACGTTGTACCCCGGCGCCAGCCCGGACGTGATGACTTCGGCGGTCACCGCACCGTTGGAACACCAATTCGGCAGCATGTCCGGCCTCAAGCAGATGTCGAGCCAAAGCTCCGGCGGTTCATCGGTGATCACATTGCAGTTCCAGCTGTCGCTGTCGCTGGATGTCGCCGAACAGGATGTACAGGCGGCGATTAACGCCGCCACCAATCTGCTGCCCACCGATCTGCCGTTCCCGCCTACCTACAGCAAGGTCAACCCGGCGGATCCGCCGATCATGACGCTGGCGGTCACCTCCACTGCCCTGCCGCTGACACAGGTGCAGGACATGATTGAAACGCGCATCGCGCAGAAAATCGCTCAGGTGGAAGGCGTCGGGCTGGTTACCCTGGCCGGCGGGCAACGGCCATCGGTACGCGTCAAGCTCAATCCGGGCGCGCTGGCCGCCTATGGGCTGAGCAGCGAAACGGTGCGCACCGCCATCACCGCGGCCAACGTCAATACCCCCAAAGGCAGTTTTGACGGCCCGGCACGCTCGGTGACGCTATCCGCCAACGACCAGATGCGTTCGCTCGATGACTATCGCCAGTTGATCATTACCTGGAAAAACAATGCTCCGGTACGGCTACAGGACGTCGCAACGGTAGAACAGGCGGCGGAAAATACCCATCTGGCGGCATGGGCTAATCAGAATCAGGCCATTGTCCTCAATATTCAGCGCCAGCCGGGGGCCAACGTTATTGCGACGGCCGACCATATCCGCAGCCTGTTGCCATCGCTGAAAGCCAGCTTACCCAAGTCGGTGGATGTTGCTCTGCTCACCGACCGTACCACCACTATTCGCGCATCGGTGGACGATGTGCAGTTTGAGCTGATTCTGGCCATCGCATTGGTGGTGATGGTGATTTACCTGTTCCTGCGCAACGCGGTAGCCACGCTCATCCCCAGTATTGCCGTGCCGCTGTCGCTGGTGGGGACGTTCGCCGCCATGTATTTTCTCGGTTTTTCGATCAACAACCTGACGTTAATGGCGTTAACCATCGCCACCGGTTTTGTCGTCGATGACGCCATCGTGGTGATTGAAAACATCGCCCGTTACATTGAAAAAGGCGAAAAGCCGCTACAGGCGGCGCTGAAAGGCGCGGGGGAAATCGGCTTTACCATTATTTCACTCACCTTTTCACTGATTGCAGTGCTGATCCCGCTGCTGTTTATGGGCGATATTATCGGTCGCCTGTTCCGCGAATTCGCCGTAACATTGGCGGTATCTATCCTGATCTCCGCGGTAGTGTCGCTGACGCTGACGCCAATGATGTGCGCCCGCTTGCTCAGCCACCATTCGCTGAGCCAGCAGAACCGGTTTACTCGTGCCAGCGAGCGCTTCTTTGATGCGGTGATCGCCTGGTATGGTCGCGGCCTGACCCGGGTGCTTAATCACCCGTGGATTACCCTCGGCGTCGCATTGAGTACGTTGGTACTCACCGTCTTGCTGTATATCGTGATCCCCAAAGGTTTTTTCCCGATACAAGACAACGGCATCATTCAGGGCACCGTGCAAGCGTCGCAAACCATCTCCTTCTCCGGCATGGTGGACAAGCAGCAGCAGGTCACTTCGCTTATCATGCAGGACCCGGCGGTGGAAAGCGTCTCGTCGTTTATCGGCGTTGACGGCACCAACCCATCGCTCAACAGCGGCAGGTTGCAGATTAACCTGAAGCCGCTGGATGAACGCAGCGACCGTATTCAGGGCGTGATCGAACGGCTGCAACAGCGCACATCCGCCCTGCCCGGCATTCAGCTTTATCTGCAACCGGTGCAGGACTTGACCATCGATACGCAAGTCAGCCGCACTCAGTATCAGTTTACTCTGCAAACCATGTCGCTGGATGAGCTCAGCACCTGGGTGCCGAAACTGACCGCCGAGCTACAAAAATTGCCGCAGTTGCAGGATGTCAGCAGCGACTGGCAGGACAGCGGCGCGGTAGCCTACCTCAAGGTCAACCGCGACAACGCCAGCCGTCTCGGCATCACTATGTCGCAGGTGGACAGCGCGCTGTACAACGCCTTCGGCCAGCGGTTGATTTCCACCATTTACACCCAGTCCAACCAGTACCGGGTGGTGTTGGAACAGCACCACGAAAGCAGCAACGGGCTGGCGGCGCTGAGTGATATCCGGCTTATCAACAGCAGCGGCGGCGTAGTGCCGCTCAGCAGCATCGCCACGGTGGAAGAGCGCCAGGGGCCGCTGTCAGTCAACCACATCGACCAGTTCCCCTCGACGACCATTTCGTTCAACGTCGCCTCCGGCTACGCGTTGGGCGATGCGGTAAAAGCCATTCAGCAGACGCAGCAACAGATGCAGTTGCCGAGCGACATCATTACCCGCTTTCAGGGCAGTACGCTGGCGTTCCAGTCGGCGCTGACCAGCACCATCTGGCTGGTGGTGGCCGCAGTCGTGGCGATGTATATCGTACTGGGCGTGCTGTATGAGAGTTTTATCCACCCGGTCACTATCTTGTCCACCCTGCCGACCGCCGGAGTCGGCGCGTTGCTGGCGCTGATGATCGCGGGCAGCGATCTGAACATCATCGCCATCATCGGTATTATTTTGCTGATCGGTATCGTGAAGAAAAACGCCATCATGATGATCGATTTTGCACTGGCGGCCGAACGCGAACAGGGAATGGCGCCGTATCAGGCTATTTATCAGGCTTGTTTGCTGCGTTTTCGCCCGATACTGATGACCACCATGGCGGCGCTGCTCAGCGCCGTACCGCTGATGTTCAGTACCGGCGTCGGCGCGGAGCTGCGACGTCCGCTCGGCATCTGTATGGTAGGCGGGTTGGTGATGAGCCAGGTGTTGACGCTGTTCACTACGCCGGTAATTTACCTGTTGTTTGACCGTCTGGCGCATCGTCTGCGTCGCCGTCGGCCGCAGGAAGGGGAAGCACAGTGAAGTTCTTCGCACTGTTTATCCATCGTCCGGTCGCCACCACGTTGCTGGCGCTGGCGATAGCGCTATGCGGGCTGCTCGGCTATCAGTTGCTGCCGGTATCGCCGCTGCCGCAGGTGGATTACCCGGTGATTTCGGTCTCCGCCACCTTGCCCGGCGCGTCGCCGGAAACCATGGCGTCGTCGGTGGCAACACCGCTGGAGCGTTCGCTGGGCCGCATCGCCGGCATTAACGAAATGACGTCGATGAGTTCGCTGGGCAGCACCCGCATCATCCTGCAGTTTGCGTTGGATCGTGACATCAACGGTGCGGCCCGTGACGTGCAGGCGGCGATCAACGCCGCCCAGAGCCTGTTGCCAAGCAGCATGCCGAGCCGTCCCTATTACCGCAAGGTGAACCCATCCGATGCGCCTATCATGATCATCACGCTGACGTCGGACACTTACGGCCCCGGCCAGTTGTACGACTATGCCTCGACCCAGATTGCGCAACGCGTCTCGCAAATCGACGGCGTCGGCGACGTCACCATCGGCGGCAGTTCGTTACCGGCGGTCCGGGTGGCGCTCAACCCACAGGCACTGTTTAATCAGGGTGTATCGCTGGACGCCGTGCGCCAGTCGATCGCCCAATCCAACGTGCGCCAGCCGCTCGGTAGCGTGGACAGCGGCAGTACTCACTATCAGATTCAGACCAACGACGAGCTGAAAACCGCAGAGGCCTATCGCTCGCTGATCATCCACTACAACAATGGCGCGCCGGTGCGCCTGAGCGATGTGGCGACGGTGAAGGACTCGGTGCAAAACGTGCTCAACGCCGGGATGACCAACGCCAAACCCGCCGTTCTGGTGATGATCCGCCGCGCGCCGGATGCCAACATTATTTCCACCGTGGATGCTATCCGCGCCTCCATGCCGGAATTGCAGGCGATGTTGCCCGCCTCGATCACGTTGAATGTCGCACAAGACCGCTCGCCGACGATTCGCGCCTCGCTGCACGACGTGGAACGGTCGTTGATCATCGCGGTATCGCTGGTGATTCTGGTGGTGTTTTTGTTCCTGCGATCCGCACGCGCCACGCTGATCCCGGCCATCGCCGTACCGGTGTCGTTGATTGGCACCTTCTCCGCCATGTACCTGTGCGGTTTCAGTTTGAACAATCTGTCGCTGATGGCGTTGACCGTCGCCACCGGTTTTGTGGTGGATGACGCCATCGTGGTGCTGGAGAATATTTCCCGCCATATCGAAGCCGGTATGAAGCCGTTGCAAGCCTCGCTACAGGGGGTGCGGGAAGTCGGGTTCACCGTGGTATCGATGAGCCTGTCGCTGATCGCCGTGTTCATTCCGTTGCTGTTCATGGATGGCCTGCCCGGCCGCTTGTTCCGCGAATTTTCGATTACGTTGTCGGTCGCCATTCTGATCTCATTGTTGGTATCCATCACGCTGACGCCGATGATGTGCGCCCGCTTGCTGCGCCCTCATACGCCCCGCAGCCAGCCGCGTACCCGCGGTTTCAACCGGCTGTTGCTCGGGCTGCAACAAGGCTATGGACGCAGTCTGCGTTGGGTGTTGAACCACTCGCGCTGGGTAATGATGGTGCTGCTGGGGACGATCGGCCTGAGCGTCTGGCTGTATATCAGCATCCCCAAAACCTTCTTCCCCGAGCAGGATACCGGGCGGCTGATGGGGTTCATCCAGGCCGACCAGAGCATTTCCTTTCAGGCGATGAAGCGCAAACTGCAGGATTTCATGACCATCGTACGCGCCGACCCGGCGGTGGATAATGTCACCGGTTTTACCGGTGGAATGCGCACCAACAGCGGCTCAATGTTTATTAGCCTGAAACCGCTTGCCCAGCGCGACGTTAACGCGCAGCAGGTGATTACCCGGCTGCGCGCCAAACTGGCGAAGGAGCCGGGCGCCAATCTGTACCTGATGGCGGTACAGGATGTGCGTATCGGTGGGCGCGAAGCGAACGGCGGTTACCAGTTCTCACTGTTATCGGATGATTTGGCGGTGTTACGGAACTGGGAACCCAAAATTCGCGATGCGCTGAGCAAATTGCCGCAACTGGCGGACGTCAGTTCCGACCAGCAGGACAAGGGCGCCGAATTGATGATGGTCTACGATCGTGATGCCATGGCACGGCTTGGCATCAATGTGTCCAGCGTCAACGCGTTGCTGAACAATGCCTTTGGTCAGCGGCAGATTTCCACCATTTACCAGCCGATGAACCAGTATAAAGTGGTGATGGAGGTGGATTCGGCTTACACCCAGGACCCCAGCTCGCTGGACAAAATGTTTGTGATCAACAACGACGGTAAGCCGATCCCGTTGTCATTCTTTGCTCACTGGCAACCGGCCAACGCGCCGCTGGCGGTTAACCATCAGGGGTTGTCGGCCGCGGCGACCCTCTCGTTCAACCTGCCGGAAGGCGTCAGCCTGTCGGATGCCACCACCGCCATCGAACGCACCATGACCGCAGTGGGCGTGCCGCCCACGGTTCGCGGGCAATTTGCCGGCACCGCGCTGGCGTTCCAACAATCGCAGCATTCGCAGGTGGTGCTGATTATCGCGGCGATCCTGACGGTCTACATCGTGCTGGGAATATTGTATGAAAATGTCGCCCACCCGCTGACCATTCTCTCTACCCTGCCCTCTGCCGGGGTCGGTGCACTGCTGGCGCTGGAGCTGTTCAACAAACCGTTCAGCCTGATTGCGCTGATCGGTATTTTGTTGCTGATCGGCATTGTGAAGAAAAACGCCATCATGATGGTGGATTTTGCGCTGGTAGCACAGCGGGAAGGAAAACTGTCGGCGCAGGAGGCGATTTTCCGCGCCTGCATGTTGCGTTTCCGCCCGATCATGATGACCACTATGGCCGCGCTGTTCGGCGCGTTGCCGCTGGTGCTGAGCAACGGCGACGGCTCGGAACTGCGCCAGCCGCTGGGTATCACCATTGTCGGCGGGCTGGTGATGAGCCAGTTGCTGACGCTGTACACCACGCCGGTGGTGTACCTGTTCTTCGACCGTCTGCATTGGCGCCGTCGTGATCGCACCGATGCGGCCGGGCATACCGAACCGTTGGCCTGATGCCGCTTCAGCCGTCATTGTCGTACCTGTAATCATCGCCGGGGTTCGCCCCGGCGCCTGTCAGGGACAGGATATTCCCGGGAGTGATACCGCATGACCCATCAGCTTGCATCCGTTCGCTGGCAATTGTGGATTGTGGCCTTCGGCTTTTTATGCAAGCGCTGGACACCACAATCGTTAACACCGCCCTGCCCTCTATGGCCGCCAGTCTGAATGAAAGCCCGCTGCGTATGCATGCAGTGATCGTCGCTTATGTGCTGACCGTCGCCATGTTGTTGCCGGCCAGCGGCTGGCTGGCGGATAGGCTGGGTGTGCGCAACATTTTCTTTTCCGCCATTATGCTGTTCAGCCTTGGTTCACTGCTGTGCGCCCGCTCCACCACCCTCAATGAACTGCTGTTTTCCCGGGTAATTCAGGGCGTCGGCGGCGCGATGATGGTGCCGATAGGTCGGCTGACGGTGATGAAGCTGGTGCCGCGTGCTCAGTACATGGCGGCAATGACCTTCGTTACGCTGCCGGGGCAGGTAGGCCCGCTGATGGGGCCGACGCTCGGCGGTTTTCTGGTGCAATACGCCAGTTGGCACTGGATCTTCCTGATCAATCTTCCGGTCGGGTTGATAGGCGCGCTCGCCACCTGGCGGTTAATGCCCAACTTCACCATGCCGCCACGCCGTTTCGACCTGCGTGGGTTTATCTGTCTGGTGATCGCGATGGGCACGCTGACGCTGGCGCTGGACGGGCAGAAAAGCCTTGGGTTTTCCGCGCCGACGCTGATCGCGCTGGTGCTGACCGGCATGTTGGCGCTGCTGGGTTACTGGTGGCATGCCAGGAACAACGAGGCATCGCTGTTTAACCTGCGCCTGTTCCACACCCGCAGCTTTACCATCGGGTTGTTAGGCGGCTGGCTGGCGCGCATCGGCAGCGGCATGTTGCCGTTTATGACGCCGGTATTTCTGCAAATCGGGCTGGGGTACACCCCGTTTCATGCCGGTATGATGATGATCCCGCTGGTGCTGGGCAACATGGGGATGAAGCGGCTGGTAGTGCTGACCGTCAACCGGTTCGGCTACCGTATCGTGCTGATCGCCTCTACGCTGACGCTGGCGCTGGCTACCTTGCTGTTTGCGCTGGTCGCGCTGATGAACTGGCACTGGATGACGCCGTTAGTGTTACTGTTGGTGGGGATGGTCAACGGTATCCGTTTTTCCACCATGAATACCCTGACGCTCAAAGATCTGCCCGACTCCCTGGCCAGTGGCGGCAACAGCCTGATGTCGATGTCGATGCAGCTCTCTACCAGTATGGGTGTGACCATCGCCGGCTTACTGCTGGGCATTTTCGCCAATCAGCATCTGGTGAGCGGCGCGCCGGAAACCCACAGTGTGTTCCTTTACACCTATCTCTGCATGGTGGCGGTGATGGCGCTCCCGGCGCTGATTTTCAACCGGGTGCCGCCCGATACTGTTCAGCAGGCGACGCTGACACATTCCTCATGAGGTGAATGATGAGATTCGGCATTACCGCCAGACTGTTTCTGGCGATATTTTCCACCTGCATGTTGGTGTTGGTCATCATGCATTTCGGCGTCCGGCTCAGTTTCGAAAAAGGCTTTATCGATTACATTCGCCGCGGCAACGAACAACGGGTGGTGCAGATCCGCAGCTGGCTGGAGGATCAGTACCAACAGTACGGCAACTGGGATTTTCTGCACAACAACGAGCGCGGTATCTTCCCGATGCTGCGGACGATGGAGCAGAACAACGATGAAGCCATGCAGGGTTGGCGTACCCGGTTTTGGGTCACGGACGAGAACCGCCGCCGCCTGATAGGCCCGCCGATCTCGATGCCTGCCGGCAGCACCTGGCAGCCGCTGATGATGCAGAACCGGGTCGTGGGTTGGCTGGTGGCGGCACCGGTCGAAGGGCTGACGCGTAGCGCCGACATCAGTTTCGATCGCCAGCAGCAACGTACCAGTTGGCTGATTGTCGCCTTTACCACCCTGCTGGCGGCCGTAGTCACCTGGCTGATGTCGCGTGGCTTGCTGGCGCCGGTCAAACGGCTGGTCAACGGCATCCACCAACTGGCGGGCGGCGATTTCAGTACCCGCGTCAGCGCCGGCAGGCGAGACGAGTTGGATCGGCTGGCACAGGATTTCAACCAGTTAGCCTCGGCGCTGGAGAAAAATGAACAGTCGCGCCGCGCGTTCATGGCTGATATTTCCCATGAGTTGCGTACACCGTTGGCCGTGTTGCGCGGCGAACTGGAAGCATTGCAGGATGGCGTACGGCGGCCCGATACCGCAGCATTTTCTTCACTGCAGGCGGAAGTCACGTTGTTAACTAAACTGGTGGACGACCTGCACCAACTGTCGTTGTCTGATCTGAGTGCGCTGGCTTACCGCAAAGCGGCCGTTAATGCCACCGCACTACTGCAATTGTCGGTAGCGGCATTCAAAGAGCGTTTTCATCACAAAGGCATCCGGCTGACCACCCGCTTTCATCCCGAAGCCATCGTATTTGGCGATCCGGACCGCCTGAACCAGTTATTCAACAACCTGATGGAAAATAGCCTACGCTATACCGATGATGGCGGACGACTGGAAATAGAAACCGAGTTACGCCCGCAACGATTGGTGATTCACTGGCGCGACAGCGCTCCCGGCATCAGCGATGAACAGCTGGCGCTGATTTTCGAGCGCTTCTACCGTGCGGAGAGTTCGCGCAACCGAGCCAGCGGCGGCTCCGGACTGGGATTATCCATTTGCGCCAATATCGTTGAGGCACATGATGGACGCTTGTATGCTGAGCATTCCACGCTTGGCGGTGTACAAATCACCGTCGAACTTCCGTTGCACTTATCCTGATACAGGAATCGACATGACTGCATCGTCTCCTGCAGCGGCCGGTGATGAAAACCCGCCGGTGCTGATCGTTGAAGATGAGCCCAAACTGGCCCAATTGCTGGTGGATTATCTGCAGGCATCGGGTTATCGCACCCACTGGCTGACGCAAGGTGAAGAGGTCGAGCCCTGGGTTCGCGAACACCCCTGCCAGCTAATCCTGCTGGACCTGATGCTGCCGGGCCGCGACGGCCTGACGCTCTGTCGCGCCATTCGCGGCTTTTCCAACGTGCCGATCATCATGGTGACCGCCCGCTCCGACGAAATCGACCGGCTGCTGGGGCTGGAAATCGGTGCCGACGACTACATTTGCAAACCCTACAGCCCGCGTGAAGTGGTCGCGCGAGTGAAAACCCTGCTGCGCCGCTGCCGCTGGCAACACGAACCGCTGCCGAATGACGCCTTACCCGCATTGCTGATCGATCAGAATCGCTATCAGGCCAGTTATCTCGGCCGCCACCTGGAACTGACGCCCGCTGAATTCAGGCTGCTGAAAACCCTCTCCGCCGAACCGGGGCGTGTCTTTTCACGCGAGCAACTGCTCGATCATCTGTATGACGACTACCGGGTGGTGACCGACCGCACCATCGACAGCCACATCAAAAACCTGCGCCGCAAGCTGGAAATGTTCGACCGGGAAACCTCGTTCATCCGTACAGTCTATGGTATCGGTTACCGTTGGGAAGCCGCCGCCAGCCAGGAAATCTAGACGACTAGCCGCGTACTGCGGCAAGTCGTCAAAGAAACTGTCCGACTCGGTTAAAAATTTGCAATTTTCTCTCCGCTACCGGCTGCTAGCATAATCACACAACATAATGATGATGATGAGGGTAAACATGTCGGGATTAGTCAATGGCAAATGGGTCGAGGGCGATGTAGCGGCCGAGGAAATCAAAGGCGGCGCCTTTCACCGTCAGGAAACGCTGTTTCGTGCAACAGCGCTGATACCGGAAGCGGGACGCTATCAGTTATTCGTCTCATACCTTTGCCCATGGGCGTCCCGCACCACTATCTACCGCAACCTGAAAGAACTGCAAAATGTGATAGCCCTGTCGGTCGCGGAACCCCGCATCGGCGAACAGGGTTGGGAATTCAGGACTCCGCAGGATGCCGGCGACACCATCGCGCCGGTACGCTACCTGCACCAGCTCTACACCGCCAGCGACGCGCACTACACCGGCAAGGTTTCAGTACCGGTGCTGTGGGACCGCAAAGAAGGCCGTATCGTCAATAATGAATCGGCGGAGATCATTCGCCTGCTCAACCACGCGTTCAATGACCTGACCGGCAACCGGCTGGACTTTTACCCGCCGGAGCTGCAACCGGAGATCGACCGCTGGAACAGTCTGATTTACGACAACATCAACAACGGCGTATACAAAACCGGTTTCGCCAAAACACAAGCGCATTATGACCAGGCGGTAACGAACCTGTTTGCCGCGCTGGATTCGGTGGAAGCCCTTCTGGCGCATCATCGCTATCTGGCAGGCGACACGCTGACCGAAGCCGACTGGCGGCTGTTCGTGACGTTGGTGCGCTTTGATGCGGCTTATCACGGCGCGTTCAAATGCAACATCCGTCGGCTGGAAGATTACCCGCACCTTTCCGGCTACCTGCGCGAGCTGTACCAGTGGCCGGGGGTCAAAGACACAGTCAGGTTGGATGATATTAAAGCCGGGTATTACAGCATCCGCTGGCTCAACCCCACGGGTATCGTGCCGAAGGGGCCGTACACGGATTTTGAGCGCCCGCACTTGCGCTATCAGGTAGGCTCATCAGCCGGTATCCGCACGGCATAATCGCCCTTGACGGCCGGCGCAGACCCGGCCGCCACAGACCCGGTTTCCAATAGTCGCACTTTCTGTAAGCCGACTACTGATTTTTCCTGCCGTTGGCGTTAGAATCTGCCGCCTTTACTGTTCCCAACCGGGAACAGCCTGACCTGTGATCAGACTCGAGAAAACACCATGTTCAAACCGGAATTACTCTCTCCGGCCGGTACGCTAAAAAATATGCGTTACGCCTTTGCTTATGGCGCTGACGCAATTTATGCCGGCCAGCCTCGCTACAGCCTGCGTGTGCGTAATAACGAATTCAACCACCAGACGCTGGCGCAAGCCATCAATGAAGCCCATGCGCTGGGCAAGAAATTTTACGTGGTGGTGAACATTGCGCCGCATAACGCCAAACTGAAAACCTTCCTGCGCGACCTGCAACCGGTGGTCGAGATGAACCCGGACGCGCTGATCATGTCCGACCCGGGGTTGATCATGCTGGTGCGGGAAAACTTCCCGCAGATGCCCATCCACCTGTCGGTACAGGCTAATGCAGTAAACTGGGCGACGGTGAAATTCTGGCAACAGATGGGGCTGAGCCGGGTGATTCTGTCGCGCGAGCTGTCGCTGGAAGAAATTGAGGAAATCCGCACCCAGGTGCCGGACATGGAGCTGGAAGTGTTCGTCCACGGCGCACTGTGCATGGCCTATTCCGGCCGCTGCCTGCTGTCGGGCTATATCAATAAGCGTGACCCGAATCAGGGCACCTGCACCAATGCCTGCCGCTGGGAATACAACGTGCAGGAAGGCAAAGAAGACACGGTGGGTAACATCGTGCACATCCATGAACCGATTGCGGTCACACAACTCGACGACACCCGGCCGGAACCGACGCTGGGCATCGGCGCGCCTACCGACAAGGTCTTCATGCTGGAAGAGAAGCAGCGCCCGGGCGAATACATGAGCGCGTTTGAGGACGAGCACGGCACCTACATCATGAACTCACGCGACCTGCGCGCCATTCAGCACGTGGAACGTCTGACTAACATGCAGGTTGCCTCGCTGAAAATCGAAGGCCGCACCAAGTCGTTCTACTACTGTGCCCGCACCGCGCAGGTGTATCGCCGCGCCATCGACGATGCCGCCGCCGGCAAACCGTTCGACCCGACGCTGCTGCAAACGTTGGAAGGCCTGGCGCACCGCGGCTATACCGAGGGTTTCCTGCGTCGCCACGTCCACGAGGATTACCAGAATTACGACTACGGTTACTCGGTATCGGACCAGCAACAGTTTGTCGGGGAATTTACCGGCGAGCGCCGCGACGGACTGGCGGAAGTGGCGGTCAAGAACAAGTTTTCCCGCGGCGACAGCGTGGAAATGATGACGCCGGGCGGCAACATCCGGTTCACTATCGATACCCTGCTCAACAAAAAAGGTCAGGCTGTCGATGTCGCGCCGGGCGACGGCCATACCGTGTATCTGCCGGTGCCGGATGACGTTGCACTGGAATACGCGTTATTGCTGCGTAATCTTCCGGGGACCAACACCCGTAATCCACATGCAAAATAACAAAAAGGTGACAACATCGTGCCAATTGTGACTTTTTTTAGAATCAGATCACATCAATGGCATCGCTAACTGGTTATTATTGCAGCGCTGAGAAAATAGAAAACGAAAAATAAGCGTAGTAATGCTACTAGGAACCACCTCCTTGGCCAGCTCAATCTCCCTTGAGCTGGCTTTTTCTTTTCGGGTTATTCCCGCTTCAGGCGTGGGCTATTCACCAGATAGAGCGTGATCACCAGAATCAGGATCGCCCCGGCATAGGTGAAGGTATCCGCCGGGTTTTTATGATCGACAATAATCAGCCGCACGATGGCGGTAATACCGATGTAGATAAAATAGCGCAGCGGGAAGTGATAACCGGACAGAAAATACTTCACGATCAGCGCCAGAAATTCAAAATAGAGAAAGTAAATCACCAGGCTTTCGATCAGCATATACGACGATTCTTTTTCATTGCTGACCAGCAGCACCGTCGCCAAATGCCAGGTTTCCTTGCCCAGAAAAATCACCAGAATCACCGCCAGCATCAACAGGCCGAAATTGAGTATAGTCTGTAACCCCTTGGCAATCATGACCGCACGCGCTGAACCCGCCATGAGCATCTCCCCAACAATATGATTCAGAGAAAAAATACGACTCAGAAAAAAATCTCCTAAAATCCGGTAAGCGTTAACCCTGCCACACAGGCAATAATCTGACGCAGATCACAAAATTACCGGGTCATGAACGGGCTGTCTATGCAATATTTTTTACTATTTATCTGATTTTCTTATCGCTTTGATCAGGCTGCCATCGTCACCACCAGCGGTGAAAATGGTGTACCGGGCCGATACCGTGGCCGACTTCCAGCGAATCCGCCTGTTCCAGCGCCCCTTGCAGATAGGCCCGCGCGGCGGACAGGGTATCCGGCCAGTTGTCATAACGCGGGCGTAACGCCGCCAGCGCTGCCGACAGCGTGCAACCGGTGCCATGCGTATGCCGGGTGTTGATGCGCGGCGCGCTTAACCGCACCGCCTCCGCATCCGGCATGAACAACCAGTCAGGACTTTCCTGGTCACTCAGGTGGCCGCCTTTCATCAGCACCGCCCGGCACCCCATCGCCAACAACCGTTCCCCCTGCCGCCGCATTTCCGACTCGTCGGCCGCCAATGCACACTGCAACAGCGCCGCGGCCTCCGGCAGGTTGGGGGTGATCAACGACACCCGCGGCAACAGCAACCGGCGCACCGCGTCCACTGCCTCCGGCGCCAGTAGCGGATCACCGCTTTTCGCCAGCATCACCGTATCCAGCACCACATAAGGCACCGGGTAACGCAACAGCCGGTCTGCTACCATTTCCACAATATCCGTCTGTGCCAGCATGCCGATTTTCGCGCTGTCAATGCGAACATCGCTCAGTACAGAATCCAGTTGGGCACCGACAAACGCCGGTTCAATGCGGTAGACCGACTGCACGCCGCGGGTATTTTGTGCCACCAGCGCGGTAATCACACTGGTGCCGTATGCTCCCAGTGCCGAGAAGGTTTTCAGGTCAGCCTGAATACCGGCACCACCGCTCGGGTCGGTGCCGGCAATGGTTAGCGCGTTGATGCGTTTCATATCAGCACCCACGACGTACCGGCCTCAATGGCGCTTGCCGCCGCCGCGCGCATCGCCTGCGCACGGTCGGTTTCAAGCATACCCAGATTAATCAGTAGCCCGTCAGCCAGCGCGCTGAACTGCGCCGCTTCACCGGCATCGACCACCATGGCAGGCGAGGCGCCCAGCGCCAACAGCACATTGGCGGTAAACCTCTGCACCCCCTCATTGGTCAGGCAGTGCACCAGCGGTGCGCGCAAACGGAAAGCGTCAAGGGAATCCGCGACGGACGCGGCAGGGAAAAGTACAGGTCGAGTGTTCATAAACCTCCCAACCGGCGTGAAAAGAAGGCGGTACCGGTGGGATACCGTGACTTCCCTACGCTGGCATTATCCAGATCAGGTAATACGGGTTTTTCTCAGCCTTCACGCAGAAGGGCACCCCGAGTCAACGAACACCATTATTGGGAGTATTCACCCAAAAGGTCAATGTTAGAAAAACGCTCTCCGCTCCATCAGGTTGCATTTAAGCGCATAAACGATTACCGGCCAGCGACGGCGCCCGGTGAAACACCGCTTCGATATTGTAGCCATCCGGATCACGGACAAAGGCGGCATAGTAATCAGGGTGATATTGAGTACGCACGCCGGGCTGGCCGTTATCCACCCCGCCCGCCGCTACCGCCGCAGCAAAAAACGCATCCACTTCCGCTCTCGATTCGGCGCTGAAAGCAAAATGCGCCGGTGGGTGCGATGGCACCTCACCCTGAAAAATCCAGAATTCGCCGCCCGGATCGGAAGACAGGCCGTATCCCATCAATACGCCGAAGCTCACGGCGAATTTCATGTCCTTAACCTGTTCGAACCCTAATGGCTTTAACGCCTGCTCATAAAACCGCCGACTGCGACTCAGATCAGACACCGGAATACTCAAATGATCCAGCATGTTCCCTCCTTCTGGCGATTGAATTCTGTGGTTTTCCACTCCGGTTCGCATCACGTTCGCGCAGTGGAATGACCAACATAATCGCGTTGGCGGCGGGAAAAGATGATCCAGATCTATAAGATAATGCCTATTTATTCATTAAAAGTGATTTTTTATCAAATCACTACCACTGTGAAATCACCATCACAGCCCCCCGCTGCGTTTTGCCAGTGGACGGCAACCCACCCAGACGTGGCTGCGTCAGCGTTTATCCTTCATGCGTTGTCGTATTGTCATAGCCCAGGCGGCCGATAAACGGCAAACGCAGCGCAGGCGGGTTGAAATCCAGCCCCAGGTTCGCCCCCAGAATGTTGACTTCAACGCCCTCTTCCACTCCCAGCGTCAGGCCCAGCACACCGAGCAGTGAAACCTGTACACCTCTTCCCGACGGCGGCAATCCCACCGGGTGGGTTAACGAGCGAAAATCCTTACCGATGGCATTCGCCGGCAGGTCCAGTTTCAATTCCGGCACTTCCCGGCCGATATGCGCCATAAAGGTATTGCTATTCGGGCCGGGCCAGGCGTGATAGGTGTGCGGCCAGGGGTAGCGGCTGATCGCCGCTTCTATTTTCGGGATCATGGCGGCGGCACTCGCCCCGCGATGTTCAACCAATAACCGCGGCGTTGAGCCGAACCAGAATCCGTCGGGCACGCTATAGTTACGGCGAATAACCTCATCGCCGCCCCAACCGATCACCTCGTAACGCTGAAAACGGGTTTCCCCCGCTTTTTTGATGATAATCCAGGGGTGAACCGCCACCAGCCCGCGCCAGCCGTAGGTAGGCGCGGTATAAACCTGCACAATCGCAATATTGCTCAGAGCCGCCGGATCCGGCGCGATACCGGCAGAGTCGCGTCGCGCCGTCCAAATACTCTGGCCTGAAACGCTCGCCTTATCCTCACGCCATGTGGCCTGCGCCAGGCTGCGCCCAAATGACAAAATCAACACACCGATAAAAACGACACCCACTACCTTGAGGTAATTCATCGCTTCGGTTTTCTCCTGAATATGCGGGGGAATTTAAAGAAGATTAAGCCTATCGTGCCTCGCTGCCGGACGGCAACAACCGTGGATAAACCTGGCCATCGGGGGTTCATGCATAGTTCATGCATAGTGCTAAAGCAACGTTTATCACCGGTGCCAGCCAGGTTCAGTTCAAAGAAAATAATCATTTTTCATTTTCGCTACTATGAATAAGCGCATTGGATGTGCCATAGCCCGAAAGCACTTACTCTTCCCGAAGGCGGTTTGTCTGCCTGTTCATGTAGCATTTTCTGACTACCAGCACGCATTACAGGGCTATCCATAACGATGGAAGGCGCAGCCCTGCTAATATCCATAGATAAGATAAAATTCTACATATTTGCTATTTGCACCACCACCGCCTACCCTCTCTGAAGAGGGAAAAAGGGCAGAAGGATACTGACAGAGGATAACTGAAGAATGCAGGAGCGCAGACGAAGGCTTCTACTTAGTACAAGGAAAACTCGTCATGAATTTCCAACCCAAATATGCCAGTAGCGAATCGCCGAACCCGGTTCAGGCTGTCGCCGAGTTTGCCAGCCAGATTGGTCATGAAGGCATCGATACCGTCATTTTTTTCTGTTCTCCAGACTACGACCTGGACATCCTGGGTCGGGAGTTGAAGAACACCTTCTCCTGTTCCTGCATAGGTTGCACGTCTTCTGGTCAGATTGGTATAGAAGGCTTCCAGCACTCCGGACTGTTGGGTCTGGGGCTGGGCAAAGACTTTCGCACTCACGCCTTCATGATTCAGCCTTTGGTTAACTACACCTCGGTAATAGCCGACATCGCCGAAGCCATTCGCCTTGATACCGAGGCCAGGCCGAACCTGCATCGCTTCGGCCTGCTGCTGGTAGACGGTCTTTCTATGGTTGAAGAGCGCCTGGTTGCGAACCTCTACCAGCAGATCGGCAACGTTCCTATCATCGGCGGTTCCGCTGGCGATGACCTGCGTTTCGAGAAGACTCACGTCTATGATGGAAATGGACGATTCATTTCCGATGCAGCCGTATTCGCCGTTATCGAGACCAGTTCGCCCGTCACCACCTTCAAGGTGCAGCACTTCGAGCCCAGCGAGGTGGAGCTCGTCATCACCGAAGCCGACCCGGAGAAGCGGCTCATCCTGGAGATAAACGGCGAACCTGCCGCTCAGGTTTACGCGGAAGCCCTGGGCCTGACGGTGAACGAATTGACGCCGACCGTCTTTTCCCGCCACCCGCTGGTGCTCTCTTTCGGCGATGAGCCCTACGTCCGTTCCATACAGAAGTGGAACGAAGACCTCTCTCTCACTTGCTACTGCGCCATCGAGGAAGGACTGATCGTCGCTATCGGCAAAGCGGAGGACCCGGTCCAAACCCTCCAGCAGGCCTTTGACAAGGTCCGCGAGACAATTCCGGAGCCCGCGATAATCATTGGCTGCGATTGCATCCTGCGTCGTCTCCAGTTCGAACAGGAAGGGCTTGAACAGCAGATTGGCAACGTCATGATGCAAAACCGGGTAGTGGGCTTTTCCACTTACGGCGAGCAATACAACGGATTGCACGTGAATCAGACATTCACGGGCATCGCCATTGGAGGACAAGACGTTGACTGAAGGAACATTTTCCGAAACGTCCGTCATAGGACTCTCCGTTGCCGAATACGAACGCAAGCTCGCCGCCCGGGACAAGACTATTGATGTACTCAAGCGCCGCATCGCACAGGAGGCCCGGCACAGTCACGCAACGCCTTTTGCCATCCTGGAGCAGAATGTAGGCCTGGAGAAGGTGGTCGCCCGTAAAACCCTGGAGTTGGAAAACGAACGACAAGAGTTAGAAAAAGCGCTGACCGAGCTGCGCTTCACCCAGGCCCAGTTGCTACAGGCGCAGAAAATGGAGTCCATCGGCCAACTCGCCGCCGGCATCGCCCACGAAATCAACACGCCAACCCAATACGTCTGCGACAATGTGGGTTTCGTTAAGACCGCTACCGTTTCCCTGCTAAGCCTGTTGGATTCCGCTCTGGCACTGGCTGAGGTTACGCGGGGAAAAATGGCCGAAGAGCCCACGGTGTTGGAATTCGATGCGGCCCTCAGGCGCACTAAAGTGGAGTTCCTGCGCCGCCAGATTCCAAGCGCTTTAGACGAATCACTGGAGGGCCTGGGTCATATTGCCAAGATCGTGGCCGCCATGAAGGAATTCTCCCACCCTTCTCATAACGAGAAGGAAATGGTGGATGTGCGCGAGGTCATCAACACCACGGTGACCGTCGCCCGCAACGAATGGAAATACGTGGCGGAACTTGAGACACGCTTCGAGGACGATTTGCCGCAACTGCCGTGTCTGCGCGACATGATTGGTCAGTCCATTCTCAACCTGGTAGTGAACGCCGCCCACGCTATCGCAGACACCATCCAGGAAGGCGTCAAAGAAAAAGGCCACATCATCGTATCAGCAGCACGGAACGGCGAGCATATGGAGATCCGAATCAAAGACGACGGCAGCGGTATTCCCGCCGGGATCCGCGACCGCATCTTCGATCCCTTCTTCACGACCAAAGCCGTAGGCAAAGGCACGGGCCAGGGTCTCGCCATTGTCTATTCGACCGTAGTGGACAAACACGATGGACGGATCCGTTGCGAGTCGGAAGAAGGTGTGGGCACGACGTTCATCCTGCAACTGCCCCTTCACTGCCACAAAGAGGATTGCCCTGCATGCAAGTGATGTTCGTCGATGACGAAAGTCGGGTGCTCTCCGGTATTGAACGGGCCCTCATGATGCAAGACACCGACTGGGAATGCCGCTTCGCCAATAGTGGTCATGAAGCACTTACGATGCTGGAGGAAAAACCGGCCGACGTAGTGGTATCCGACATGCGCATGCCCTTCATGGATGGCGCAGAGCTGCTTTCTCAGGTACGCAACCGTTGGCCCGGCACCATACGTATCATCCTGTCTGGCTACTCTGAGCCTGAGGCCACCTTGCGCATGCTGGACGTGGCCCATCGCTTTGTTTCCAAACCCTGCGACAGCACGGTGCTGCTGGCGATGGTAGGCAACGCTCTGGCCCTGCGCGACAGGTTTCAGGACCCAACGCTGGTCGAGATAGTGGGCCGCACCAGCAGGCTGCCTGCCTCGCCCAACGTGTTCACCGAAATAAGCCTTCTCCTTGCCGATCCTGCCAGTGATACCCGACAGATCGCCGGGCTGCTGGGCAGTGATCCAGCTCTGAGCGCCAAGATTATGCAGCTTGCTAACTCGGCCTGGTTCGCCAGAGGCGGTCACATTAATGATATCGGCAACGCCATCACCCACTTGGGTCTGGATCAGGTGAAGCTACTCGTCCTGGCTTCTCAGGTCTTCGCAGATGTGAAGACGGCCCCCTATGTGGACCAGCTACAACAACACGCCCAGCTCGCTTCTACCCTGGCAGCCCGCATTTCCGGCCACCAAGGACTGGAGGCGACCGCCGCCTTACTCGCCAACATTGCGCTGTTCATCCCCGAAATGAGGGAGGTGAACTATGAAACCACCACAACTCGCTGCACCCCCCCCATACACGCCACGGTAGGCGCGTATCTGCTGGCCTTGTGGGGGTTGCCCGTGGACATCGTGGAAGCCGTGGCCTGTCATGCGCAGCCTTCCCGTTCTACAGAAAAAGCCTTCGGCGTGATCGGTGCCGTGCATGTCGCGGTCACTCTCGCCAACAACGGTGTCCTCGATCTGGACTATCTCGAACAAACTGGCGTGCTGAACAAACTGCCGCAGTGGCAGGCGATGCTCGCCCACACGCAGGAAACTCTCAATGACTGAAACTGCCTTGCCCCGGGTGCTGTGCGTAGATGATGAACCCAATGTGCTCGCTGCAATGGAGCGAAACCTCTTTGGCGAATTCGACGTAGTTGTGGCTCACAGTGGTGAAGCCGGCCTGGACGCCATTCGCTGGGGTAAGCGTTTTGCCGTAATCATGTCCGACATGCGCATGCCCGGCATGGACGGCGCCGCTTTCCTCGCCAAAGCGCGGGAAATCTCCCCCGACAGTGTGCGTATTCTCCTCACCGGGCAGGCCGACGTGGAATCCTCCATCGCGGCCATCAACAAGGGGGCCATCTTCCGCTACCTCTGCAAACCGTGCCCCAAGGAGGAACTGGTTTCAACGCTTAACGACGCCGTCAGTCAGTATCGTCTCGTGTGCGCGGAAAAGGAATTACTGGAAACCACCCTTACCGCCTCGGTCAAAACGCTAACCGACGTGCTCGCCATGGTTGCTCCATGGGCTTTTCAGCGGGCAGCCTTCGCCCAGTCCTGTGTCCGCCACGCACTGCCCAAGCTGGAGTGGCCCGATAGTTGGATATACACCATTGCCGCCTCATTGAGCCAAATCGGCTGTGTCGGTATCCCCGCCGACATCGTCCAGGCCGATGCAGCTCAGCGCAAGCTATCGGAGGACGAGAAAAAACTCCTCCTGGAACATCCGGATGTCGCGGGTCGTCTGGTAGAACACATTCCCCGCCTTGAGCTGGTAGCCGAGATTATCCGCTACCAGGCCAAACCGGCCCCATCCAGCGCGCCCACAGAGGTGATCCGTGGCGCTCAGCTCTTGCGCGCCGCTCTTGAACTGGAACGCCACGCAGCCCGGGGGCTGGGTCTGGAGCACCCAGGGGAAATCCTGCGCGCGGTAAAGCCGCCGATCCCCGAGTACATCATCAAAACCCTGACTAATTTTCGCGCTAACGTGGCCGGCGTTCGCTCTGCACGCATTAGCGAATTGAAGCCCGGCTGGGTGGTGGATGAAGACATCCGGACCACCAACGACTTAATGGTGCTCACCAAAGGCCATGAACTCACTGACACCGCGATCTCCGCTCTTCAGCGTCTTCTCGCCGTCAACGCCGTCAAAGAGCCGATACGGGTGAGTGGGGTTCCAGACACAGAGCCGCTTTGATATCAGGTTATGCTCACAAGTTACGTGGAGAAAGCGCCGTTATAGCGCTTTCTGTTGTATGCTCCAGTCCCCTATCCTCACTTCACGCCAGACATATTGAACGCGTCGCACAAACTACGCACGCCGGCCCGGCTTCATTCAGCGCTAAAATATTCGTAATATATCAAACAAAATAGTTTTCAGCGGATGCACTCTATGTCTTACTCCATCGGCGAATTTGCCAGACTCTGCGGTATTAACGCCACGACGCTCAGGGCATGGCAGAGTCGCTACGGCCTGCTGAAACCGCTGCGTACCGATGGGGGACATCGTCTGTATAGCGATGCGGATGTCCAACAGGCGTTGAAAATTCTCGACTGGGTAAAAAAAGGGGTTCCCGTCAGCCAGATTAAACCGCTGCTGGAACGCCCGCAGACGCGACGCAGCAATAACTGGGCGACATTGCAGGAAACCATGCTCCAGCGTCTCAGAGAAGGCCGCATTGAATCGCTGCGCCAGCTTATCTACAACACCGGCCGCGAATACCCCCGGCCGGAAGTCGTCAATGAGGTATTACGCCCGCTGCGACGCCACGTATCGGCGAATATTCCCGCTATTATGACGCTGCGGGAGATACTCGACGGTCTCATTATTTCCTACACCTCGTTTTGTCTTGAAGGCGACCGAAAAGCGCCCGGAGACAATTATCTGATCGGCGGCTGGCAGTTGACCGACCCCTGTGAAATCTGGCTGGAAGCGCTGAAACGCACCGGACAAGGCCATCGCATTAATGTGCTGCCGCTTTCCCCAGCCACGCCTGCGCCGGAAATTTTCCCGGACAGGCAATGGCTGCTGGTAACCAGTGGGAAACTCACGGTGGCACGCAAAAAACAAATCGAAAAGTGGCGCGAGCAGGTTGCCTCGCTGGAAATTATCTTATTGTAAACACCCGCTGTACGCTGCCTGAGCGCTGAATGAGCCTTGCCGGTCAACACGCCGAGACTGAATTTCCTTTGCTGCCAGCTCGCACCTCAACGCACGCATCGCCAGATACCACGCCCGGCAAACGCTGAACCACACCGCTATTTGCTATTTGCTATTTACTATTCGCTATTCGCTATTCGCTATTCGCTATTCGCTATTCGCACCGACGCCGTCAATACCGGCACACTTTTTCAAGCCGTATTTCCGCCTGCCAAAGACCATACTAATATCATGATTTTAAAAAACTATACAAAATTATCCTCAAAAAACTTAGACAAAAAACCGAGTTTGTGTAAGTTTTAATTATACCGTTTTGATTCAGAATTGCCCGTTGCAAGGGGTAACGCCCATGAGCACACTACGAACCGTATTCGACAACTTTGCCGGCTTTTATGCCGGGTTGGATACCCAGCCGCTGGAGAGACTGCCTGCGATCTATCACCCGGACGCCCTGCTCGTCGATCCGTTTGGCCAGCATCGGGGGTTGCCCGCCATACAACGCTATTTCGCCCATTTACTGGAAAACACCGCGCAATGCTATTTCACCGTCGATGATCCCGTCTGCGATACCCATCGCTTTGCCATGAGCTGGACGATGCACTGGTCACATCCTCGTATTGCCGGCGGCAAGCCGTTGTCGCTGTCGGGATGCTCTATCGTCGAGCTGCAACAAACGCACATCACGCACCAGCGTGATTTCTACGATGCCGGTGAAATGATTTATGAACATCTGCCGGTGCTGGGGTGGGCGGTTCGCCACGTGAAAAGGAGGGTATGCGCATGATGACGGTACTTATCACCGGCGCCAGCTCGGGCATTGGCGAAGGGCTGGCGAAATCCTGGGCCGACGAAGGCCATACCGTCATCGCCTGCGGCAGAGATATCGATCGCCTGACCACACTGAGTCAGTACAGTCCGCATATCACCATTCGTCAATTCGATATGACAAATAGTCAGGCTTGCCATGCGGCACTGGCCGACTGCCGCGTCGATCTGGCCGTGCTGTGCGCCGGAACCTGTGAATATATCGACCACGGTGTTATCGACCCGGAACGGGTATCCAGGGTCATCAACACCAATTTTATCGGCCCGATCAATTGCCTGGCGGCCTTGCAGGCGCAACTGGCGCCCGGCAGCCGCGTTGTGCTGGTCAGTTCCATGGCTCACTGGCTGCCCTTCCCACGCGCAGAGGCTTACGGCGCATCGAAAGCCGCGCTGAGCTGGTTTGCCGACAGCCTGCGGCTGGACTGGGAGCCCAAAGGCATTGCCGTCACCGTCGTTTCGCCGGGCTTCGTCGATACCCCGCTTACCCGTAATAACGACTTTGCGATGCCGGGCCTCGTCACCGTAGAACACGCGGTGGCGGCGATACGGCGCGGCATCACGGCGGGCAAATCACATATCGCTTTTCCAGCCGGATTCGGCGCACTGCTGCGACTGCTGTCGTGGCTTCCCGGTATCGCTCAACGCGCACTCCTGCGCAGGATGGTAAGACCATGAAAATCGCTATTATCGGTAGTGGCATTGCCGGGCTGACTTGCGCGTGGCGGCTTGCGGGGCACCATGACGTAATCATGCTGGAAGCCGCGGCTACGCCGGGCGGCCATACCGCTACGGCAGATATCACCACGCCTTCCGGCAGCTATGCCATCGATACCGGATTCATCGTCTATAACGATCGCACCTACCCACGTTTTATGGGGCTACTGAGCGAACTGGGTATCCACGGGCAAAAAACGGAGATGAGTTTTTCGGTGCATAATCCGGCGAGCGGGCTTGAGTATAACGGCCACTCGCTGCGTTCACTGTTTGCGCAGCGCAGCAATCTGGTTAATCCCCGTTTTTGGGGGCTGTTGAAAGACATTGTCCGCTTTAATCGCCTGGCGAAACAGGCGGTTACCCAACAGGTCGGCGATGACGAGACGTTGCAGACCTTTTTGTCGCGCCACCGGTTTAGCGCTTTTTTCGCCCGCCACTATATTTTGCCTATGGGCGCGGCGATCTGGTCTTCCTCATTGCAGGAGATGCGCCGCTTCCCGCTCGCGCTGTTTTTGCGCTTTTTTGACAACCACGGTCTGCTGGACATCACGCAACGTCCGCAATGGTACGTGGTGCCCGGCGGTTCACGGGAATACGTGCGCGCCCTGCTCACTCAGTTGGAAAATCGCTTCACGCTTTGCGTCAACACACCCGTGAAAAAGGTGGTACGCCACGCTCAGGGGGCGGATATCCATCTGGCGGACAGCACTCTCGCGGTCGATCAGGTGATTTTCGCCTGCCACTCTTCGCAGGCGCTTGCCCTGCTGGATAACCCCAGTCGCGAAGAGACGGAGATTCTGGGCGATATCGGCTGGCAACGTAACGAGGTGGTTTTGCATAGCGATAAACGCTGGCTACCGGTACGACCTGGCGCCTGGGCCAGTTGGAACTATCGGCTGCATCGCGATGATCAAGCCAGCGCCTGCGTCACCTACAACATGAACATTTTACAAGGGCTGCCCGAGGGGAGCCCCTTATTCTGCGTCACGCTCAATCCCGATACCCCTATCGATGAGCGTTATATCTGGCAGCGTTTTGTCTACGAACACCCTCTGTTTAACCCGAAAAGCTGGCGTGCCCAGTCACGGCGCGCACAGATTAACGGCCGGCAGCACAGCTGGTTTTGCGGGGCTTACTGGTACAACGGTTTTCACGAAGATGGGGTACGCAGCGCGCTGGATGTGGTCAAGGGAATTGCCGACTGGAGGAGCAATGAATAACTGTCTCTATCGGGGCGTCTTGCGTCACCGGCGCTTGTCACCCCGCGAACATCAGTTTAGCTATGATGTATTTATGGCTTACCTGGATCTCGACGATCTGGATAACCTGCCGTCGCTGGGGATTCGCCGTAACCGCTTTGCCACCGTCGCCTTTTACGACAGCGACTACCCGCTGGGCACGCCGCTGAAAGCAAACGTCCTTGACCGGCTGGCGACACTGACCGGCGAGCGCCCTGACGGCAAAGTGATGCTGTTAACGCAGTTGCGCTACCTGGGGGTTCATTTTAACCCGGTGAATTTTTACTACTGCTTTGATGCCGACGAGACCCTGCGCTGGGTGCTGGCCGAAGTGCGCAATACGCCGTGGAATGAACGCCACTATTACGCGGTTAATGCTCAGGATACGCGCCCTATCGCCAAGGCGTTCCACGTTTCGCCGTTCAACCCGATGAATATGGACTATCACTGGCGGTTTAACCGCCCCGACAAAACGTTACATATGCACATCGAAAACCATCAGATGCACAGTGAAAACCATCAGGATGAAAAAGTGTTCGACGCCACACTGACGCTGTCGCGTAAGCCATTAACGCGCCTGCATCTGCGCCAAATGCAGCTCGGCATTCCATTGATGACCGTCAAAACCGTCGCGGCTATTTACTGGCAGGCGCTGTTGCTGTGGCTCAAACGCGTTCCTATTCATAACCACCCTGCCGGCAGGAGTGAACGTTCATGACCGAGCCCGTTTTCGCGCTTGAATCCGATGTACCGCGCACGATTCGTTTTGCGCGTCGGCTGCTTTTTCGCCTGCTGGCAGGTTTACAACAGGGTTCGCTGACGGTTCGCGAAGGCAGTCAAACCTTCCATTTTGGCGATGCCGCCGCTTCCCTGCGCGCCGAAGTCAGCATCCTTTCGCCTGACGTTTACCGACGCCTGCTGACCGGCGGCAGTATCGCCGCGGCAGAGTCATGGATGGACGGCGAATGGGAAACAGACCAGCTAACCGCGTTACTGCACATCATGGCGGCCAACAGCCGGGTACTGAGCCGGCTGGAGTCCGGCTTCCGCTTACTGAGTCAACCGTTCGAGCGCCTACGGCACTGGACAAGGCGCAATCACCGCCGGCAGGCGCGTGCCAACATTGCCGCCCATTACGATTTGGGTAATCAGTTTTACCAGTATTTTCTTGATGAGGCGTTGCTCTATTCCAGCGCGCTCTTTACCCCCGACACACCGGACCTCGCCGGCGCCCAGCAGGCGAAAATACGGCGATTGTGTGACGAGCTCACACTCACGCCCGACGATCACCTGCTTGAAATCGGCACCGGCTGGGGCGCACTGGCGGAATTCGCCGCACGCCATTACGGCTGCCGGGTGACCACCACCACCCTGTCCCGCGAGCAGTATGATTATGCGCAGGCGCGTATTGCCCGTGCCGGCCTGCAAGAGCGGGTAACCGTGCTCTTGTGCGATTACCGCGACCTCACCGGCCAGTTCGACAAGCTGGTATCGGTAGAAATGATCGAAGCCATCGGAAAAGCGTTTTTACCGCAGTTTTTCCAGACTTGTCAGGCACGCCTGCGCCCCGGCGGAAAAATGGCGATTCAGGCGATCACCATTCAGGATCAACGCTACCGCGACTACGGCAAAAGCGTCGATTTCATCCAACGTTATATTTTCCCGGGCGGCTTTTTGCCCAGCGTCACCGCCATCAGCAACCTGATGACGCGCCATACCGATTTTGTGCTGCGCAATCTGTTCGATATGGGCCCGCATTATGCCCAGACGCTGGCGCACTGGCGGCAGCGCTTCCTGCATGCCTGGCCGGATATCGAACGGCTTGGGTTCGATACCCGCTTTCGTCGCATGTGGCTGTATTACTTTGGCTACTGCGAAGCCGGTTTTAACGCGCGCACCATCAGTGTGGTGCAATTGACCGCTGAGCGGGTGTGACATGCCGACGCGGCTGATGACGGGAAAGCGCAGATGCAAATGAAGCGCCGCGTCCGCTTGCTGGTCGGGCTTATCGCCGTTCTGAACGTCGCTTCGGCGCACGCCGCCGACTGGCTTGGCTGAGCCCGCAGACCCGCTATCCCGAATTACGCCGGCAATTACTGGGGGGTGAACGATGAAACGATTTCTGCTGTTCAGTGTGGCGATGCTGATGTTGCTAACCGGCTGTAGCACCGACATTAACGACTACCGCGCTCAACAACCACGGCTCGATATCTTTCACTATTTTCAGGGCCGGACGGAAGCCTGGGGGATGGTGCAGGATCGCAGCGGCAAGCAACTACGCCGCTTTCACGTCGTTATTCACGGCGAAGCGGCGGGCGACACACTGACGCTTAACGAGCAGTTCGTCTATGACGACGGCGAACGCCAGCAACGCGTTTGGCATATCCGCCGGGTCGGCTCCCGGTACGAGGGCACCGCCGGAGACATTGATGGCGTCGCTTACGGTCAGGCGGCAGGCAATGCGTTTCACTGGCAGTACAGCATGAACGTGAAAGCGAACGGCACAACCTGGTTGCTCAACTTTGATGACTGGATGTTCCTGCAAGACGAAAATCACCTGTTTAATAAAACGGAAATGAAGAAATTCGGCATTATCGCGGGCTACGTCACGCTGTTTTTCAGTAAAGGGGCAACGCCATGAACAGTAAACCGGTAATCGGTATTAGCGGATGTCTGACCGGCTCGGCCATTCGGTTTGACGGCGGGCATAAACGCCTGCGCTTCGTGATGGATGAACTGTCGCCGTGGGTCACTTTCCAGCCGGTCTGCCCGGAGATGGCTATCGGTCTGCCCGTCCCTCGCCCGGCGTTACGCCTTATCCAGACCGCCGATGGTGATATCCGTATGCGCATGAGCCATGCGCCGCAACAGGATATGACGGAAAAAATGAACCATTTCGCCGCCGATTATCTGCCTGGCGTCGGCCGCCTTGCCGGGTTTATCGTCTGCGCGAAATCGCCCAGTTGCGGCATGGAGCGCGTGCGGCTGTACGATGAACGGGGCAACCGCGGCCGCAAAGAAGGCGTCGGGTTGTTTACCGCCGCCCTGCTGAAAACCTACCCGTGGCTTCCCGTTGAAGAGGATGGCCGCCTGCACGACCCGGTATTACGCGAAAACTTCGTGGAACGCCTGTTTGCGCTGCATGAACTGAACACACTGCGCGATAACGGATTAACCCGTCGAACCCTGCTGGCGTTTCATAGCCGCTACAAACTTCAGCTACTGGCGCACCATCAGGCAGGCTACCGCGAGATAGGCCCTTTCGTCGCCCGACTTCACGAGTGGGACGATCTCGAGGCCTTTTTCATTGCTTATCGCCACAAACTGATGGCGATACTCAGGCAACCAGCCTCGCGTAAAAACCACACCAATGTGCTGATGCACATTCAAGGGTATTTCCGTAAACAGCTCAATAACCGCCAGCGGGCGGAGTTGCGCGCGGTGATTATCGGCTACCGGGCAGGACGCCTGCCGATTCTTGCGCCGCTCACGCTGCTGAAGCACTATCTGGCGGAACACCCGGACGAGTATCTGCTGACGCAAAACTATTTTGACCCGTACCCCGAAGATCTGGGGCTACGCTTAGCGGTGGCCTGATTATTACTCAAAAACGGGGCGCTGCCGCTGATGTCGCAAGACTCTGCAATCCATCTATTAACACCGTCAACAGCACCTGCAATTTGAAACATGACGGGTATATGATGTCGTGATCACTGCCAAAAAAGAGAACGTGCTATGCAACATATCATTGAGGGTTTCCTCAGCTTTCAAAAAGAGATATTTCCTCAGCGTAAGGAACTCTTCCGCAGCCTGGCATCCAGCCAGAACCCTAAAGCGTTGTTCATTTCCTGCTCAGACAGCCGACTGGTGCCGGAACTTATCACTCAGCAGGAACCCGGGCAGTTGTTTGTTATCCGCAATGCCGGCAATATCGTGCCCTCTTTCGGCCCGGAACCCGGCGGGGTTTCCGCTACCATTGAATACGCGGTCGTCGCGCTGGGTGTGACCGATATCGTCATCTGTGGCCATTCCAACTGTGGGGCGATGAAAGCCATTGCCTCCTGCCAGTGCCTCGATCCGATGCCGGCAGTCGCGCACTGGTTACGTTATTCCGACGCGGCGAAAGCCGTCGTAGAGAAAAAATGCTGGGATAATGAAACCGATAAAGTCAACGCCATGGTGGAAGAGAACGTCATCGCCCAGTTGAACAACATCAAAACGCATCCTTCCGTCGCCGTCGGGTTGCGTGATAACGCATTACGCCTGCACGGCTGGGTATACGACATTGAAAGCGGGGCGATACGCGCGCTGGATAAAAACAGCAAAACGTTCGTCTCGCTGGCTGAGAACCCACAGGTTTATTTCGAGTAATCCTTCTTGGTCAACATACGGCCCTGCCCTATCGGCGGCAGGGCCGTAAACGCGCATCACTACCCATAACCGCACTCTACCCTGATCGGCCGTTCATGGCCGAACCGCACAGGCGTTACCTTTAGTCCATCATTGAGCCATCAGGCAGAGACATCCGCCAGCCACTGTTGTACTGAACGCGGCGTCAAACCCAGCAGTTTCTGCCCGCTTGTCGCCTGATGGATAACACTGCCGGATGTACGCGCCTTAGCCTGATATCCGGCGACTACGCCGGCCGCAGCGTCTGCGCCGATCCAGGGGAGCAACAGCTCACCGAATGCTTCGGGGCTGATGCCCTCGAATTTTACCTCCCGGCCAAAATGCTGCGAAAAACCATTCGCCAGGTCGATACCGGTCAGGCCGGGTAATGCCCCCACCCCGATGACGCCGGTGACCGATGCGTCGGTTAACAACCGCTCGGCCGCCTCGGCAATATCCAAATGAGAACTCCATGACACAGGGTAGTCAGCCCTCAATGGATAACGCAGAATCCCCTCGGACTTGACGGATTCGAGCACCATCGGCAGCAGAAGGTTTTCCAGATAAAGATGCGGCGCAATGACGGCAAAAGAGACGCCGGTCTTCGCCACTTCTCTGATAAGGGTAACTACCGCGCTGTCTGATTCTGCCGGCATCGCGTCCAGCGGTTCATCGGTAATATAGCCGCTGGTGGAAAGGACCACTCGCTTCGGTTTGGCCTGGGCTATCGCCTGGGCGAAGTTGTGTGCGTATTGAATACGCTCGGCCTCTGAAGCCAGCGGCAGATGAAAGAACACCCCTTCGGCATCCCGATAAGCCGCCACCAGCGATGCGACCACAGCATTATCGACGGCAAGAGCGGGCCTATCTTTAACTGCCGCGGTGTTACGTACGGCAGCGACCACGGGTTTACCTGAGCGGCATAGACGGTTGAATAACGGGGCGCCCTGAGCACCGGTAGCGCCATGGATCACAAAAGTCATCGAACATCCTCAATAGTGCAATTAATGGAGTTTTAATGGTGCTTTGATTAAACTGGTTACGTCAAATGCACTATTGGGAATATTTCACGATGAATGAAAAAAAAGTGCCGTGCTGTGGCGTCGCACGCTTTCTGGTCCTGCTGGACGGGCCGTGGGCTACGTTGATCATACGTGAACTGCTGTCCGGCCCCAGACGATTCACCGAATTACGCGATGCGCTTCCCGGTATTAGTGCGCATACCTTAACGCATCGGCTAAAACGCTTTGAACGTCATGGGCTGGTCACACGAACCGCGTACGCCGAAACGCCGCCTCGCGTTGTCTATGCACTCACTCCGCTGGGCGAAAGGCTGCGAGATGTTCTGGAAGCAATGCGAACATGGGGCGATCTGGTGCCTGATGAGGCGATCACAGAAGAGGAGAGCGAGGGAGAAACAGACCGCCTCCGACATAAACAAGCGCCAACCTGCCCACTCAGCGGCATAAGCAAAAAAGGGCCATGAAGAAGCTGAGCGAGCCTGGCCTCCCGGCGCTGATCAGCCGCCCCCTGACCAGCGATGCCGCCCCCTGTAGCCACCCTGCATTTAGTCTAACCGCGCGAATACAACGTGATGAACTGGCTGACGCGGGAATGGGCGACTAGAAAAAACGAAAAAAGCAATCGCGTTAACTTCGTTCAACAGATTAAAGTTGACGGCATCACTTACGCAGAAGCCACATTTGTGGCGACTTGCCTGATCAATGGCCGGCCTTCCATGCCAGAAGCCGTGACCAATGCGCTAGCGCTGTAAAGCCGCATAGTACCTCCATGCCACCAGAGCTGGTGCATGGAGAGACAAACAGCCGGACCATAGCAGAATAAAAAATCAATCTATTACAATGAATTATGTGTATTTTTATGCATGGTGGCGCCAGACTATGCCAGACGCGGGATCATTTCTCACTCGATTATAAACAGCCAATAAAAACCAAATAAAATCAAATAGCTGGATTCAGGCCGTGCAAAAGCCGGGGACGGCGACCTTCTGAAACAGGTGCGGGCTGGCTGAGACGGATGGCGGATAGGCCGAAACCTTCGCCATGAACTCGGGACGGGCGAAGGCATCGCGGAGCGTCTCGGTGGACTCCCACTCCACATAGTTCAGGAAGATCGGGCTATCGCCGATCGCCCGGTGCAGTTGGGTGGAGATGTAGCCCGGCTGCTTCGTCAGGATTCCGGCAGCCGTCGTAAAGGCATCCAGAAAGCCCGCTTCGTCGGCGGAACCGACCATGAATATGTTGATGAGTACGATTGGCGCGGCCGAGATACCCAGTTGGCGCTCAAGCGGGAATTCATCGTCTAGCGGCTTGAATTTCTTTAAAACTTCCATGGTAGTACTCCCATCTATTGTGAAATCGAAACTGGGGTGATCAATGCGGCTAGCAGGCTTCAGAAGCCTGCGGCAACCGGAGAAGGTAATCTGTACTCTCAAACCAGCATCGACTGCTGGGCGGAGATACCCGCCATGGCGCCTTGCCATGCCGCCGTGGTGACCGAATGCATGGAGGGGTTGGCGAGGTCGCCCGCGGCGTAAATGCCGGGCATACTGGTTTCACGGCGCTCGTCGACCTTGAGGGCAATGCCCTGGGGCGTATCGACCGTGGCGAGGCCCAGCGATTCATGCAGGCATGCGGACGGCTTGTTGCGCGGATGCGCGAACAGGATGTCGACCGCGACTGGGGGGGCGACATCGAACTTGATGGTGGCGTTATGGCTCGCGTCATAGTCGATTTTGGTGATCCGTCCATCGACGACGGGAATGCCGCGGTGCGCCAGATCCGCACGGATATCGGCTGGAATGTCATGACCATCGGCAAAGACCGTCAGCGTGTCGGTCCAGTCGTGGTACAGCCTGACGTAGTTGTGCGACATTGGGCCGGACCAGACGAGGCCCCAATGCCGGTCGGCGACTTCAAAGCCGTCGCAATAGGGACAGGGCACGATGTCCGAACCCCAGCCTTCGGCAAAGCCCGGAACAGTGGGAATCTGGTCGGCGACGCCATAGCTCAGTATCAGGCGGCGCGCTCTGAGGCTTTCGCCATCGCTGGTGAGGACAGAGAAATCGTCGATGGCGCCGGAGACGTTCTCGGCCCGGGCGCTCACCAGTTTGATCGTGGGATAGCGCGTCAGTTGCTGCCTAGCCTCGGTCAGGATGTCCTGCGGCAGCTTGTGGTCATGGCCGAGCACGCCATGCGAGCGATCCGCGAAGCGATTGCGCGGCAGGCCGGTATCGAGAACGGTGACCTTACGGCGGGCACGGCCGAGTTGCAGCGCGGCGGCGAGGCCGGCAAAGCTGCCGCCGATGATGATAACGTCATTCATGGTAATGGGTTCCATGTTGTTGATGGAAGGTGCTGGGCTTAATGGTGGACTGTGCATGGGCGAAGCCGCTGGTGGGCAGCACGGCCAGCTTCTAATCGGGATCGTCGTTTCATGGAAATCTCCTTGTTTCGCAGGCCGGTGCATTATCGTCATGCGATACGCGCCGCGAGCAGGGCTTCGGCGAGTTGCCATCACTGCGTTAACCAACAGGACAACGCTACCTTCAATATCGCCGGGTAGGCCGTGGAAACGTGATTGAAGAACATGTTGAAACCTGCTCATTGGCACTCATTGGCTTGCACATTTTAGATACTATGCGGTATCATAATTAAGAAATTAAGATACTGTCAAGTACTGGAATTCACATGACCGAAAAAAAGCAGGGGCGGCGCGGCCGACCCGCCAACGAGGCGCTCGGCCAAACGATAGTCGACGCCGCGAGCGAACTCTTTGTGGAACTGGGTTTTCAAGCGACGACAATGGACAAGGTCGCTCAGCGGGCGAAGATATCCAAGCTAAGCATCTATCGGCACTTCGAGAACAAGGAGGCGCTGTTCAGCGCAGCCATCGCGGCTCACTGCCATCAGTTTGCACCACAGGCCCTTATTGAAAGCGTCGGCGGTTCGGCCGAAGATCAGCTCATCGCGGTGGGATCATCCCTGCTTCGCACGCTGTTGAGCCCGGAAGTCCGCAGTGTCGAAGCCATGATCATGGCCGACAAGACGAATCAAAAGTCGTTAAGCAAGCTCCATTACGAAGCCGGCGCTGCCTATGTCATCGCCCAGATCGAGGCCCTGTTGCGTCAGTTGCACGCGAAGGCGGTACTGAACGTTCCCGATCCTCTCCGGTCCGCCCGCTTGTTTGGCGCGCTTATCAAAGGATCCGACCTCCTGACAATCGCCCTGTTCGATGAGGCAAGAGTAGAGGACGACAACGAAATCGAATCCTACTGCCGGTCGGCCGTCGAGATGTTCATCGCTGCGCACGGTGGTAACGATCACACGGGCGGATAAGTAGCAGACGCATTGCCAATCGATGTGAGGCTAATGCGCTGCTATTGCATGAAAGACGCAGGTTTCAAGCGTAAAGATAATCTGGACATGTGCAAACTCGGTCGCATTGGTGAGTCCACGGTGTATGACGGACGCCGATAATCAGGCCCAGTCCGGGGCGTTCATGGACATGGAGAATGTGACGCTGTTGACGCGTGATCAGTTGTTGGGTCTGAACCTTCAGTTAGGGGCTGTCCCCCCTTTTCAACCGCCGCCAGGGGACTTCACACAATGGTACAAAATGGGGGTTCCAATCGGGCGTCGACAACGCCATGCGTGCTTGCGGGTAACAGTGGCGAGGCAGATGGTGATGAGTTACCCATATCAACATCATAGTGAAGACTGGCAAACCGTGGCTGCTGACATCTGCGGCTACTGAGCGTTCTCGATACCATGTCGGCATTCCTTATCCGGGACATGGTATCGATGTAGCTCTCTCACATACGTACAATGTACGCCATTAAAAACGCCATTGATAACGTAGTAAATATTACTATCTTTTTCTATTTTTTAAAACAAAATCAAATAGTTATTAATCAACCTTACTCCCACTCGATCGTTGCCGGCGGCTTGCCCGATACGTCGTACACCACGCGGGAAATGCCGTCGACTTCGTTGATAATGCGGTTGGAAACGCGACCAAGGAACTCATACGGCAGGTGTGCCCAGTGCGCAGTCATAAAGTCGATGGTTTCGACTGCACGCAGCGACACAACCCAATCGTATTTGCGGCCATCGCCCATCACGCCGACGGAGCGTACCGGCAGGAACACCGTGAACGCCTGGCTGACTTTATCGTACAGCTCTGCTTTGTGCAGTTCTTCAATGAAGATAGCATCAGCGCGACGCAGTAAATCACAATACTCTTTTTTCACTTCGCCCAACACGCGCACACCCAGACCCGGCCCCGGGAACGGATGGCGATACAGCATGTTGTACGGCAGGCCCAATTCCAGACCAATCCTGCGCACTTCGTCTTTGAACAGCTCTTTCAGCGGCTCAACCAACCCCAGCGCCATGTCGTCCGGCAAACCGCCGACGTTATGGTGCGATTTAATCACATGCGCTTTGCCGGTAGCGGAAGCGGCGGATTCGATCACGTCCGGGTAAATGGTGCCTTGCGCCAGCCATTTCACATCGGTCAGCTTGCCGGCTTCTTCATCAAATACCTCAACGAAGACGCGGCCGATGGTTTTACGCTTGGCTTCCGGGTCATCAATGCCCGCCAGCGCCGACAGGAAACGGTTTTCCGCCTGAACATGTACGATGTTCAGGCCGAACTGGTCGCCGAACATCTCCATCACCTGCTCGGCTTCGTTCAGGCGCAGCAGACCGTTGTCCACAAACACGCAGGTCAGGCGATCGCCAATAGCGCGATGCAGCAACAGTGCCGTCACCGAGGAGTCGACCCCGCCGGACAGGCCAAGAATCACCTTATCCTTACCTACCTGCACGCGAATACGTTCAACCGCGTCGTCGATGATTTTGGCAGGTGTCCACAACGCGTCACACTGGCAAATATCGCGCACAAACCGCTCCAGCATGCGCTGGCCTTGACGAGTGTGGGTCACTTCCGGGTGGAATTGCACACCATAGAAGCGTTTTTCCTCGTTCGCCATGATGGCGTACGGGCAAGTATCGGTACTGGCAACAGTCACGAAGTCAGCCGGGATAGCGGTGACTTTGTCGCCATGGCTCATCCACACGTCCAGCAACGGTACACCGCTGGCGCTGACGGCATCCTGAATGTCGCGGATCAGCGCGCTGCTGGACTTGACTTCCACCTGCGCATAACCGAACTCACGCTCGCTGGAGCCTTCTACCTTACCGCCCAACTGCATCGCCATGGTCTGCATGCCATAGCAGACGCCCAGCACCGGTACGCCTGCCTGGAAAACATATTCCGGCGCACGCGGGCTATTGAACTCGGTGGTGCTTTCCGGACCGCCGGAAAGGATGATGCCATTCGGGTTGAACTCGCGAATTTGCGCTTCGGTGACATCCCATGCCCACAGTTCGCAGTATACGCCCAGTTCACGTACGCGACGTGCCACCAGTTGCGTGTATTGCGAGCCGAAATCCAGAATAAGAATGCGATGTTGATGAATGTTTTCTGTCATGAGAGGCGTATTCCACTACGGAGCGAAAGAAAAATCGAACCCGGCAAGTTTACCGGGTTCGTAACAGTAAATCAGCCGTTAACGCGCTTAGCCCATGCGATAGTTCGGCGACTCTTTGGTGATGGTCACATCATGGACATGGCTTTCCTGAATACCGGCGCCGCTGATACGCACAAATTCGGCTTTGGTGCGCAGCGCATCGATGGTCGCACAACCGGTCAAACCCATACAAGAGCGCAGGCCGCCCATCTGCTGGTGCACGATCTCTTTCAGGCGGCCTTTATAAGCCACGCGACCTTCGATACCTTCCGGCACCAGTTTGTCGGCCGCATTGTCAGACTGGAAATAACGGTCGGACGAACCTTTGGACATCGCGCCCAGTGACCCCATGCCGCGGTAAGATTTGAACGCACGGCCCTGATACAGTTCGATCTCGCCCGGCGATTCTTCCGTACCGGCCAGCATGGAACCGACCATAACGCAGGCCGCACCAGCGGCGATCGCTTTGGCGATGTCGCCGGAGAAACGGATGCCGCCGTCGGCAATCACCGGAATGCCGGTGCCTTCCAGCGCATCAACCGCATCGGCAATCGCCGTAATCTGCGGTACACCCACGCCAGTCACGATACGGGTCGTACAAATAGAACCCGGGCCAATCCCCACTTTCACGGCACTGACACCGGCGTCGGCCAGCGCGCGCGCGCCGGCACCCGTCGCGACGTTACCGCCGATGATCTGCAAATCCGGATATTTAGCGCGGGTTTCGCGAATACGCTGCAACACGCCTTCAGAGTGACCGTGGGAGGAGTCAATCAGCAATACATCGACACCGGCAGCGACCAGTGCGTCGATACGCTCTTCGTTACCCGCGCCAGCACCGACTGCTGCACCCACGCGCAGGCGGCCGTGTTCGTCTTTACAGGCGTTCGGCTTACGCTCGGCTTTCTGGAAATCTTTTACCGTGATCATCCCGACCAGACGGAACTGCGCATCCACCACCAGCGCTTTTTCGATGCGGCGCTCGTGCATTTTTTGCAGCACTACGTCGCGGGCTTCGCCTTCCTTGACCGTCACCAGACGTTCTTTCGGGGTCATTACCGCGCTGACCGGGCGGTCCAGATCAGTGACGAAACGGACGTCACGGCCGGTAATGATGCCAACCAGCTCCTTGCCCGTCGTAACCACCGGGTAACCAGCGAAACCGTTACGTTCGGTGAGCGCTTTCACTTCACGCAGCGTTGTTTCCGGCGTTACCGTCTGTGGGTCAACCACCACGCCGCTTTCATGACGCTTCACGCGGCTAACTTCTTCCGCCTGACGCTCAATGGGCATGTTCTTATGAATGAAACCAAGGCCGCCTTCCTGTGCCAGCGCAATCGCCAGACCGGATTCGGTCACGGTGTCCATCGCGGCAGACAGCATAGGAATGTTCAAACGGATACGTTGAGTCAGTTGCGTACTCAGATCGGCCGTGTTGGGCAGAACGGTGGAATGGGCAGGAACGAGGAGAACATCATCGAAGGTCAGTGCTTCTTTAGCGATTCGTAGCATGGCAATATCTCACCGGAAATTAGGATGGGAAATAGATAAAATATTGCCGCGGCATTATACAGGCAGAAATCGATTGCCTCCAGCATTTTTTTATAAAAACGCTTGCGAACGGCCCATTGGCCGGTAGTATTGATAGATTAACTCTCTGTTTTACTCTTTGATCCGGGTCACAATGTCTTCATTGCCTTCATCCGCCATATTTACCGTCAGCCGCCTGAATCAGACGGTAAAACAGTTGCTGGAAGGTGAAATGGGTCAGGTCTGGCTTTCCGGCGAAATCTCCAATCTCTCTCAGCCCTCCTCCGGCCATTGGTATTTCACGCTAAAAGATGAACGCGCTCAGGTGCGATGCGCCATGTTCCGCACCAGCAACCGTCGGGTGACCTTTCGGCCGCAAAACGGCCAGCAAGTGCTGATTCGCGCCACCATTACGCTGTATGAACCGCGTGGCGATTACCAGTTGCTGGCGGAAAGTATGCACCCGGCAGGCGATGGCCTGCTGCAACAACAGTTCGAGCAGTTGAAACAGCGCCTGTCAGCGGAAGGGTTATTCGACCAGCAATATAAGCAATCGCTGCCCAGACCGGCGCGCCAGGTTGGCGTCATTACTTCAGCCAGCGGCGCCGCGCTGCATGATATTTTGCATATCCTGCAACGCCGTGATCCGTCTCTGCCTGTGGTTATCTACCCGACGGCGGTGCAAGGCGTGGATGCCCCCGGTCAGATTGTGCGGGCCATTGAACTGGCCAACCTGCGCCGGGAGTGCGACGTGTTGATTGTCGGCCGCGGCGGCGGCTCGCTGGAAGACCTGTGGAGTTTCAACGATGAACGGGTAGCTCGGGCTATCTTTGCCAGCCGTATCCCGATTGTCAGCGCGGTCGGTCACGAAACCGATGTGACTATCGCCGATTTTGTGGCGGACCTGCGAGCGCCGACGCCTTCCGCTGCGGCGGAACTGGTTAGCCGTAACCAACTGGAGTTGCTGCGGCAAATTCAATCCCAACGCCAGCGGCTGGAAATGGCGATGGACTATTATCTGGCGCATCGCCAGCAGCAATTCGCCAGGCTGCAGCATCGGCTGCATCAGCAACACCCGCAATTGCGTCTGGCCCGCCAGCAAACTCAGTTGATTCGTCTGCGTCAACGTCTGGATGAAGCCATCCAGTTGCAACTGCGCCAGCGGATACGCCGTCGGGAACGCCTCGTCCAGCGGCTGCAACAACATCAACCGCAATCACGGCTGCACCGGGCGCAACAACAGGTACAACAATTACGCTATCGCATGCAACACGCGCTGGAAAAACAACTTAATCAGCATAAACAGCGATTTGGCGAAGCCTGTTCCCATCTCGAAGCGGTCAGCCCATTGGCTACGCTGGCCCGCGGCTACAGTGTCACCACCGCCCCGGATGGCAAGGTCATGAAACAAACCGCTCAGATTACCAAGGGCGATATCCTGAAAACCCGGTTGCAGGATGGCTGGATAGAGAGTCAGGTAACTGAAATAAAAAAGAATCTACTAAATCACGCACCAAACGCCAGACAAAAAATATTTAACGGTTAGGCTATACTTATCGTGTCGTAACTGTGGTAGATCAATGTTGATAACATGTTGCACCATACTGCCAGGCATAAGGAGATGAAGTATGCAATCCGCTCGTAGCATCATTCCGCCCTACATTCTGCACCGCATCATTAACAATGGTTCGGATGAAGAACGACGTTGCGCGCAACACACTCTGATGCACGTGCAATCGCTGATGGTGGCTCCAGTCACTCATCCTGACGAACATGAGGAACACCCTGCAGGCAATATACAGCGCGACATTTACGATGCAGAGCACCAGCAAGCATTACCGGGTAAGCGGATTCGGGCGGAAGGCCGGCCAGGAAACGGCGATATCACTGCCGAAGAGGCCTACAATTATCTGGGCATCACCTATGACTTCTTCTGGAAAATCTTCGGTCGCAATTCATTGGATAACAAAGGATTACCGCTAGTCGGCAGTGTGCACTACGGCAAGGATTACCAGAACGCATTCTGGAACGGTCAGCAGATGGTATTTGGCGACGGTGACGGTAAGATCTTCAATCGCTTCACGATCGCACTGGATATCGTTGCTCACGAACTGTCGCACGGCGTAATAGAAAGTGAGAGCAATCTGTTGTATTTCCGCCAGTCAGGGGCACTCAACGAATCGCTCGCGGATGTATTTGGCTCCATGGTCAAACAATACTACCGCAATCAGAAAGTACAACAGGCGGACTGGATTATTGGCGAAGGGTTACTGGCCGAAGATATCGACGGCAAAGGCTTGCGCTCTATGGCTCGCCCCGGGACCGCTTACGACGATCTATTGCTGGGCACCGACCCGCAACCGGCTCATATGCGGGATTTCGTCAATACCCGTGAAGACAACGGCGGCGTACATCTGAATTCCGGCATTCCCAACCGTGCTTTTTATCTGGCCGCAATGGCGCTGGGCGGCTATTCCTGGGAAAAAGCCGGTCATATCTGGTATGACACCCTGTGTGACAAAGAGCTACCGCAGAATGCAGATTTCTCCATCTTCGCCAAATTCACCGTAGAACACGCAAAAAGACGCTTCAATGAAGCGGTCGCTGACGCGGTACTGCGGGCCTGGCATCAAGTTGGGGTTGATACGGGAATTATCAATGAGCACGAACAGGAATAACCTGCCGGATTTGACGGATGATGTGATCATTGAACTGGCTCGCGAAGGCGGCTTTGCCTGGATCCCCAGGCTGGCTGGCCTGCGTCGTTTCACACTGGCGGAAGTACCCGCTTCGCAAAAAGAGAAAATTCGAGCCGTACTGCACGATGCTTTACCCGCAGCACAAGAGCCCGGCCAGCCAGACTCCCCCGGTCGCGGCGATCAGTTTTACTACCGAATCCACATTCACTGCTGCAATACGCAGAATAACCGCCAAACCGACTGGGTATTGCTGATCCCCGAACAGAGCGCGCCATCAGCGCTTGAAGCGTTATGGCGTAATGGGCTGGATGACTGTCAAACCTCCTGACGGTTACTGCGGCTGGTAACGAATGGTCACGCGGGAGCGTGAAATCAGCCCATGACCGCCGGCGCACAAATAACTTTCCGCTCCATAGGCTCGCAGCACTTGCACTGGTTGTTCGCATTCCGGGCACAACGCCAGACGCAGGAAATAGCGCTGACACGCATCGCAGTAATACTGCTGATTGCTGGTGTGCTGATCATTGCTGTTATGCTGATCGTTGCCGCGCCACACCATCGGTTGCCGACATCCAGGACAATAAGCGTCCATATTCATCCTCCAGTTCGCAGTATAAAAAACGGGGCGGAATCACTCCCGCCCCGACTGCTGATTTCCCGCTACAGAATTTACTTGCCCTTCTTGATGTGCTGCATCAGGCGTTTACGTTTGCGCAACTGATTCGGCGTCAACGTATTGCGTTTGTCGGCGAACGGGTTTTCCCCTTCCTTGAACTGAATACGAATTGGCGTTCCCATGATATCCAGCGAACGCCGATAGTAGTTCATCAGATAGCGCTTGTAGGAATCCGGCAGATCTTTGACCTGATTGCCGTGGATCACCACGATAGGCGGGTTATATCCCCCGGCATGGGCGTATTTCAGCTTCACGCGACGGCCACGCACCAGCGGCGGCTGATGGTCATCAACCGCCATCTGCATGATGCGGGTCAGCATCGCGGTGCCCACACGACGGGTGGAACACTCATACGCTTCGTTGACGGATTCGAACAAGTTGCCCACGCCGCTGCCGTGCAGTGCCGAAATAAAGTGGATACGAGCAAAATCGATAAATCCAAGGCGCAGATCGAGGGTTTCCTTCACCTGCTCCTTCACTTCTTGCGACAGCCCATCCCACTTATTTACCACAATCACCAGCGAACGGCCGGAATTGAGGATAAAGCCCAACAGCGACAGATCCTGATCCGAAATCCCTTCGCGGGCATCGATCACCAGCAACACCACGTTGGCATCTTCAATCGCCTGCAATGTCTTGATCACCGAGAATTTTTCCACTGCATCGGTAATCTTGCCGCGCTTGCGTACCCCGGCGGTGTCGATCAACACGTAATCGCGGCCATCACGCTCCATCGGGATATAGATACTGTCGCGCGTGGTGCCCGGCATGTCGTATACCACCACCCGTTCCTCACCGAGAATACGGTTGGTCAGTGTCGACTTGCCGACATTCGGACGACCCACGATAGCCAGTTTGATCGGCAATCCTTCCAGATTAGGCGCGTCATCGTCGACGCCTTCAATGTCGTCGTCATCACCTTCGCCAAGTTGTTCCGCCCAGTAAGCCGCGTTTGCTTCTTCTTCAGTTAATTCACGCGCTTCCTGCGCCGGCTCAGCGGCAAACGGCAACAGCACTTTTTCCAGCAACGCAGTCACGCCACGGCCATGCGACGCCGCAATCGGATAGACCTCACCCAAACCAAGCGAATAGAAATCGGCCGTCCCCGTATCGATATCAATACCGTCAATCTTGTTGGCAACCAGAAACGTGTCTTTTTCCCGCGTACGTAAATGCTGGGCAATGGCATGATCCGCCGGCATCAGGCCGTCACGGGCGTCCACCAGGAACAACACGATATCCGCTTCTTCAATCGCCAATAGCGACTGTTCGGCCATGCGTGTTTCCACACCATCTTCAGTACCGTCAATACCGCCGGTATCGATAATGATGAACTCATTCCCTTCCACCTCGGCACGACCATACTTGCGGTCACGCGTCAGCCCAGGGAAATCCGCCACTAATGCGTCACGGGTACGCGTTAAGCGATTAAACAGCGTGGATTTCCCCACATTCGGGCGCCCGACCAGCGCGACGACAGGTATCATTGTTGCAACCTCATTGCTTATATTTCAATTCGTTACAGCAGAAAGATCTGCTGATGATAAAAGACGAAACGGCCCCTGACAGCATCAGGAGCCGTTACAGGGACGACGGATTCACCATCTGTCCCGATCATGCGGAACGGTTAACGAGTAAAGGCGTAAACCTCGCCATCTTTGGCTTGCAGCAACAGTTTATCGCTGGCAACCACCGGTTTACTCAACAGACCGGAACCGTCCACTTTCTGCTGAACCACAAAACGACCGTCGGTGGTATTCACCCAGTGCAGATAGCCTTCGGCATCGCCGACGACCAGATAGCCATTGTACAACGCCGGCGCCGTCAGGTTCCGATGCAAAAGGTCGCCCTGCCGCCAGATAACAACACCGCCGTTGGTGTTCAGCGCAGTGATGCGATCATCCTGATCCACCAGATAAATACGATCGCCATCAACAATAAAATCGTTTATCGAACCAATTTCGCGCTTCCAGGTAATCTGTCCGGAACGCAGATCCAGTGCCGTCAAATTACCATTATAACCCAGAGCATATACCACGTTGCCCGCCACGACCGGCGTGGTGTCGACATCGTTCAGACGGGCAATTTCCGTCGCACCGCCCGGTTGGGAGATACGCTGCTGCCAAATCAACTGCCCCTGATTGATCATCACTGCGCTCACGCGACCATTGTCGCCGCCGACAATCGCCGCCCCAAACGCCGCTGTCGGCGACGATTCGCCGCGCAACGACAACGACGGCATATCCAGGTTTACGGTCCACTTGATGGTGCCGTCGGATTCACTGAGCGCCTGCAACATGCCGTTACTGGTGTGAATAATCACCATGCCGTCGCTGACCGCCGGGCTCGACAACACTTCACCCGCGACTTTGGTTTGCCACTGCAAGGAACCGTCGTCAGCGTTCAGAGCAAAAAGCTGCGCCCGTTCGCTACCGACATAAACATGGTTACCCGATACGGAAACGCCGCCCGACAACAAAGCCGGACGATTGCTGGATAGCAGGCCGGTTTTCTCCGCCAGATCGGCACGCCACTTCTCTTCACCGCTATTGATATCCAGCGCTTTCACCGTACCGTGACGATCAGCCGCATAGACACGGCTATCCTGCCAGATCGGGCGCAGGTTGGAGTAAAACTCCCCCGTGCCGCCGCCAACGGAACGACTCCAGACTTTGGTAGGGGTAAACTGGTTAGTTACCTGCGGCAGAGGAGACATTTTGACGACATCCTCCTCGCGATCGAACAGCGAACAGCCGCTCAGCAGCGTGATGGAAACCAGTCCGACCCAAAGTGTTTTACGCAATTGCATGAAGTCCCTCTTAGCTGGGCAGATTATTCAGTTTGAGACGCAACAGAGATTGCAATCCCTGAGCGGGTTTCGCTGCCATGCCTTTGTTATAAGCGTCGCGTGCGCCCTGAGTGTCGCCTTTGCTCGCCAATACATCGCCACGGACATCAGCCACCATCGCCACCCAACCTTCCAGCTTGATAGCATCAAGCGCTTTCAACGCCTCATCAGGCTTCTTCTGCTGCAACAGCACACGAGCCAGACGCAGGTTGATCATCGCCTGCAAGTCGCCGTCTTTGGTTTGGCCCAACGCCTGACGAAGCTGCTGTTCGGCTTTAGCGATATCGTTTTTTTCAACGAACTGATGCGCCAGCGCCAGCGAAGCCAATGCGCCATAATTGCCATGATCGCCGGTGATGAATTTTTCGGCACTATTGATACCTTCCGGCGTACCGGCAGACAATGCTTCGGTGGCTTGTTGATAGGCGGCGGAAGCCGCCATCGCGCTACTTTCCTGATGATTCTGCCAGAAACGCCAGCCGACCAGAGCGCCGATTCCCAGCACGACACCGATAGCCAACGCCTTGCCATTCTCGACGAAGAAGCGGCGAATCACCTCTACTTGTTCGTTTTCAGTGGTATAAACTTCCACGCTGCCTTTCTCCTTAATTCAGTAACGCCGCCAGACGCGCTGCTACGTCCGCCTGAGACAGGGTTTCCTGTTCGCCGCTGGTCAGGTTTTTCAGTACTACCTGTCCGGTAGCCACTTCGGTTTCACCCAGTACCAGCGCGACCCGCGCCCCACTCTTGTCCGCGCGAGCAAACTGTTTCTTGAAATTACCGCCGCCATAGTTAGTCATCAACGTCAACTGCGGCAACGCATCACGCACTTTTTCCGCCAGTTTAATCGCCGCATGCTGCGTGCCGACACCGGATGAAATCAAATACGCATCCACGCCAGGTTGCGCTGCAAACGCCGGATTGACCGTCTGCACCAACAGCACCAGACGCTCCAGTCCCATAGCAAATCCTACCGCCGGGGTGCTTGAGCCGCCAAGCTGTTCAACCATGCCGTCATAGCGACCGCCGCCACACACCGTTCCCTGAGATCCCAGACTGCTGGTCACCCACTCAAAAACCGTCCGGTTGTAGTAGTCCAGCCCACGAACCAGCCGCGGATTAACCTTATATGGGATGCCAGACTCAGTTAAAAGTTCACACAATTCATCGAAATGCGCGCGAGAGTCGTCATCAAGATAATCAGTCAGCACCGGTGCGTTATCCAGCAACGCTTGTACCTGCGCGTTCTTGGAGTCCAGTACACGCAACGGATTGTTATACATCCGGCGCAGACAATCTTCATCCAGTTGGTCTTTATGCTGTTCCAGGAAGGCAATCAGCGCTTCACGGTAGCGGGCGCGCGCATCCAGCGAGCCGATCGAGTTCAGTTCCAGACTGACATGCTGATCAATCCCCAACACTCGCCACCAGCGAGCGGTCATCAGGATCATTTCTGCATCGATATCCGGCCCTTTCAGACCAAACACTTCACAACCCAACTGATGGAACTGGCGATAACGCCCTTTCTGCGGACGTTCATGACGGAACATCGGCCCGGTATACCACAGGCGCTGCTCCTGGTTGTACAAAATGCCGTGCTCAATCCCGGCGCGCACGCACCCCGCGGTATTTTCAGGACGCAAAGTCAGGCTATCGCCGTTGCGGTCCTCAAAAGTGTACATTTCCTTTTCAACCACATCGGTCACTTCGCCGATTGCACGTTTGAACAGCGAAGTCTGCTCAACGATCGGTGTACGAATTTCGCTATAGCCGTACCCGCGGAGTACCTGTTTCAGGCTATCTTCAATACGCTGCCACAGTGCCGTTTCGGCTGGCAGGTAGTCGTTCATGCCACGGATGGCTTGAATATTCTTTGCCACGTCAGTTCTCTATGCGTTTTCAGAAAGTAATGCGCTGTTAAAAAATAGACCCGATTATAGGAGCAACGACGCAATCTCTTCAATGTCGTTGCCGCCATCATCGGGTGCTTCAGTTCAGGAATTCGTACCGGACAGCGTCCAGGCCGAATGGATCACTTATCCACCATATTGACGGCGATACGCTGTTTCTCATCCAGCATAGAGGCCTTGGCTCGGATCCGGGCTTCCAGTTGATCGATCATATTATCGTTGTCAAAGCGCTCTTTCTGACGAACACCGTCTTCGTAAAAGCCGCTTTTTTTATTGCCGCCGGTCACGCCCAATGTCGACACCAACGCTTCGCCAGGGCCATTGACCACACAACCGATGATCGACACATCCATCGGTGTAATGATGTCTTCCAGCCGCTGTTCCAGCGCATTCACCGTGCCGATCACGTCGAATTCCTGACGAGAACAGGTCGGGCAGGCAATAAAGTTGATGCCGCGGGAACGGATACGCAAAGACTTGAGGATGTCGAAACCCACTTTGACTTCTTCTACCGGGTCGGCCGCCAGCGAGACCCGCAGAGTGTCGCCGATACCTTCGGAAAGCAACAACCCAAGGCCGATGGCGGATTTCACCGCGCCGCTGCGCGCGCCGCCCGCTTCGGTAATCCCCAGGTGCAGCGGCTGATCGATGCGAGACGCCAGCAAACGATAGGATTGCACCGCCAGAAACACGTCCGACGCTTTAACGCTAACCTTGAACGAAGAAAAATTAAGGCGATCGAGGATATCCACATGACGCATGGCGGATTCCAGCAGCGCTTCCGGCGTCGGCTCACCATATTTTTCCTGCAGATCCTTTTCCAGCGAACCGGCGTTGACGCCGATGCGGATCGGAATATTTTTGTCGCGCGCACAGTCCACCACCGAACGAATGCGTTCTTCGCTGCCGATGTTACCGGGGTTAATGCGCAGGCAATCGACGCCATACTCCGCCACTTTAAGCGCAATACGGTAATCAAAATGGATATCCGCGACCAACGGGACGTCCACTTGTTGCTTAATCAGACGAAATGCTTCAGCGGCATCCATTGTCGGCACCGACACCCGCACGATATCCACACCCACTCGCTCCAGCGACTTGATCTGCCTGACGGTGGCGTCGACATCGGTAGTGCGGGTATTGGTCATCGACTGCACTGCAATCGGCGCACCATCACCGACAGGCACCTTGCCGACGTAAATTCGGGTTGATTTGCGACGGTTGATGGGTGCAGGATTATGCATCACTTCTTCTCCACAATTGCCAGCGCGACGACACCTTTACTCTGCCGTCAGCGTAATACGAGCCACCTGATGGCTTTTGACAAACCGGCTCAAATCTACCGGTTTACCCTGAAACTCGACCTGTACCGCGCCCGGCGCACCGATTTTTAACCGGTACGGCGCCTGGCCGGTCAAATTCAACGTACTGCCGCTACGCTGTACGCCGCTGAACAGCTTCTTGCCCGCCGCATCAACCACTTCCAGCCAGCAATCCGCGGTAAAGCGCATCACGATAGCCCCCGGCGCACCTGACGCATCCGTTGCCGGCGCAGCGCTGGCCGGAGCAGTAGCCGCCTGGTTGAGCAATCGCTGTTCAGAAGCCTGCGCGGGTGCCTGAGACGAAGACGCCGCGCCGCTGTCCGCTTGTGGGGTGGCGGCCGACTGTGACGGCACCGCCGCAGGCGAGTTCAATGCGATAGATTGCCCACCGGTTGCGACATTGTCGTCGGTATCTACCGGCTCCGGATCACTATTTGCATCGCCGGCCTGCCCGTCTTTACGGTCCTGAGACGCGTTGGCGTGATCCACCATCGAATTAATTTCCTGCTGCTGTGCTTGGTGATTCTGCCACCACCAGGCCACCGTCAAGCCCAATACGCCGAGCAAAATCAACCAGGTAAACAACATCAACCAACCATCGCGCTTCTTACGGCTTTTACCTAATGCCAGGCTCTGCATCGGCGCGACATTGGAAACGCGGCTTGGCATAACCTGCTTTTCCAGCATCGGCAGCAATTCATCTTCAGGAAGGTGAACCAGTCGGGCATAGGAGCGGATATAACCACGAAGGAAAGTGGGGGCAAGGCCAGCAGGCGTATTGTTATCTTCTATTTCACGAACGGTCGATACTTTCAGGCACAACCGTTCGGCAACAACCTGTTGGGTGAGTCCCAACTGCTCGCGCGCTTCACGCAAACGTTCACCCGGGGTCATTATTGTTGCTGCAGTATTATCTTGAGTGGCTTCAGTATTCATTAGCTAAGAACTGCTGGTACTGTTTAGATTGTGGAAAACTTCGCGCCAGCACCCCTCCATAACGTTGTACTTCGTCATGATGACCCGCCAGCGCGGCGAAACGAATCTGTAGCCACACACTTTCAGCCGTTGCCGGAAGCTGTGACTGATAAACATTCAGGAGCAATCGCACCTGATCATGGCGCCCGGCGGCGAAACGGCTATCCGCTTCCGCCAGAAGCCGATTTCCTTTAGCAGGATCGTACCTCAGCGCACGACTAAACCACTGACCGGCATCATCGGGTCGCCCGGCCTTGAGAAAACAATATCCCGCATTCTCAAGTGCATCAGCAACCTGATGGTAATCAGACAGTTGCGCGGCAGCAGCAAACTGCTGTTGCGCCGCTACATACTGCCCTAAACCACAGAGAAACGCACCGTAATTATTCATCACGCCGCCATTGGCGGGTGCCTGTCGCAACAGGCGGCGATAGCGCTTTTCAGCAGCCTGATTCTCACCAATACGCTGCTCGTACAACGCCATGCCTAGCTGGATGCGGTAATCATCCGGTGCAAGCTGTTCTGCTTTTTGCAAATTCTCGCGCGCGGCATCAAGATGATTGCGGGCCAGATACTCTAACCCCAGTTGCAACCGCGTTTGCGCTGCCGCAGGACTGCTCGACCTCGATGACGAGTGCGCACACCCAACCAACAGCCCAATGATTGCCATCAGCGCTACGTTCTTACCCAGCGATATCCCTTTCATCCCTGATACTCCCTTACGCGCCATCCCGGCACGTCAAATCCGCGGCATGTCATCGAGATCCGTTCGTCGTAACAGCCTGCCGCCGATAACCCGAGCGACACGTTTACCGGCAGGTCATCATCGACCATACCGTATGATAAGCCCCGCAACCGTATTTATCACCTGCTTTCCGAAGAAAGCAGGTTGATTTCACATCACTTTCAGACGGTTTTTACCGCAATCGTATCGTGTTGCATCTTTTTCTTCAGCGTACGCTTGGTACGATCCACCACTTCACCCGCCAGTTGACCACAAGCGGCATCGATATCATCGCCACGGGTCTTACGCACGATAGTGGTGAAACCATACTCCATCAGTACCTTGGAAAAACGATCGACACGGCTGTTGGAGCTGCGGCCATAAGGCGCGCCGGGGAACGGGTTCCACGGAATCAGATTGATCTTGCACGGCGTATCTTTCAGACACTCAGCTAACTGATGGGCATGCTCGGTGCCGTCGTTGATGTGATCCAGCATCACGTATTCCACCGTCACCCGCCCCTGATTGGCATTGGACTTCTCCAGATAACGACGGACCGCAGCCAGGAAAGTTTCGATATCATACTTTTTATTGATCGGCATGATTTCGTTACGAATTTCATCCGTCGGCGCGTGCAGGGAAATCGCCAGCGCTACATCGATCATGTCGCCCAACTTATCCAGTGCAGGGACTACGCCGGACGTTGACAGCGTCACGCGGCGTTTAGACAAGCCGAAACCAAAATCATCCAGCATGATTTCCATCGCCGGCACCACGTTGGTCAGGTTCAGCAACGGTTCTCCCATCCCCATCATCACCACGTTGGTGATAGGCCGCTGCCCCGTCACTTTAGCCGCGCCGATGATTTTCGCCGCACGCCATACCTGCCCGATAATTTCGGATACACGCAGGTTGCGGTTAAAACCCTGTTGCGCGGTAGAACAGAATTTGCACTCCAGCGCGCAACCAACCTGCGAAGAAACGCACAGTGTGGCGCGATCTTCTTCCGGAATATACACCGTCTCCACACGCTGGCCGTCAACCAGAATCGCCCACTTGATGGTGCCATCGGAAGAGCGTTGCTCATCCACCACTTCCGGCGCCCGAATCTCCGCGATCGCCTGCAACTTGCCGCGCAGCACCTTATTAATGTCGGTCATCTGATTAAAATCATCACAACAGTAATGATAGATCCATTTCATGACCTGATCGGCGCGGAACGGCTTTTCACCCAGTTCGGCAAAAAAAGCGCGCATTTGCTGACGATTGAAATCCAACAGGTTGATTTTTTCATTGCTATTGGCGGCAACGGCGATAGCGTCGGACACAGCAACGACGGGAGATACGGTTTGCTCAGACATAATTTGACTCATGGCCTCGTTGTTACACGTTATGGCGCGAAAGGGAAACGGATAAAGAAACGCCCCGGCTAAGCGCGTGCTCACCCAGGGCGCGGCATTGTACAAATTTTATAACACCGGCGCTACCTCAGTTGCATTTTTTACCGAGGAAGGGATGTTTCGCCCAAATTAGCGGCTACGCGGGAAGATTTCGTCCGCGCTGAAGAAGTAAGCGATTTCACGCTCGGCTGATTCAATAGAATCAGAACCGTGCACCGCATTTGCAGTAAAGCTGTCGGCATAATCCGCACGCAGCGTACCCGCCAGTGCGTTGGCCGGATTGGTGGCGCCCATGATGTCACGGTTACGTTGTACGGCGTTCTCAGCCTGCAACACCTGCACCATGATCGGACCGGACGTCATGAAATCAACAAGGCCGTCAAAAAACGGTTTGCCTTTGTGCTCAGCGTAAAAACCTTCCGCCTGCTCACGGCTCAGATGCAGCATTTTAGAAGCGATAATGGTGAAACCCGCGCTTTCAAAACGGGCGTAAATTGCGCCAATCGCGTTTTTGGCAACTGCGTTCGGTTTGATAATAGAGAAGGTACGTTCTACCGTCATATTGGCCTCATCCAACAACATGTCATAACAGCTGGTTATACCCTAAATAATTCGAGTTGCAGAAAGGCGGCGACGCAGCGAATCCCTGGGAGCTTACATCAGTAAGTGACCAGGGTGAGCGACAAATCGGCACTCGCCGATTTGAACGCTGCTTGCAGCGGCCCGTATAGGGCGAGACCTATTGATGGGCCGAGTAAGAAAGCCAACGCATCTGCAACATGAAGTATGACGGGCATAGATAAAATTATAATACCAGCCAGTGTAAAGTGGCGCAGATTATAGAGGGACCGCCATGACTTTCCCATCAGGAAAATAACATTTTCGTAAAAAAAATTTAGCCTATTCCCCTATATGTATATAACAGGATGGATTCAGGCTGTACATCAATGCCAGACGTGTTGCCGGAGGCAGAAATATTCCAGACAATGCCCTATATTGCTCATTCAGAGTCGAAGAGTCGGCTCATACGGGGAGGTTTTATGTCTACATCCACCGCCGGACTGTTTGTTAGCGCGTCCTGGCTGAATGCACATCGTCACGATGATGATATCGCCCTGATTGATGCCCGTATGTTGCCGCCGGGCAACGATACGCGCGATATCGCCGCCGAATACCAGGCGGAGCATCTGCCAGGCGCCGTATTTTTTGATATCGAATCCCTTTCAGACCACCACACCGCGCTGCCGCACATGATGCCGAACATCACCACCTTTGCTGACGCATTGGGCAAGCTGGGGCTCAACGAACGGCAGCATCTGGTGATTTACGATGAAGGCAACCTGTTTTCCGCACCACGGGCCTGGTGGATGCTGAGGCTTTCGGGCGCTTCGCGCATTTCGATCCTCAGTGGCGGACTATCAGGCTGGAAGCAGCAAGGGCTGCCGTTGGAACAGGGCGATGTGTCGCCAACCGCCAGTGAATTCCACGCCAAACCGCCTGCCGTCGGCGCTATTTGCTCTCTTAATGACGTGCTGGCCCTTTGCCGTACCGGCGATGAGCAAATTGTCGATGCCCGCCCCGCGCCTCGCTTTCTCGGTGAGGTGGATGAACCCCGGCCGGGGCTGCGTCGCGGTCATATTCCGGGGAGCTTCAACGTTCCCTGGAACCTGCTGGTTGAAAATGGCGCGCTAAAACCGGCAGACGAACTGGCGGCTATCTTTCATCAGGCTGGCGTCGATATCCAACGCCCGATTGTCGCCAGTTGCGGCTCCGGTGTGACCGCATCGGTGGTGATGCTGGCGTTGTTTGTGCTCAATGCGCCGCAGGTTTCGCTCTACGACGGTTCCTGGAGCGAATGGGGCGCGCGCGACGACGTGCCTGTCGTTACCGGTTGACCGGTCGTTATAGATGAATATACCCAAAATAATTCGAGTTGCAGGAAGACGGCGACGCAGCGAATCCCCGGGAGCTTACTCAAGTAAGTGACTGGGGTGAGCGACAAATCTGCCGGGAGCAGATTTGAACGCAGCTTGCTGCGGCCCTGAAAGGGCGAGGCCCCAGGATGGGCCGAGTAATAAAGCCAACGCACCTGCAACTTGAAGTATGACGGGTATAGCCGCCGTACAGGGGATGATTAACCAATAAAAAAACGGCGCAAGGCAACCCTGCCTGCGCCGTTTTTACTTGTAATGCATTTATTTACAACCGGCTATTATTTACAACCGGCTATGCCTGGCCGCCATTTTTGAATTCGCGCAGGAAACTTCCCCATTTGCGCTCATAAAACGGCGTGGTGTGGCGAATTAAAAAGTGACTGATGCCGGGTTCGTCATTATTCACCAGACAAATATCGATCGGGCGGTCATCCGGCTGGGTATCCGTCGCCACCGATCCGGTTGCCTGAATCAACTCGTCCAGATCGTCGCCATACACATCCAGACCGATCAGTAAGTGCGGCTGATCTTCATCCGGTTCCTGGAGCTGCGCCAGAAACGCCCGTTTTACGTTGCGGTGCTTACTGAACAACTGAGTCAGAGAATCAATCATCTGGGTCGGCATCTCAGCCGGAATGCCGATTTTTAGTTCGGCGTCGCCATCCAGAAGATGCTGTTGCACCAGACCACTCCCCTCACTGGACAACAGGTGTTCGATCTCCTGCGGCAAAAATTCTTTGCCATATGGCAGCTTCGGATTGAGAAACAACGTGGCACCACGGGTGATATCGAACAGAGTTCTGACTGGCAACGCCAGAAATGCCTGTTCGTCGGTCACCGCCAGTTGCAATGCCTCCAGCGAAGAAAAAAACGGAATGGCGGAATCACCGTCCGGTTTTTCCCAGTGCTGCAATTGCAGCTCGCCGCCTGCCTGCAGGCTGCTTTCGCCAGACATCTCTTCTTCGCTGTGGCCCAGCACATACACCGTCGCTTCCAGCAGTTCGCTGAAAAACTCAGGCCGATGCGCCGGTTCCGATGCGGCCAGCTTTAACACCTCTTCCAGCCGATTGTGGGGTGAAAACTCCATAACGCTCCTCAACGCTTAACGTCAGCGGTAAGCACAGTAACGACAACAGGGAACATCGGCTCCTTGTTGTCGTCTTCATATAGCCTGATCCCGGTTAACCCGCTTTATGCAGCAGGAAGTCGGCCAGCGTGCGCACGCCCAGGCCGGTAGCGCCGGCAGACCACTGCTCCACCGCCGATTTGCGGTAAGTCGCGGAACAGTCGATATGCAGCCAGCCTTGCTGGTAGTTTTTCACAAAGTGAGACAGGAACGCCGCCGCCGTGCTGGCGCCTGCGGTGTGTGCCGCACCCGCCACGTTATTCAGCTCGGCAAAGTTAGACGGCAGATGCTGGCGATGGAACTCTTCCAGCGGCAGACGCCAGAACGGCTCGCCTTCGCGACGGGCACTTTCCATCAGCGAGTCAATCATTGCATCGTCGAAACTGAACAGTGCGTGGTAATCATTACCCAACGCGGTTTTGGCCGCCCCGGTCAAGGTCGCACAATCCACAATCCACTGCGGATTCTGCTCGGCGGCGTCAATCAGGCCATCAGCCAGCACCAGACGCCCTTCGGCATCGGTATTCATGACTTCAACGGTTTTACCATTGCGATAACGAATGATATCGCCCAGACGGAACGCATTGCCGCTGACCATGTTATCCGCGCAACACAGGTACAGTTTCACACGCTGCTGCAAGCCGCGAGCCGCCGCCAGCGCCAGCGCGCCGGTCACCGTCGCCGCACCGCCCATATCAGACTTCATGGAATCCATGAAACCGCTGCCCTTCAGGCTATAACCGCCGGTATCAAAAGTGATGCCTTTACCAACCAGGCAGGCCAGCACCGGCGCGTCTGCCTTGCCGGTCGGGTTATAATCCAACGCCAGCAATACCGGCGAACGTTCGGAACCGCGACCGACGGTATGTAAACCAGCGTAGTTCTGCTCACGCAGATCCTCGCCTTTGGTAATGCGATAGGAAATCGCTTCACCCGCCACGCTGCACAGCAGATCGATGGCCCGAGTCGCCAGTTGTTCCGGCCCCAGATCTTCTGCCGGAAGATTGATGGTATCGCGCACCCAGTCAACGATCTTCAGGCGGCTCTCCAGTTCCTGCTGCTGTGACTCAGGCAACGTGGCCCACTCTACCGTGCGTTTGCCCTTCGGACCACGATACCCCTGCCAGAACGCCCAACTGCTTTCCAGATCCCAGCCTTCGCCTGCCAGTTTGACGTGTTTGATACCCTGCCCGTCGATTTTGCGGGCCGCACGCTGAATAATGGTCTGCGGCTTGTCGCCGGACAGATGGATGGTAAATCCCTGCTCATTGGCGGTTAACGAGGCTTTCTCACCCCAGCGTGCGTCCGCTGGCTGATGGGAAAGGGTAATCAGCATCGCTTCAGTTGTCATACATCTACTCCAAATCGGGCTTTGTTTTTATCAGCCCGCTATCGCCATGATGAAAAAAGAGAAAACGGGCCACCTCAAGGCAGCCCGTTGACTAATTCGGTTATTCGGCTTCGTCCAGCCATACCAGCAGGATGGCTTCCAGAATCTTCTCGTTTGACGCCTCCGGTTCATCGTCAAACTCATCCAGCTCGCAAATCCAGCGGTGCAGGTCGGTGAAACGCACGGTTTTTGGGTCGGTATCAGGATACAGGTCGTACAACGCTTCGCCGATTTCACGGCTATCGGTCCATTTCAGTCCCATGAGTTACCCCGTCAATGCTCGCGTGCGTGGTTAATGGTATAACGCGGAATTTCCACCACCAGATCTTCATCGGTGATGCGTGCCTGGCAACCCAGCCGGCTTTCCGGCTCCAGCCCCCAGGCTTTGTCCAGCATGTCGTCTTCGTCTTCGGTGCTTTCCGGCAACGAATCAAATCCTTCCCGGACAATGCAGTGGCAGGTGGTGCAGGCACAGGACTTTTCACAGGCATGCTCAATTTCAATACCGTTGCGCAATGCCACGTCCAGAATGGTTTCACCACTGTTCGCTTCCAAAACTGCCCCTTCCGGACACAAGTCCTGATGCGGCAGAAAAACAATCTTGGGCATGTTATACCTCGTCCACGGAATGCCCCGCCAACGCACGGCGGATAGATTCATCCATCCGGCGGGCAGCGAATTCCTGGGTTTGTTGGTCTAATTTTTTAATCGCGGCCTCAATGGCTGAGGCGTCGGTTTCCTGTGCAGCCTGCTGCAATTGAAGGCTGGCAGCGTCGATCGCCGCCCGCTCTTCATCGTTCAGTAGAGCGGCATCCACCGCCAGCGCGCTGTTGAGACTTTCCAGCACGCGCGTGGCTTCCACGCGCTGCTCAGCCAGCCAGCGCGCACTCATGTCGTGCTGGGCGTTCTGCATGGAATCGGTGATCATGGTGGCGATTTCATCGTCGCTCAAACCATAAGACGGTTTCACCTGAATGGAAGCCTCCACCCCGGTAGATTTCTCCATCGCGGTCACGCTCAGCAACCCATCGGCGTCCACCTGGAATGTCACCCGGATATGTGCGCCGCCAGCAGGCATCGATGGGATGCCGCGCAGCGTGAAGCGCCCAAGCGAACGGCAATCCTGCACCAGTTCGCGCTCCCCCTGCAATACATGGATCATCATCGCGGTCTGGCCGTCTTTGAATGTGGTGAACTCCTGCGCGCGCGCCACCGGAATAGTGGTATTACGCGGAATCACTTTCTCGACCAATCCCCCCATGGTTTCCAGCCCCAGTGACAACGGAATCACGTCCAGCAACAGCATTTCGCTGTCGGGCTTGTTGCCCACCAGAATATCCGCCTGGATCGCGGCGCCGATAGCCACCACCTTATCCGGGTCGATAGAGGTCAACGGCGTACGGCCAAAGAATTCGCCAACCCGCTCACGCACCAGCGGCACGCGGGTGGAGCCGCCGACCATCACCACCTCTTTTACTTCATCCATATCGACACCCGCGTCTTTCAGCGAGCGGCGACAGGACAGCAGCGTGCGTTTTACCAGCGGCGCAATCAGGGTGTTGAACTGTTCGCGGGTCATCTCGCCTTGCCAGCCCGCCACCGATACCGGCACGGTTTGCGCATCGCTCAAGGCAATCTTGGTCTGTATGGCGGTATTCAGCAGCACCTGCTGCAATTGATGATCGTCGCGTACGGTAATCCCGGCCTGTTCACGAATCCATTCGACCAGCAGATGGTCGAAATCGTCACCGCCCAGCGCGGAATCGCCGCCGGTAGCCAACACTTCAAATACGCCGCGGCTAAGACGCAGGATAGAAATATCAAAGGTGCCGCCGCCCAGATCATACACGGCGATCACGCCTTCCTGGCCGGAATCCAGCCCATAGGCAATCGCCGCCGCGGTCGGTTCGTTAAGCAGCCGCAGCACATGCAAACCGGCCAGACGAGCCGCATCTTTGGTGCCCTGACGCTGTGCATCATCAAAATAGGCCGGCACGGTGATTACAACGCCGTCAGGCAGCCCATTCAGCGCCTCTTCGGCACGCCGGGTCAACGCCGACAAAATATCGGCCGATATCTGAATCGGATTACGCGGACCTCTGGCAGTCTGCAACACCGGCAGGCCATTCTCGCTGGCTTCAAGCCGATAGGGCAAATGGGGATAGCGCTGACGAATATCGGAGAGCGAACGCCCCATCAAGCGTTTGACGGAGCTGACCGTATTGACCGGATCGGTCGCCGCCTGCCGGCGAGCGTCCCAGCCAACGGTATGACCGTCGGCGTCGTAATGCACAACGGACGGCAATAGGTGGCGCCCGTCATGGTCAGGCAACGTTTGTGCCTCACCGCTGCGAACGGTGGCGACCAGAGAATGGGTCGTTCCCAGATCAATGCCGACGGCCAGACGCTGCTGATGCGGTGCCGCACTCAGCCCTGGCTCGCTGATTTGTAATAAGGCCATATTGAGCTTCCATCAATTGGCGGGCGGGCGAGAGGTGACACCTGGTCATTACTGCCCACCGGATTGAATGTGACTTATCGTTCCAGCAATTGTTCTTCGAGTTGTTCAACTTGCTGCCGGAGCCGATCAAAAAAACGCAGTTTACGTACCGTATCCGCTGCATCCGACCAGGATTCCTCATCCAGCTCGCGCGTCATCTGCTCGCTGCGCTGGCGGGTAATCCCTTGCAGACGCTGTGCAAATGTTGCCAGCGCACTTTCCGCATCCGGGCGACGTTCAATCTCGTCCAGCTCTTCACGCAGTTCCATCTGCTCCATCAGGAATGCAGTGTCATGGAGCGTATGCTGCTCGTTGCTCAAATCGAAACCGTGCAAAGATAGCATATACTCCGCGCGTTTCAGCGGGTGCTTCAGCGCCTGATAGGCATTATTGATGGTCGCCGCCTGTTGTAACGCCATCATGCGTTCACGTTCCGGACTGGCGGCAAAACGGTCAGGGTGAAACTGGCGCTGCAGTTCCTGAAACCGGGAAGCAAGCAGGCTGCCATCCACGTTATAGCGAATCGGCAGCCCGAATAAAGCAAAGTAATCCATAGTGTGCTCTGAGTTCGCAGACAATTCATGCACGCCCGCCGCGTTACATGCCGGAGCACACAACGCGGCGGGAACCAGTCAACAGACCGGCCGGCGGTCAGACATTAAAGCTTTCGCCGCAACCGCACTCGCTGGAAACGTTAGGGTTATTGAACTTGAAGCCTTCGTTCAGCCCTTCCTTGACGAAATCCAACTCGGTGCCGTCAAGATAGACCAAACTTTTGCCATCAATAATGACCTTCACGCCCTTGTCTTCAAACACCACATCGTCGGTGTTCAATTCATCAACAAATTCCAGCACATACGCCATACCGGAACAGCCGGACGTTCTCACGCCCAGACGCAGACCGACGCCTTTGCCACGATTGGCCATAAAGGCATTAACGCGTTGCGCAGCGCTGTCGCTCAGGGAAATCGACATAAGCAAAAACCTCTAATTCATCTGCCCGTTATTTGTCGCCACGTTTGCTCTTGTAATCGGCGATGGCGGCTTTGATAGCGTCTTCAGCCAGAATAGAGCAGTGAATTTTTACCGGCGGCAACTCCAGTTCTTCGGCGATCTGGGTGTTTTTAATCGATTCGGCTTCGGTCAGGCTCTTGCCTTTCACCCACTCGGTGACCAGCGAGCTGGAAGCGATGGCGGAACCACAACCGTAGGTTTTAAAGCGGGCGTCTTCGATAATCCCCTGCTCATTGACCTTGATTTGCAGTTTCATCACGTCGCCGCAGGCCGGTGCGCCCACCATACCGCTACCGATGCTCGGATCCGACGAATCAAACGAGCCGACGTTGCGCGGGTTTTCATAGTGATCAATTACTTTTTCGCTGTAAGCCATAATATGCGTCCTGATTCCTGCGAATTAATGATGCGCCCATTCGATGCTGTTGATATCCACGCCCTGCTTGAACATGTCCCACAACGGAGACAGATCACGCAGACGGCCGATGGATTTACGAACCAGATCGATGGTGTAGTCAATTTCTTCTTCAGTGGTGAAGCGACCCAGTGAGAAACGGATGGAACTGTGCGCCAGTTCATCGCTCATCCCCAACGCGCGCAACACATAGGAAGGTTCCAGGCTGGCGGATGTACAGGCCGAACCGGAAGACACCGCCAGATCCTTCAACGCCATGATCAGCGATTCACCTTCCACGTAGTTGAAACTCACGTTCAGGATATTCGGCGCGCCCTGCTCCAGGTCGCCGTTCAGGTACACTTCTTCGATATCGTTGATACCGTTCCACAGGCGATTGCGCAGGTTGCGCAGACGTACCGCTTCTTCGGCCATCTCTTCTTTGGCGATGCGGTAAGCTTCACCCATCCCCACAATCTGGTGCACCGGCAGGGTACCGGAGCGCATGCCGCGTTCGTGGCCGCCACCGTGCATCTGCGCTTCGATACGCACGCGCGGCTTGCGACGCACATACAGCGCGCCAATCCCTTTTGGGCCGTAAATCTTGTGGCCGGAGAAAGACATCAGGTCGACTTTCAGTTGGCTGAGGTCGATCGGCAATTTGCCTACGCTCTGGGTGGCATCAACATGGAAAATGATGCCGCGGCTACGGCACATTTCACCGATGGTGGCGATATCCTGCACCACGCCGATTTCGTTATTCACATGCATAATGGACACCACGATGGTGTCGTCACGCATAGCGGCTTCCAGCTCTTTCAGATCGATAATACCGTTGCGCTGCGGCGCCAGGTAGGTCACTTCAAACCCTTCGCGCTCCAGTTGACGGCAGGTATCCAGCACGGCTTTGTGTTCCGTCTTGCTGGTAATGATGTGCTTGCCTTTCTTCTGGTAGAAATTCGCTGCACCTTTGATAGCCAGGTTATCGGACTCGGTGGCGCCGGAAGTAAAGACGATCTCACGCGGATCCGCGCCGACCAGTTCAGCGATCTGGTTACGGGCGATATCCACCGCTTCTTCCGCCTGCCAGCCGAAACGGTGGGAACGTGAGGCCGGGTTGCCAAACGTACCGTCCAGGGTCAGAAACTGCATCATTTTTTCAGCCACACGCGGATCGACCGGCGTGGTTGCGGAATAATCCAGATAAATCGGTAACTTCATTGCTCTTAAACTCCGTACATCACTTCAAAACGTTCAAGGCGTTTCGTTCTTTTTTCTTTCAGGCACGCAAGTTGACGTTAATAGTTTCTTGTATGCGTCCGTTGGCGGTACGACGCACGTCAGCATCCTGACGATCCGCGACGTCCAGAATCTCTTTATTGTTAACCAGTTCATCCAGGGTGATGTTGTTGAGGAACTCGCTGATGCGGTCGCTCAGATCGCGCCACAGCGTATGGGTCAGGCAACGATCGCCGCCCTGACACCCTTCCTTCCCCTGGCAACGGGTCGCGTCCACGGATTCATCCACCGCAGAGATGACTGAGCCGACAGCGATTTCGGCGGAATCTTTCCCCAACAGATAGCCGCCGCCCGGACCACGCACGCTGGCAACCAACCCATGCTTGCGAAGGCGAGAAAACAGCTGTTCCAGATAAGAAAGCGAAATACCCTGACGCTCGGAGATATCCGCCAGCGGAACCGGGCCTTCTTTTGAATGCAGCGCCACATCGAGCATGGCGGTAACGGCGTAGCGGCCTTTAGATGTCAGTCTCATGTTAGTGGTATCCGTAAGATAAACATGTATTATTAAGACAAGTATTATGAGTCAAGCATACATAGCACAGTCATGAGTCTGACATTCCCGAGTGTTTCAGTCAACTATTTAACCGAGTAAATAACTCAACTATTACCCCGGCACAGCACGTATTCCCAATAACCACTCTCAAGCCGCTCTCATTCAATGATTATTCTGCGACGGATCCGATGGCGTCGTTTTGGTGATCGCGCTCAGAATGCCACGCAGGATATTGAGCTCCTGGTTTTCAGGACGGGCGCGGGTAAACAACCGACGCAGCTTATTCATCACCTGCCCCTGATGCGCCTGACGGATGAAACCGGTGTGCAGCAACGTCTCTTCCAGATGTTGATAAAAACGCTCCAGATCATCCGCCAGCGGATAGGGGCTCTCCTCATGCGCCGGCTCACCTTGCTGTTGGCTATCCAACCAGGCGACGCGGACCTCATAAGACAGGATCTGCACCGCCATCGCCAGATTGAGCGAGCTGTATTCAGGATTAGCGGGGATCGCCACATGGTAGTGACATTTTTGCAGTTCCTCATTCGTCAGCCCCACGCGCTCACGGCCGAACACAATCGCCACCGGTGCGCGTTGCGCTTCCTGAATGCTGCGTACGCCGCATTCACGCGGCTCCAGCATCGGCCAGGGCAACGTGCGGGAGCGGGCGCTGGTGCCGACCACCAGGCCACATCCTTCCAGCGCTTGATCGAGGGTATCGACGATAGTGGCGTTGCCAATGACATCACTGGCGCCGGCAGACAACGAAATCGCCTGCGAATCGGGTTTGACCAGCGGATTGACCAGCCAAAGATTGGTCAGGCCCATGGTTTTCATTGCCCTGGCCGTTGACCCCATATTGCCGGTATGTGAAGTTTCCACCAGCACAATGCGTATATTCTGTAACATGCGGACTCTGTCATACGAAACGGAAAACCGGCGTATGTTAACACAAACTTCTCTGTTTTCTCTTTCTCCTGCTATCTGCTATACTCCGCGCCGTTTTCTGTTCTTTAACATTCTTGTGGACGATACCATGCATCCGATGCTTAACATCGCCGTGCGCGCAGCGCGCAAAGGCGGCAACTTGATCGCTAAAAACTATGAAACGCCCGACGCCGTCGAGGCCAGCCAGAAAGGCAGTAACGATTTTGTCACTAACGTTGATCGTGATGCAGAACGCCTGATTATTGAAGTTATTCGTAAGTCTTACCCGCAGCACACCATTATCGGTGAAGAGTGTGGCGAACTGGTTGGCGAAGATCAGGACGTTCAATGGATTATCGATCCCCTGGATGGCACCACCAACTTTATCAAACGTCTTCCCCATTTTGCCGTTTCCATCGCTGTTCGCGTTAAAGGCCGCACTGAAGTGGCCGTGGTCTACGATCCGATGCGTAACGAGCTGTTCACCGCCACCCGCGGCCAGGGCACGCAGTTGAATGGCTACCGTCTGCGTGGCAGCAACGCCCGCGATCTGGACGGTACTATTCTTGCGACCGGCTTCCCGTTCAAACAAAAGCAACACAGCGCCAGCTACCTGCGCGTACTGGAAGCGCTGTTCAGCCAGTGCGCCGACTTCCGCCGCACCGGCTCCGCAGCGCTTGATCTGGCCTATGTGGCAGCAGGTCGCGTGGATGGCTTCTTTGAGATTGGCCTCAAACCCTGGGACTTCGCCGGCGGCGAACTGCTGGTGCGTGAAGCCGGCGGCATCGTTACCGACTTCGTCGGCGGCCATAACTACCTCACTTCCGGCAATATCGTTGCCGGTAACCCACGCGTGGTGAAATCGCTGTTGTCCACCATCCGCGACCAACTGAGTGATGCGCTGAAGCGTTAATCCTCCCTGTGGGCATGTCCGTCGGGCATGCCCTCGCTGTTATTTTTCTTTACAACTCAGCCCTGTTGAGTAAAAGTTTAAGTTTATATGATAATAATTATTAAACTCATTCATTTGCTTTAATTGACCATCACACAGCGGTTAATGACAGGATTCATTATGTTAAAGAAATCATGGCGTCACATTTTGCTGGCAACCACACTGACAACCTGTTTCGCCAGCCTCGCCACCCAGTATCCCCTCACGATTACGGATATCGACGGACAAAGCGTCACTATCCAACAGGAACCGCAGCGCGTTGTGTTACAAGACGGCCGCGATATCATGGCGCTGGCGCTGCTGGATCGCGATAATCCGTTCCACCGTCTTGTTGCCTGGAATAACTTGCCCAAAAAACAAGACACTGCCACCTGGGATGTACTGAAAAGCAAATGGCCGCAGTCCGAAGGCATTCTGGACATGGGCTTCAGCGACAAAGGCGAAGTGGAACTGGAAAGTATTCTGGCTAAAAAACCGGATCTGATGATTGCCCAACTGCGCGCAAAGCCGGCTTTAATGGAGAATGGCGTCATCGGTAAGCTGAATGCGTTGCACATTCCGCTGGTGTTCGTGGATTATGAAATCAACCCGGCGCAAAACACCGCATCCAGTGTTGATTTGCTCGGCAAAATGCTGAACCGCGAAGAAAACGCCAAAGCCTATACTGATTTTTATCGCCAGCATTTTGCCGATATCCAAAAAGTCACGACCGGCATCACCCCCCAACCCACCGTCTTTATCGAACCTATCGCTGGCAACTCTGACGCGTGCTGCTTCACTCACGCCCACAATGGCTGGGGTGGTTTGTTAGAAGCCATCGGTGCGAAAAATATCGGTTCCGGACTGCTGCCGGGCGCATCAGGCTTTGTCTCATTGGAAAAAGTGATCAGCGAAAAACCCGATACCTACATCATGACCGGATCCAAACGCGGCAATGGCACCAGTAAAATCCTGCCGTTTGGTTATAGCGCCAGCGACAGCGATATTCAGGACAAAGCCAAAGCTCTGCTGAGCCGCACCGGCATTGATCAGATCCCGGCGATTAAAGCCGGCCAGGTCTATGGGGTTTACCACCATTTCTATAACCACCCGTATAACATTGTCGGCATGGAGTATCTGGCTAAAGCGGTGTATCCGAAGCAGTTCGGTTCGTTGAACCCGGACGATAGCTATCATTACATCGTTCGCCATTTTACTACCCTGCCTGACAACAACTTTGTATTTGCCCGTAAACTGGCCGAGTAATCCATGAGTGTAACCACCGAATCCTCCATCAGCCGTGTCGACACGGCTGAAAACAGCGCGATAACCCACTACCGGAACATCATCCGTCACAGGCTGGCGCTAATGGCAGTGCTGGCCGTGGCGATTGTAGCGTCCTTGCTGCTGGACTTTGTGCTCGGCCCTTCCGGCTTGCCGCTGGATGTGTTATGGCAGACGCTGACCGACCCGGCAAATGCGGATGCCGGCAGCCGCGTTATCGTCTGGGATATCCGCCTGCCGTATGCGCTGATGGCGGTGGTGGTTGGTCTGGCGCTGGGGCTGGCGGGGGCGGAGATGCAAACCATCCTGAATAACCCGCTGGCTAGTCCATTCACGTTGGGTGTGTCCTCTGCGGCGGCATTCGGCGCAGCGCTGGCCATCGTATTGGGAATCGGTATACCGGGTGTTCCGGCGCAATGGTTCATTTCGGCCAATGCCTTCCTGTTCGCACTGCTGGCGGCGCTGCTGTTGGACGGGATTACCCGTTGGACCAAGGTGGCGACTTCCGGCGTGGTGTTGTTCGGGATTGCACTGGTCTTCACCTTTAACGCGCTGGTATCCATTCTGCAATTCATCGCCAACGAAGATACGCTGCAAGGACTGGTGTTCTGGACCATGGGCAGTCTGGCCCGCTCATCCTGGGAAAAACTCGGTATTCTGCTGGCGGTGCTAGCCGTGGTGATGCCGCTGTCAATGATGAGCTCGTGGAAGCTGACCGCGTTGCGTTTAGGCGAAGATCGCGCCATCAGCTTCGGCATCAACGTACGCCGTTTGCGTCTGGCGACACTGCTGCGCATTAGCTTCCTGTCGGCGCTGTCGGTTGCGTTCGTCGGGCCGATTGGTTTTATTGGTCTGGTCGCGCCGCATATTGCCCGTATGATTTTTGGCGAGGATCACCGCTTTTATCTACCAGCCAGCGCTCTGACCGGCGCACTGGTGTTGTCGCTGGCCTCTGTCGCCTCTAAAAACCTGCTGCCGGGGATCATTATTCCGGTAGGGATTGTCACCTCGCTGGTCGGGGTTCCTTTCTTCCTCAGCATTATTCTGCGTAACCGGGGGAATGTATGAGTCACAACGGACTGTCGATTTCTCATTTTTCCGCGGGTTATCTTAAGCGAAGCATTATTAACGATCTCTCGGTGCCGCTGTTGCCGCGCGGTAAGATCACGGTGCTACTGGGGCCAAACGGCAGCGGTAAATCGACGCTGCTGCGTGCGCTGGCGGGTTTGGGGCAAGCCCAAGGCGACCTGCTGTTGGATGACGCTAACCTGATGCAGTTGCCGTTCGCCAAACGGGCGGAAAAAGTGGTGTATTTGCCGCAGTCGCTGCCTGCCGGCGTACATCTTCACGTGCTGGAGTCGATCATCGTCGCCCAGCGTGCCTCCGGTGGGCTGCACCACAACAGCAACGAAGACGAGGTGCTGGCGCTGCTCAGGCAACTGGGCATTTCGCATCTGGCGATGAGCTATCTGGACCAGCTTTCCGGCGGTCAGAAACAGTTGGTCGGATTGGCGCAGTCGCTGATCCGTCAGCCGTCATTACTCTTGTTGGATGAACCGCTCAGCGCACTTGACCTCAACTACCAGTTCCACGTGATGGACCTGGTGCGTCAGGAAACCCGCAAGCGCAATATCGTGACGGTGGTGGTGGTGCACGACATCAATATCGCGCTGCGCCATGGCGACCACGTGCTGATGCTGAAAGACGGCAAACTGATTGCCAACGGCGAGCCGGCCGAGGTCATCAGTGAAGACAGCCTGGCACAGGTATACGGTGTACGCGGCCGTATAGAGCGTTGTTCCCAAGGGATCCCGCAAGTGATGATCGATGGACTGGTGACGGCACCGACGCTGTAAACATCAGCCTTGTCACCCGGCCGGTCACAACAAAAAACGCCCGTTCATACCAATGTTCGGGCGTTTTTTATGGATTACCGTCACCGCCCGGCCGGCGGCGACGAACGGTCAGGATTTCGCTGGCAGCGTCACCCAATAACCCGGCTGATACGGCAGCGGCAGGAATTTCTCATGGAAAGTACGGAAAGTCGCATCAGGATCGATGTCTTTGAATAAATCCGGATGCAGCCATTTCGCCATTACCTGAATCGCCACAAACTGATACGGGCTGTCATAAAATTGATGCCATATAGCATGGGCCTTGCCGTTGGTAGCCACGGGTAAGGTTTTGAATGCCGAACGCTCCATCAGTTTCTGCAGGCGCTGCAACGCTTGCTGTTTGTCGGCTCCCGGCCCGACGCCCACCCAACCATTGGCGGTGTTGTAGTTTTTCCAGTTGGCCCCGGTGACGATCACCACGTCCGGGCGCGCACTGATAATCTGCTCCGGATTCAGGGTGCCGAAAGTACCGGGAATAATTCCCTTGGCGATATTGATGCCGCCGGCGGCCTCCACCATTTTCCCAAAGTTTTCATTGCCGAACGACATACAACACTCTTCGTCATAGCCACCGGCACGGTCGATCATCACTTTCGGACGCGGCCCCTGATAGTTCTTCAGGCGCTCGGTCACAAGTTCAATCTGCTGGCGACGGAACTGCACGATCTCTTCGGCGCGTGCTGGTTTGCCCAGCAGTTGGCCCATGATGCGGATGCTTTTCTCGGCGTTTTCAAACGGCTTTTCACGAAAGTCGATAAACACCACCGGAATGCCCAGGCCGCTGAGTTTTTCAATCAGCTTGGCTTCATCGGTAGCGGCTTTCGCTTCCAGATTCATCAGCACCAGATCCGGCTTCAGATTCACCGCCTGCTCAACGTTGAAAGTACCGTCTTTGGCGCCGCCGAAAGTGGGTAATTGTTTAATCTGCGGATATTTATGCTCATACGCCAGATAGCCGTCATAGTCGGCCTTCGGCAAATCATCTCGCCAGCCGACCACGCGCTGGAACGGCGCCTCGGTATCAAACGCTGCCAGCAGATAAATCTGTCGCCCTTCCCCCAGAATCACACGCTTAACATCAGACTTAATCTCAACTTTTCTGCCGCTTACGTCTTCCACCACGATCGGAGCGGCTTTGACTGCCGAAACTAACCCCAACACCATGCCAATGGCACACAACCACTTTTGCATTCTATTATTCCCTGATCATTTACAAGTAATGAGATTCATTATCATTCAATGTAAATAATAAAGTTGCAACTGTATTCGGGCAATATGTTTCACATGAAAAAGAGAGGATATTTGTTTGATATACCCGTCATACTTCAAGTTGCAGGTGCGTTGGCGGCGTTCGTTCACCCGAATCACTTACCTGAGTAAGCTCATCGGGATTCTCTCTCTTGCCGTCTTCCTGCAACTCGAATTATTTTGGGTATACACGGCAGGAAGATTGGCAAAACACGAAATACAACGACCACGTGAAGACGGTGGAACCGGAGACATTTACACAACGTCGCACTTACCCCATCAACGGGCGAATGCCTCCCGCCACCTCAGGTTGCGTAGTGAGATACAGCACAATACCGGCAAAAGTCAGCATGATTCCCCCCGCCAGCGACAAGGCGGACCAAAACAGAAGCTGCCAGCGTGAAGCTGTACCGTTACGACTCAGGCGCTCCAACTGACGGCGACAAAACAATACGGCCATCCCCAGCAGCGAAACGGTAAGCGCCGTTCCCAGCGCCATGGTCAGGGCTGAGATCACCCCCCAGAAAAACACCCCCAGAACTTTGGCGAACAGCAGCACCAGTATTGCGCCGGAACACGGGCGCAGCCCCATCGCCAACACGACCATCAGGCGAGTACGCCAACCGTCGCACTGGTTGAGCGCATCTGCCGCCGGCACATGCTGGTGGCTGCAACCGCAGTGTTCATCATGTCGATGGCGTCTGGCTGGCGGCGCCAATCGTTCTGCCGCCGTCGGCGCCGCAATCGGCGTTAGGGCATGAAGGCGAGGTCTGACACGAGGGAATAGCGTTGCCGACAAGCGCCGCAATGCGCGTAAGCACAGCCAGCCGCCCAGAACGATCACCAGCACAAAACTACTCTTTTCCATCCAGAAGCTGCCGATGTGCAATGCTTTGCTGGAAAGTTGCAATACCGCCAGCACTAGGGTGACCAACACCACGGCCACCAGTCCTTGCAGCAAGGCGGAAGCCAGGGTCAACTGCAAACTGCTTTTCAGCCGGGACGGATGGGTCGCCAGATAGGTCGCGATCACCACTTTGCCATGACCCGGGCCAACAGCATGCAACACACCGTACACCAGACTGAACATCACCAGCGTCCAGCCGGCCTGATGGGGCCGCGCCTGCACCTGCTCCATCAAATCCGACATCTGCTGATGCAGCGACCGCTGCCATTCAATGCTTTGCAGCAGAATCGATGACCACCAGACCAGTGCCTGCCATGCGGCCACACCCATCAGCAATATAAACAGCGCCAGCGGCCACCAGCGTAAATAACTTCGGAGAATGCGCAGGCGATTTACTGGCATTGCAGCGTAACCTGCTGAGCAAACTGTTTTCCCAGTTCCCTATCTTTGGACGGTTTGGCATTTTTATCCAACGACAACGCATAGGACTGGAGCGACGCATCCGGTTTAGGCGTCACCAGCGTCGCTTTACAGCGAGCAGCCAGCGCAGCGCCAATCTGAATCGCGTTGTCGTCTTTATACGACATATCAACAAAGTAAGTCGGGTCATACGTGGAAATCAGTAGCGGTGCCCCCGCCAGCGGCTGTGGATGAGCCAGCGGCAACACGAATTCCAGCACCGCTTTATTGCCCGAACGGGAAAGGTGATATTCCGTTGGTAACGACTGGTATTTCACAGGCTTTCCATTCCGATAGATATCAGTAAAGTAATGCTGCCCCAGCACATTCGCCATCACTTCTGCTGCCAGTTTCTTCCATACTTCAGAATCTTTAGCGGCGTTGCCGGCATCGTAAAGCAAATCCGCAGAGGTGATAGGATCCATGGTCCAGCTCATGCGCAACCCGGTGATCAGGTCATCTTTCCCTTCCACGGTGGTTGTCATATCGATAAAACTATGTGGATGGGCCAGCGCCGGACCGGAAACCGCCATTATCATCAATAGCAGGCAGCTTACCCAACGGCATGAAAAGCCCGAAATGTTATAATGTAACATTATTTATCCTGACCATTTTCGCCATTACCGGCAGGTCGGCGTCCCCAGCGCGAGCGAGCACTCACCTGCGTACACAACATAAAGACCGGCAATACCAGCAGTGCCATAAGCCAGAAGGTTCCACCCTGCAGATACTCAAACAGAAAACCGGATACCACCGTCATCACGGCGACGGCGCCGCCAGTCCCCAACGCCGAATAGGCAGCCTGTAAACGCAGTACGTCAGCATCGTGGCGTGAAGAGATAAACCGCATTGCGGCCAGATGGCAAACCGTGAACGTGCCGCAATGCAAGATCTGCATCACGATCAACCACGGCAACGACACCGTGGCTCCCATCAGGCTCCAACGCACCACACTGCACACCGCGGACAAGACCAACAACCCGGACGCACTCCAATGCCGGAACAGACGACGACTGAACGCAAAAATGACAATTTCCGCCACCACGCTAAGCGACCACAGATAACCGATAACCGCCGCCGAATACCCCGCTTGTTGCCAGTAAATCACGCTAAAGCCGTAATAGGCGGCGTGAGCCCCCTGCAACAACGACACACAGAGTAAAAAACGCCAAATCGCCGACTCGCGCAGCAGAACACGCCACGGCGTGGCGGTTGTTTGCGTCTGGTGACGCTTAACGGAAGCCGGCATCACATGCGGCCGCAGCGCCATCCCCAGCAGCATCGATAACAGCCCCGCCGCCAGAGTGACCAGAATCGCCTGATGCCCCCAGACCGACACCAGTTGCCCGGTAACGGCGGAGCCAATCACAAACGCTACCGAGCCCCACACCCTCACCCGACCGTAATCCAGAGGCATCTGTTTTTGCCAGGTCGCCGCCAGCGCATCGGTAAGCGGAATCAACGGTGCAAAGAACAGGTTGAAACCGACCATCACCAGCATCAACCATAACCAGGCGCTGCCCAGCCAGAAGCCGATGAAAGCCAACAGCGACAACAACGCCAATCCCCTCAGTACGGTAATCAATCGGGCGGGGTCTTTCACCAACGGTGTAATAAACAGGCTACCGACAAATCGCGCCACCAGCCCGGCGCCAAGCAGAATGCCGATCGCCTCGGCGGATAACCCTTCGCCTTTGAGCCAGCCGCCCCAAAAGGGCAGGAAAATGCCATAACTGAAGAAATAGGTGAAATAGCCGAGCGCCAGCCAGGATGTGGATTGCAAAACCATGTCGTCTCCCCTCTACGGTCGGTTACTCTGGCAGAGAGCCGGAGCAGACGCAACGGGAAGCGGAAAAACAAACGCCAGCCCGAAGGCTGGCGTTGGCAGGGCGTCCGAGCCAGTCGGACGCCATCAGGCCGGTTATCAGGCGTAAACCGGGAAACGGGCGCAGATATCCAGCACTTTCTGTTTGACGCGCTCGATAACGGCTTCGTCATTGATGTTATCCAGCACATCGCAAATCCAGCCGGCCAGTTCACGCACTTCCGCTTCCTTGAAGCCGCGGCGGGTGGCCGCCGGCGTACCGATACGGATACCGGAGGTCACGAACGGGCTCTTCGGATCGTTCGGCACGCTGTTTTTGTTTACGGTGATATTGGCACGGCCCAGCGCGGCGTCAGCTTCTTTACCGGTCAGGTTCTTGCTGACCAGATCCAGCAGGAACAGGTGGTTTTCAGTACCGCCGGACACCACGTTGAACCCGCGGGACAGGAACACTTCCACCATCGCCTTGGCGTTTTTCGCTACCTGCTGCTGGTAAGTTTTGAATTCCGGCTCCATCGCTTCTTTCAGCGCTACAGCTTTACCCGCGATAACATGCATCAGCGGGCCGCCCTGACCGCCCGGGAATACGGCGGAATTCAGTTTCTTGTACAGTTCTTCGTCGCCGCCTTTGGCCAGAATCAAGCCGCCACGCGGGCCGGCCAGCGTTTTGTGGGTGGTGGTGGTCACGATGTGTGCGTGCGGAACCGGGTTCGGGTAAACGCCGGCAGCGATCAGACCGGCGACGTGCGCCATGTCGACGAACAAATAAGCGCCGATGCTATCGGCGATTTCACGCATCTTCGCCCAGTCAACGATGCCGGAATACGCAGAGAAGCCGCCCACGATCATTTTCGGCTTGTGAGTGCGCGCCAGTTCGGCCATTTCGTCGTAGTTGATTTTGCCGCTGTCATCAATGCCGTAAGGCACGACGTTATACAGCTTACCGGACAGGTTAACCGGAGAGCCGTGGGTCAGGTGGCCACCGTGCGCCAGATTCATACCCAGAATGGTGTCGCCCGGCTGCAGCAATGCAGTATAGACGGCGAAGTTAGCCTGAGAACCGGAGTGCGGCTGCACGTTGGCATAATCGGCGCCGAACAGTTCTTTAGCGCGATCGATCGCCAGTTGTTCAACCACGTCGACGTATTCGCAACCGCCGTAGTAGCGTTTGCCCGGATACCCTTCGGCGTATTTGTTAGTCAGCTGAGACCCCTGGGCCTGCATGACGCGTGGACTGGTATAGTTTTCTGACGCAATCAGTTCAATGTGCTCTTCCTGACGCACCACTTCTTGCTGCATTGCTTGCCATAGCTCGGCATCGTAATCGGCAATGTTCATTTCACGCTTTAACATCCGCATCTCCTGACTCAGCTAACTTGCTTCTTTATTAAAAATCACCCCAGAGGGCCGTGGGTACATAGTGTAAACCGTTTTGGACTGGCGATGATAGAGCTTGACAGAGGTTTTTACGCAAACGATTAGCTACAGGCTACACAAGGCTTCTCGTCTCGCCGGGATTTATCGTTCTGGCTGACTTTTTCTCATTCTCCACCTGCAATTTTTTCATGCGCGCGATTCTGTTTCGCCACACCGTTTCCCTGAACATCACCAGGTCTTTACAGGCCGCTCACTTCTATCAGCGGATGTTCCACCATAATCCGGAACTGAAAGAGATCTTCAATATGAGTAATCAGCGTAATGGCAATCAGCGTGAAGCGCTGTTCAATACCATTTGTGTGGACCGGTCGCCTTTATGCAATTTATCGCGCGCCAACTATTGGAATTTGGGGTGACCGAATCGCAGATTCATTACGAATGTTTTGGTCCACATAAAGTGATATAGCCGACAAAAATTACTTTCATTTATGTCAACAGGCCGGTCATGGCCTGTTTTATTTCCCACCAATAAATGCCGTCACGTCTTATTTCCACCGCGCCCTGATGAATGTTTCATCTCTTATTATTTTATGTTGAGAAATAAATACATTACAGGAAAAACAACTGCCACCAATCCCTTCCCCGTCTTATTCCCGAACACAAAGATAGTTAATATATTCTATATAAATAAGAAATAAAAAACACAATGTTACATTTAAAACGGCGTTTCATTATTGTCTATCATTGAAAAACAAATAAATAGAATGTATTCATTGGCAGCCCTTATGCGATACCAGCGACAAATCTTCATTATTGTTAATGAAATATGATTAATACATCATGAAGTCCACTGCGTGGCATTCCTTAAGGTCAATAAATAAAAATAACCCATAGATATATATGGAAATTATTTTTAACACTTAAGATAAGAGTCAACTAAGGAAAAATATGATGAACAAAGCTTCAGGACGTTCTTTTACCCGCTCTTCAAAATATCTGCTGGCTACCTTGATCGCCGGTATGATGGCCTCTGGTGTTTCCGCTGCCGAGTTGGTTAGCGATAAAGCGTTGGAATCTGCCCCCACCGTCGGCTGGGCGTCGCAGAATGGTTTCACGACCGGCGGTGCCGCTGCAACCAGCGACAATATCTACATCGTCACGAATATCAGCGAATTCACCAGTGCCCTTAGCGCCGGTGCAGAGGCAAAGATCATTCAAATTAAAGGGACGATCGATATCAGCGGCGGTACGCCTTACACCGATTTCGCGGATCAAAAAGCCCGTAGCCAGATTAACATTCCAGCCAATACTACGGTTATCGGGCTTGGCACCGACGCTAAATTCATCAACGGCTCTCTGATTATTGACGGTACGGACGGCACCAATAACGTCATCATCCGTAACGTCTATATCCAGACGCCGATTGACGTAGAACCGCACTACGAAAAAGGTGATGGCTGGAACGCCGAGTGGGACGCCATGAATATCACCAATGGCGCACACCATGTGTGGATCGATCATGTCACCATCAGTGACGGTAACTTCACCGACGACATGTACACCACCAAAGACGGTGAAACCTACGTGCAGCATGACGGCGCTCTGGATATCAAGCGCGGTTCCGACTACGTAACCATCTCAAACAGCCTGATCGACCAGCACGACAAAACCATGCTGATCGGCCACAACGACACGAACTCCGCTCAGGACAAAGGCAAGCTGCATGTCACGCTGTTCAACAACGTATTCAATCGCGTAACCGAACGCGCGCCTCGCGTACGTTACGGCAGCATCCACAGCTTCAACAACGTTTTCAAAGGTGATGCGAAAGATCCGGTATACCGTTACCAATACAGCTTTGGTATCGGTACCAGCGGCAGCGTGTTGTCCGAAGGCAACAGCTTCACGATTGCAAACCTGAGCGCCAGCAAAGCATGCAAAGTTGTGAAGAAATTCAACGGCTCCATCTTCTCTGACAACGGTTCCGTCCTGAACGGCAGCGCCGTCGATCTGTCTGGTTGCGGTTTCAGCGCCTACACCAGCAAGATCCCTTACATTTACGATGTTCAGCCGATGACGACCGAACTGGCGCAGTCCATTACGGACAACGCCGGCTCTGGCAAACTGTAATTTCGCGTATCCAACGGCTGCCCAGGCAGCCGTTTTTATTCCCCGCTTTAAACCGGTTCGACCGTCGTACTCCGCGCTTACGCTTCGGTAACGTTCATGCCTACAACAACGTCTACACCGGCGATGTCAATCATAAAGCTTACCGCTATCAGTACAGCTTCGGCACCAGCGGCAGCCTGCTGTCTGAGAACAATGCATTTACCATTGATAACCTCAAGAAGATCAACGGCCGCGATAAGGAATGTAGCGTCGTCAAAGCGTTTAACGGCAAGATCTTCTCCGATAAAGGATCAATCATCAACGGCGCCTCGTACAACCTGAACGGTTGCGGCTTTGGCTTCAACACCTATTCCGCCAAGATCCCATACAAATATTCAGCTCAAACCATCACCACCAACCTGGCAAACAGCATCAGCAGCAATGCGGGGTACGGCAAACTGTAATTTGTATTCACTTGGGAAGGCCGCCGGAAACGGCGGCCTTCCCTCCTCACCAAGTCATCATGATCTCAAATTTTGTAACAACCGTATCAGCGGGGAAAAAGCAGTGTCTATCACGGCAAATAGGGGCTTCCCGCATTAATAAGGCACTTAAATTAATAAAATTATATTTAATAAAAATCGAATTATTTGTTAACGGTTTTATTTATATCAGGCAAAAATTCCGGATCATATGACTGAATTTAAAAGAAAATTCAATTCAACATCCATTAGCAAAAGTTACCGGTCTCGATCACAGTTTAGATAAAATTAACAACAGCCATAAAAAACGAGATTTTGATCGCAAAACATCTCCCCCGAAATGCTTAAAAATCCACCTTGCCGAGGGACAAAATGGCATTTCATTTTTTCACAAACGGCTTTTTGAATTCTTAACAATGCATTTGGATTAGCGCCTACAGCGCAAGGAAACGGTCTATGAAAAACACGCGTGTACGTTCTATCGGAACTAAAAGTTTACTGGCTGCCGTTGTAACAGCAGCACTGATGGCTACCTCTGCTTATGCGGCAGTAGAAACTGATGCCGCAACAACTGGCTGGGCAACGCAAAACGGCGGCACTACCGGTGGCGCAAAGGCAGCAAAAGCAGTTGAAGTAAAAAACATTAGCGACTTTAAAAAAGCCCTGAATGGAACCGACTCATCAGCCAAAATCATCAAAGTAACAGGGCCGATTGATATCAGTGGCGGCAAAGCCTACACCAGTTTCGATGATCAGAAAGCGCGTAGCCAGATCAGCATTCCGTCCAATACCACCATTATCGGTGTTGGCAGCAATGGTAAATTCACCAACGGTTCTCTGGTGATCAAAGGCGTAAAAAACGTTATCCTGCGTAACCTGTATATTGAAACGCCGGTAGACGTAGCACCGCATTATGAAAGTGGGGATGGCTGGAACGCCGAGTGGGATGCAGCCGTTATCGACAACTCTACCAACGTCTGGGTTGACCACGTCACCATCAGCGATGGTAGCTTCACCGACGACAAATACACCACCAAAGATGGTGAAAAATACGTTCAGCACGACGGCGCACTGGATATCAAGAAAGGGTCTGACTACGTCACCATTTCTTACAGCCGCTTCGAACTGCACGACAAAACTATCCTGATCGGCCACAGCGACAGCAACGGCTCTCAGGATTCCGGCAAACTGCGCGTCACCTTCCACAACAACGTGTTCGACCGCGTGACTGAACGTGCCCCGCGCGTACGTTTCGGTAGCATCCACGCTTACAACAACGTTTATCTGGGCGACGTGAAACACAGCGTCTATCCGTACCTGTACAGCTTCGGCCTGGGCACCAGCGGCAGCATCCTGTCTGAGTCCAACTCCTTCACGCTCTCCAACCTGAAGAGCATTGATGGTAAAAACCCAGAATGTAGCATCGTGAAGCAATTCAACAGCAAGGTGTTCTCCGATAAAGGCTCACTGGTTAACGGCTCAACCACCACCAAGCTGGATACCTGTGGTCTGACGGCGTACAAACCGACTCTGCCGTACAAATATTCGGCTCAGACCATGACCAGCAGCCTGGCTACCAGCATCAACAACAACGCAGGTTACGGCAAACTGTAATACCCCTGTCGACAACAGCGGCCGCTTGAAAAAGCGGCCGTTTTTTGCATCAATCGCAGGAAGAAAAGGTCATCACCATGAAAATAACCACCTGGAAACGCACGCTTTTTCTCGGTTCCCTACTGTGTCTGCCGATATCCTTCGCGCAGGCCGCAAACATCGCGCCAGAATCCCCCGCGTCCCCTTCACAGCCGATATTAAATGTCACGACGCTGGGACCAAACACCCTGATTAGCGGCCGGGTAGCGTATCGTGATATACGTTTTCCCGCCACGTTGTTCATCAAGGATCAACGCGGCGTAGAGCACAGTGTAAAAACCGATATCCAGGGACGATTTTATGCGGATGTCTCTTCAATGGTCGCACCGCTGCGCCTGTCAGCCGTTGAAGCCGGCGGGCAAAACTGCCTTGCCAGCAATCAGCTTCGTGCGGTGTGCCTGAGTGCACTGGTTCCCCAATTACGTGATGGTCATGAGAATCGTATTAACATCAACCCGTTGACCGATCGTATTTTATCCGATGTCGCTGCATCGGCCGGTTATATTGGCCCACAGCAACTGATCGACGCCACGACGCTGCCATCTTTATCGACAGCAGCCTGGGAAACCGCTTACCGTGAATTCCATGCCGGCTTTGACGATGCCTTAAAGCAGGCTGGTATTGCCGCCCCTTCGCAGTTCGATCCGCTTACTTATCCTGATGCACTGACGCCTGCCGTTACACAGATGCTTCAGGTCATTAACCACGCCCGCAATTACCACAATGACAGCGGCCAGGCCGGCCATACGGTACTGACGGACATCGCGTTTCGCCCGATTGTCGGTTTGAATGCCTCAGGCAGTTATGAGCCACTGGATCTAACCAGCGCCAGCCAACAGCGTAAAGCGCTGGAGCAAGCGCGTACCCGTATTTTCATCGTCAGCGACTCAACCGCGGCGACCTATGAGAAAGCACGTTTTCCGCGCATGGGCTGGGGGCAGGTATTTGCACAACAACTCCGCCCGGACAGCCATATTGCTGTCGTTAACGGCGCCCGTTCGGGGAGAAGCTCGCGCGATTTCTACTACGAAGGTTGGTTCCGCCAAATGGAGCCGTTTATGCGTCCGGGCGATTACCTGTTTATCGGTATGGGACACAATGATCAAAACTGCGATAGCCAGAAAGCGGTTCGTGGTGCTGCGGATGTCGCCAACCTTTGCACCTACCCCAATAGCGCTGACGGTAAACCACAATACCCCCAGGGCAAACCGGATATGTCTTTCCAGATTTCACTGGAGCGCTACATTCGTTACGCCCGGGCACATCGGATGATCCCCGTATTATTGACCCCGACTGCACGCGTCAAAAATGCGGAAGGAAAGAACGGAACACCGGCAGTCCATAGCCACCTGACGAAGCAAAACAAAGCCGGCGGTTATGCGTTTATCGGCGATTACACCCAGACCATTCGTGATACGGCCAGCAAAAATAAGGTGCCGTTACTGGATGTGGAAACGGCAACGTTGGCACTGGCCAATCAGGGGGATGGACAACAATGGCAGCAATACTGGCTGGCGGTTGATCCGGAACTCTACCCTTATTACCGCGATCAGGCCGGCAGCCTGACTCAACCTGATACCACCCACTTCCAGCAGAAAGGCGCTCAGGCGGTCGCCGCGATAGTCGCTGACCAGATCAAGGCGACACCCTCTTTGCGGGAGTTGGCAGGCAAGCTGCAAGCAACGACGCAGTAATACTAAAAAACAAGGTTTATAGGACCTTACCCGTGCATGAAGCACCTGGACCTCTGTCACTCACCACTAAAGGAATATGTGTATGTTAAAGACGATCTCTGGAACCCTTGCGCTGTCGCTGATTATCGCCGCCAGCGTACATCAGGCACAGGCAGCCACCACTTATAACGCGGTGGTGTCAAAATCCGCCAGCGACGGCAAGACCTTCAAAACCATTGCCGACGCCATCGCCAGCGCACCGGCCGGGAGTACGCCGTTTGTCATTCTGGTCAAGAACGGCGTTTACAACGAACGCCTGACGATTACCCGCAGTAACCTGCATCTCAAAGGCGAAAGCCGTAGCGGCACAGTGATCGCCGCCACCACCGCAGCCGGTACGCTGAAGTCAGACGGCAGCAAATGGGGAACGGCCGGCAGCAGCACGGTGACCATCAGCGCCAAGGATTTCAGCGCCCAGTCACTGACTATTCGCAATGACTTTGATTTCCCGGCTAATCAGGCCAAAAGCGATAGCGATAGCACTAAAATCAAGGACACTCAGGCAGTAGCGCTTTATGTAACAAAAAGCGGTGACCGCGCCTACTTCAAAGATGTCAGCCTGGTAGGCTATCAGGACACACTGTATGTTTCCGGCGGCCGCAGCTTTTTCTCTGACTGCCGGATCAGCGGCACCGTTGACTTCATCTTTGGCGACGGCACGGCATTATTCGACAACTGCGATCTGGTATCCCGCTACCGCGCCGACGTGAAGAGTGGCAACGTCTCTGGTTATCTGACGGCCCCCAGTACCAATATCAACCAGAAATATGGCCTGGTGATCACCAACAGCCGCGTCATTCGGGAAAGTGACTCCGTTTCGGCCAAGAGCTATGGACTGGGGCGCCCCTGGCATCCGACAACGACCTTCTCTGACGGACGCTACGCAGACCCGAACGCTATCGGCCAGACCGTCTTCCTGAACACCAGCATGGATAATCACATTTATGGCTGGGACAAGATGTCGGGTAAAGACAAAGACGGCAACACCATTTGGTTCTATCCGGCAGACTCTCGTTTCTTCGAGTACAAGTCTTACGGTGCCGGCGCAGCAAAAAGCGCTGATCGCCGACAACTCACCGACGCACAAGCGGCAGAGTACACCCAAAGCAAAATACTGGGGGACTGGACGCCGACCTTACCCTGATTTGTCATGCAAAACAGCCAGCCGATATCGGCTGGCTGTTGATATTCCGCGGATCAAACAACTGCCGTCAGATAGCTGTTTCGTCTTCTTCCCCGGTGCGGATACGAATAACCCGAGCCACATCAAAGACAAAAATCTTACCGTCGCCAATCTTGCCGGTCTGTGCGGTATTCATAATCGTTTCCACACAGGTATCAACAATATCGTCAGACACGACGATCTCAATTTTCACTTTCGGCAGGAAGTCCACCATATATTCCGCGCCGCGATACAGCTCGGTATGGCCCTTCTGGCGCCCGAATCCTTTTACCTCTGTGACGGTCATCCCCGTGATGCCGACTTCAGCCAGCGCCTCACGTACATCATCCAGTTTGAACGGTTTAATAATCGCATCAATTTTTTTCATGGTGAAATCCTAATCATGACTATGTAGCGGCCAGAGCCAGCACGGCGAAATCACAGTCGGCCATGCAATTCACAATAACTTAACACTATTCTTTAAAATCATTGGCGTCCAATTCATGTCGCGCCAGCAATTTATAAAATTCCGTACGGTTACGCCCGGCCATACGTGCAGCCTGTGTCACATTGCCCTTAGCGATTTGCAGTAATTTTCGCAAATAGTTGAGCTCAAATTGGTTACGCGCTTCGGCAAACGTCGGCAGCGCCGTATTCTCCCCTTCCAGTGCCTGCTCAACCAGCGCATCGCCAATAACAGGTGCACTGGTCAGCGCAACACACTGTTCAATCACATTAACCAGCTGGCGTACGTTTCCTGGCCAACTGGCCGCCATCAGGCGCTTCATGGCATCAGTCGAAAAACTGCGAACAAAGGGTTTATGTCGCGCCGCCGCTTCACGCAGCAAATGGTTCGCCAGCAACGGAATATCTTCAGCACGCTCATTCAATGCCGGCAGCTTGAGATTCACCACATTGAGACGATAGTAAAGGTCTTCACGAAACTCGCCTTTTTCCATCGCCTTAGGTAAATCCCGGTGGGTGGCGGAGATAATTCGCACATTGATATCCCTATCCCGATTACTTCCCAGCGGCCTGACCTTACGTTCTTGCAACACACGCAACAACTTCACCTGCAGCGCTAGCGGCATGTCTCCGATTTCATCCAGAAACAGGGTTCCCCCTTCCGCCGCCTGAAATAACCCCTCACGTTGACTGACGGCGCCGGTGAATGCGCCTTTCGCATGACCGAATAGCTCGGACTCCAGCAAAGGCTCGGGTAATGCACCGCAGTTTATCGCGATAAACGGCATACCGGCACGAGGGCTGGCCGCATGAATCGCCTGCGCCAGTACTTCCTTCCCCGTACCGCTCTGACCGTTAATCAGTACGCTAACGTCCGACTGCGCCACCATTTTGGCTTGTTCGAGCAGACGCTGCATAATCGGGCTGCGCGTCACTACGGCGGCACGCCAACTTTCATCGCTCGCCGGCGGTGAGAGCTTTAGCGCATCATCGATCGCTTTATACAACGCATCGCGATCAACCGGCTTCGTCAAAAAACTAAATACGCCCTGTTGCGTTGCGGCGACCGCCTCGGGAATAGAACCATGTGCGGTCAGGATAATCACCGGCATCCCCGGCTGATTTTTCTGGATTTCAGCAAACAGAGCCAGTCCATCCATTTCATCCATGCGCAAATCGCTGATCACCAGATCAATCTTTTCCCGCTGCAACAATCGCAACGCATCCTGACCGCTGGTTGCCGTGGTGACGGTAAACCCCTCGCTGGTCAGACGCATCCCCAGTAACTTCAACAGACTAGGATCATCGTCAACTAACAGCAGACTGGCGGATTTTCTGGCGGTCATTCGCTTTTCATTCCTTTTTTCACCACGGCGGGCGGTGTTTCGTTCTCACCGGTTTTCCCCCGGCGGCCTTCGCCATCAGGCAAATCGCCCTGCACTGTCTTGCGCGATGAGAGCTGGCGTTCGATATCAGTCAAATTTTCCAGTTTACGTGTTGTGGCTTCCAGTTGAGACTGTAATTGATTCTGCTGCTCACGCATGGCTTCCAGCTGTTTATCGCTGTTTTCCAACGTACGCTGGAAACGCTGACGTTCATCAGACAGTGTTAACATCAGATTTTGTTTATCCAGCCAGACCTGGAAAAGCGGCAATAACGTCAGCGGCACATTCAGTCGATGACGGTTCAGTTGTTCAATAATCTGGCGTCGCTCTTGCTCGGTGGTTTCAGCATTATCCAGCAAGATGGCCTGACGGAACAAACCGCTCCAGTCATTTTCGCCTACCAGCAACGTCTGCTGCCGCGCCTGTGTCGGCGTCATACGTGCAGCGCAATCCATCACCCGCAGCCAATACAAGGCATTATTCATCGCGTCAGTATTATGGAGCTGCCACAACCGCTCACACGACATGGTGCGATAATCCGCTACCTGCTCTTTAGGCAGGCTGACGAGTTCCGCGTCTCTTCGCCCGACAGGTGGCCTGTCGCTATCCTGAGCACAACCTGCAAGCAAAAACAGTAATGGCAGGCAAATCAGCAGCTTTTTCAGCGCGGCAACAACCTCCAGGCCGGACAACGACACTACCGGACCTCGTAACCACAGGAGGCTTAACGACCGTGCAATCATGGTTAATTCTCAGCGTTTAATGGTAATTCAATACGGAAGCAGACATCGGCATAATCCACCGTGACCAGATTCAACTCACCTTGCATACGGCGGATGCAATCCTGTGCAATGCTCAATCCCAGACCACTCCCTTTAACTGCCCCTTTACGCTGGTGAGATCCTTGATAAAAAGGCTCGAAGATCAAACTTTTGTCCGATTCAGGAATAGGCGTGCCACTGTTGGCGACATCAATCTGAACCCGGTTATCAATCTGCCGGCTGCGGATCCAAATGTTACCGGATTCCCGGCCATAGTGCACCGCATTGGAATAGAGATTATCCATCACCCGCATCAGTAATGTCGTTTCCGCACGGCAGCCCTGCGCATTCAGTTCAACATGTGTTTGCATCAATTTACTGCGGGCAGGAAGGCTATGTGCGGCCAAGACCATGTTGACAATATCGCTGATGTCAACGTGCTCCAGTCCTGTCGGCGCATCCGCCAGTTTTCGGTTATAGTCGAGCAATTGCTCAATCAGCTGCTGCAAGTGGCGGCTGCTGTTATCCAAAATCGCCACCACCTCTTTCTGGTCGTCCGTCAGCGTACCAACCACTTCATCAGCCAGTAATGCCGCCCCTTCACGCAAGCTTGCCAATGGTGTTTTTAACTCATGAGACAAATGGCGCAAAAACTCGTGGCGTTGCGCCTCCAGCCAGGAAAGACGCTCGCTTAACCAGATGATCCGCTGCGCTAAAGACCGAATCTCCGTCGGCCCCCTGAAGCTGCCGATTCGGCCTAACGGACGGCCTTCGCCCAGCCGATTGATCATTCTCTCGACGCCTTTTACCGGCCCGATAATCATCCGGGTAAACAGCATCACCAACAGCACACTAACCAGAAACAGCACCAGCGCCTGCCAGCCGAAGAAACGGCCTCGTTCAGCAATATCTCGCTGCAATTGTTGCCCACGCGAAAAGATCACCTCACGGGTTGCCTGCACCATCTGAGCATTCATGCGGGAGAATTTGTCCAGTACGGCGATGGATGCGGCGGCCGGGCCGTTGTTCTGGCATCGAATATCGGTCAGCTCAGTCAGGTATTGCCGTAGGGTTTGATAATAGGAAGGGTCGGGCAAGATAGGCGCATGCGCGTCCAGCATCTGGGAATACTGCTTCCGTTGATTCTGATACAACTGTGAGAGTGTTTGATCTCCCAGTACGCAAAACTGACGGTAACTGCGTTCCATGCTGATAGCGGTGCTGGTCATTGCCTCGCTGCGTCTTGCATCAGCCAGCGTGGTGTTATTAATTCCGGCGGCCTGCTCGCTGAGATGATCCAAACTCTCATAAGCCTGATAAGCCAATACCAACAGCGGCAATAAGACTAACAGGAATGCCATAACAACCAGTTGCCGTAAGGAGCGTGGAAAAAAACGCCAACGATTCAACGAAATCATATCGTTACCTGCAATAACACTCCGCCAGAGATATCGCTCGCCATTCTACGCGTTATCGCTATCACCTCAAAAGCCTGCCGTCAGAATCCGGGCAATGATTCGCAATCCATCCGTGCTGTTATGCAAAGCGTTGCAGCAAGATACGAGCTGGCCCGCACGATAATACCGGGAATGAAAAGATACCGCGCCCAAAAAGCAAAACCCGGTCACACAATAATTGTCTGACCGGGTCTCTGAATAGGCGGTGCCTCACTCAACGTGTCGCCCGATGTGCGATAAAGCCCGCAGGCAGTTATCAATGATGTTGGACGATAGGCACCTTATCTTTTGGCATCATTCCGGGTGTTATGAGCATTAAAACTACCTGTGCATCATAACCAGTTGAATGAGCAGCGACACTATTAAGCATACTTCATGCCAATAATTAAATTTAGCATATAACAATATGAAATTTAATTAAAATTAAAAAATCAGCATCGTGATTTTTCACAATACCGCTCTCTCAATCCTGCTAGTCCGGTGAAATATCGGCTTTTTGTCGCTAAAAAAAGACACTCTGGCACTATTTTAAAATAACCATTTAAAATCAAACAAATAAATGTCACCTTTTGGAGACAACCTTACGTCATAATGTCGCTGATTTGAGACAAAAAAATAAAGGGACCGAAGCCCCTTTATTATCAATATATTAGCTTATCGCATTAACCCAACTGGCGGCGTGCGTTACGGAACATGCGCATCCAGGGGCTATCTTCACCCCAGTTTTCCGGATGCCAGGAGTTACTCACGGTACGGAATACACGCTCCGGATGCGGCATCATTACCGTAGCACGACCACTGCTGCTGGTTACAGCAGTGATGCCATTCGGCGATCCGTTAGGGTTAGCCGGATAATCTTCCGTAGCCTGACCGTAATTATTCACGTAGCGAAGCGCCACCAACTGGTGCTGCTCCAAAGCCGCCAGATGGTTATCATCACGTACTTCTACGCGCCCTTCCCCGTGGGAAACAGCGATCGGCATACGGGAGCCAGCCATATCCTGCAGGAACAAGGATGGACTATTAGTCACTTCTACCAGACTAAAACGTGCTTCAAAACGATCGGATTTATTGCGAACGAAACGCGGCCAATGCTCGGCGCCAGGAATCAGTTCACGCAGATTCGACATCATCTGACAACCGTTACATACCCCCAGCGCCAGTGTTTGCGGACGCAGGAAGAATGCGGCAAATTCGTCACGCACCCGATCGTTGAACAAAATGGATTTAGCCCAGCCTTCACCTGCACCTAATACGTCGCCGTAAGAGAAGCCGCCACAAGCGACCAGCGCCTGGAAGTCTTGCAGATCACGGCGACCAGCGAGCAGATCGCTCATGTGAATATCAATGGCATCAAACCCGGCGCGGTGGAATGCCGCCGCCATTTCTACATGCGAGTTGACGCCTTGCTCACGCAAGACCGCCACCTTCGGACGTGCCTGACGGCTGATAAATGGTGCCGCAATATCTTCACGCAGATCAAACGTCAACTCGACGTTCAACCCTGGATCATTATCATCAGATTTGGCGTGGTGTTCCTGATCCGCGCATTGCGGATTATCACGCAGGCGCTGCATTTGCCAGGTGGTCTCAGCCCACCAGTTGCGCAGCGTAGTACGGCTTTCGTGGTATACCACATCGGTGCCACTGTGAATGATGAAGTGGTTGCCCGCTTCCGCCTGTCCCAGATAGTGCACGCACTCTGCCAGACCTTGCTCAGCCAACACTTGTTCGACTTCGGCACGGCGAGAAGCCTCAATCTGGATAACCGCCCCCAGTTCTTCGTTGAACAGTACCGCCAGCGCGTCTTCGCCCATGGAGCTAATGTCGGCTTTGACACCGCAATGCCCGGCAAACGCCATCTCAGCCAGAGTAACCAGCAAACCGCCGTCTGAACGGTCGTGATAGGCCAACAGTGCTTTGTTAGCAACCAATGTCTGCATCGCATTAAAGAAGCCGGCTAATTGCGCCGGATTACGCACATCCGCCGTCTTACGTCCCAGTTGGCGATAGACCTGAGCCAGCGCCGTCGCGCCCAATGCGTGATGTCCGGCACCCAGGTCGATCATCAGCAGCACGTTGTCTTTGTCGGTACGCAACTGCGGCGTAACGGTATTACGCACATCTTCCACACGGGCAAACGCGGAGATGACCAGCGATAACGGTGCGGTTACCGATTTGTCTTCACCGTTTTCCTGCCAGCGGGTTTTCATCGACATGGAGTCTTTACCCACCGGAATGGTCAGCCCCAGCGCAGGACACAGCTCTTCGCCGACGGCCCTTACAGCGTCATACAAACCGGCATCTTCACCGGGATGCCCGGCTGCAGCCATCCAGTTGGCGGACAGTTTCACCCGTTTCAGGTCGCCAATATGGGTCGCGGCGATGTTGGTCAGCGCCTCACCCACGGCCAAACGCGCCGATGCGGCAAAGTTACGCAACGCCACCGGCGCACGCTCGCCGATGGACATGGCTTCACCGTAATAACTATCCAGACTGGCGGTCGTGACGGCACAGTCCGCCACCGGCACCTGCCAGGGGCCGACCATCTGGTCACGCGCCACCATCCCGGTGACCGTACGGTCGCCAATGGTGATCAGGAAGGTCTTCTCAGCTACCGCAGGTAAATGCAACACACGCTCAACCGCTTCCGCCAGATAAATACCTTCACGGTTCAGCGGCGTGCCTTCCACACTCTTACGCTCGACATCACGCAGCATTTTCGGCGTTTTGCCCAGCAGTACGTCCAGCGGCATATCGATCGGCTTGTTGTTGAAATGACGATCGTTGAGCGTCAGGTGCTGTTCCTCCGTCGCTTCGCCGATCACCGCGTAAGGCGCACGTTCACGACGACAGATCTCATCAAACAACGCCAGTTGTTCCGGTGCGACCGCCAGCACATAGCGCTCCTGCGATTCATTACACCAGACTTCCAGCGGGCTCATACCCGGCTCATCGTTCAGGATATCGCGCAGCTCGAAACGCCCGCCGCGCCCGCCATCGCTCACCAGCTCCGGCATCGCGTTGGACAGGCCGCCGGCACCAACGTCATGAATAAACAGAATCGGGTTTTGCTCGCCAAGCTGCCAGCAGCGATCGATAACCTCCTGACAACGACGCTCCATTTCCGGGTTATCACGTTGTACCGAAGCAAAATCCAGATCCGCGTCAGACTGGCCCGATGCCATAGACGATGCGGCACCGCCGCCCAGTCCGATATTCATCGCCGGCCCACCCAGCACGATCAACTTGGCACCAATGCTAATTTCGCCTTTCTTCACATGTCCCGCACGGATGTTGCCGATACCGCCCGCCAGCATGATCGGCTTGTGATAACCGCGCACTTCGACGCCGTTATGGCTATCTACCGCTTCTTCATAGGTACGGAAATAACCGGTCAGCGCCGGTCGGCCGAATTCGTTATTAAAGGCCGCGCCACCCAGCGGGCCATCGGTCATGATATCCAGCGCGCTGACGATACGGTCCGGTTTGCCGAAATCCTGTTCCCAGGGCTGAATAAAGCCGGGAATACGTAGGTTAGATACCGAGAACCCGACCAAACCGGCTTTCGGTTTCGCTCCTCGTCCGGTGGCGCCTTCATCGCGAATTTCACCACCTGAGCCGGTCGCGGCACCCGGCCACGGCGAAATGGCGGTCGGATGGTTATGGGTTTCCACTTTCATCAGGATATGTGCGTCTTCCTGATGGTAAGCATAAGCGCCCTGCGGATCCGGGAAGAAACGGCCCACAGCCGAGCCCTCCATTACCGCCGCGTTATCCTTATAGGCAGACAGTACGTGGTCCGGTGTGTGCTCGAAGGTATTTTTGATCATCTTGAACAGCGACTTCGGCTGCGCTTCGCCATTGATGACCCAGTCGGCATTGAAAATTTTGTGGCGACAGTGCTCGGAATTCGCCTGAGCAAACATATAGAGTTCGATATCGGTTGGATTGCGCCCCAGCCGGGTAAAGGCATCCAGCAGATAATCCATTTCGTCGTCGGCCAGCGCCAGCCCCAGGCGCAGGTTGGCCTCTTCCAGTGCAGGGCGGCCCTGCAACAGAATTTCCACCCGCTTTAGCGCAGCAGGCTGATGCTGAGAGAACAGCAGGTTGGCCTGTTGCAGGTCGTCAAACACGCTCTCCATCATACGGTCGTGGAGCAGCGCGGCCAGCTCTTTCCACTGGGCATTACTTAATGTCGGCGCGTGGATGTAAAACGCCAAACCACGCTCCAGACGGCGAATTTTCTGCAGGCCGCAATTGTGTGCGATATCGGTAGCCTTGGAAGACCAGGGAGAAATGGTGCCCGGACGCGGGGTCACCAGAATCAGCCGCCCGGTAGGCTCATGCTCAGCGAGAGAAGGCCCGTACTTCAGCAGGCGGCTCAGTCGTGACTGCTCTTCATGGTTTAGCGGAGCGTTCACATCGGCGAAGTGGACGTATTCGGCATAAATGTCGCTGACGGGCAGGTGGTACTCCTTGCACCGGGCCAACAGTTTATTGATACGAAAAGCCGATAAGGCGGGTGAACCACGCAGTATTTCCATCATCTAAATTTCTCTCGTCTTCGAGGCACCGGAGACAGTGCGTCAGGGCGCTACAGGGGGGAAACGCACGCTATTATAGAGAATAGTGACGCCTGACGAAACCGTTTGCGTAGCGATTGTTAAACATTGAAGGGGCAGGATGGCTAAACTGTAAGCAAACGAATAACAGTTGCACACTGGCGGTTTGTTAAGCAAAATGCCCCCGACTCTGGGACAGACTTAATAAGAAACTGCCGTTACAGACAGACAGGCCAATCGGCCGCCGAGAGACAACTCATTGAAGCGTTTAACGATAAATTATATTTTCATCGGGGTAATCGCTTTGCTGTTGACGCTGGCACTGTGGCCAAATATTCCCTGGCGCAGTCATCAGGATGTCCAGCTAAGGCAAATCCTTTCACGTGGCGAGCTACGCATCAGCACCGTGACTTCTCCGCTGACCTATACCTTCAGCAATGGTTCCCCATCCGGGCTGGACTATGAACTGGCTAAGCGATTCGCCGACTATCTCGGCGTGCGGCTGGTGGTTTCGGTGCGCCAAAACGTTGATGATTTATTCAGCGATCTGGATAACGACAATGCCGACCTGCTGGCAGCGGGCCTTATCTATAATCAGGAGCGCCTGAACCGTTTCCAGGCCGGCCCCTCCTATTATTCAGTGTCACAGCAACTGGTCTACCGTATGGGGAGCGCTCGCCCCGCTTCGCTGGATAAGTTGCAGGGCAAACTGACCGTGCTGTCCGGCTCAGCGCACGCCGCTACGCTGCGTGACCTCAAAACCGAAAAATATCCGCAACTGAGTTGGGAAGTCGCCACCGATGTATCCGAACTGGACCTCCTGAAACAGGTAGCGGATGGGAAACTGGATTACACCATCGCCGATTCAATCAATATCGGCTTGATGCAACGCATTCACCCTCAATTGGCCGTCTCGTTCGACCTCAGCGACGAAGAGCCGGTTACCTGGTATATGCGGCAAAATCGTGACGATAGTCTTTCTGCCGCCCTGCTCGACTTCTTCAGTCAAGTGATGGAAGACGGCACTCTCGCTCGTCTGGAAGAGAAATATCTGGGGCACGTCGGCGAATTCGATTATGTGGATACCACCACCTTCCTCAGCGCCATCGACAATACCCTGCCGGGGCTGCAACCGCTGTTCGAAAAACATGCCAAAGAGATAGACTGGAAGCTGCTGGCCGCGATCTCCTATCAGGAATCGCACTGGAACCCACTGGCAACCTCGCCAACCGGGGTACGCGGCTTGATGATGCTGACACGCAATACCGCCGAAAGTCTGGATGTGGTGAATCGACTCAATCCGGAGGAAAGCATCCGCGGCGGTGCCAGATACCTAAGCCAAATGATGCAGCAGGTGCCTGCCACCATTCCGGCAGATGAGCGGATCTGGTTTGCGCTGGCGGCCTATAATATGGGTTACGCGCACATGATGGATGCCCGCAAGCTGACGGAAAAACAGCAAGGTAATCCGGACAGTTGGGCCGATGTCAAAATACGCCTGCCGATGCTCAGCCAGAAACGCTATTACAGCCAGACCGCCAACGGTTATGCCCGTGGTCAGGAAGCGTACAATTATGTGGAAAATATCCGGCGCTACATGGTCAGCCTGGTGGGATATCTTTCTGAGAAGGAAAACCGGGCATTACAACAGCAACTGGCCGCCAGCGCCTACCCTGCCGTACCGCCGGAGCAACTGACGGCTACTCAGCCTCATTGACTGCGGTGATTCAGCCGGGATCGACGACGTCGCGCCCGGCACGGGCGTCACGCTGCTGCTGACGACGCATACGGAAAAACCGGCTCAGCAGCTCAGAACACTCATCGGCCAGCACGCCGTCCGTGATCATGATGTGATGATTCATCCCAGGATGGCGCAGAATATCCACCAGCGAACCGGCGGCACCGGTTTTGGCATCAACTGCGCCATACACCAGCCGACTGATGCGGCTGTGAATCATGGCGCCGGCACACATCACGCAGGGTTCCAGCGTGATATACAAGGTGGTTTCCAACAAACGATAGTTTTGTAACGTCTGCCCGCCCTGTTGTAACGCCATCATCTCCGCATGTGCAGTAGGGTCATGACGACCTATCGGCCGATTCCAACCTTCGCCAATAACATTTCCCCCTTGCACCAATACGGCGCCAACCGGTACTTCGCCTTCGTCCCAGGCCCGTTGCGCCAACGACAGTGCATGGCGCATCCAGAATTCATCATCCATTGGACTACTCATCATTCCTCTTGGCTTTTCGCTTTTTCCGTATACAACGCATCACGCAGATAACCCCCGTTTTCCACTAACCGTTCTCTGGCCTGTTGTACATTACAACCTGTCACAACCATGACGATGGCGGGTTTGACGTCATAATCGGTCTGCGCCAGACATTGTTGCGCCGTTTCACGATCAACGCCGGTAGCTTCCATCAGAATACGGCAGGCGCGATCCACGAGTTTGACGTTGGTGGCTTTCACATCCACCATCAGGTTCTGGTATACCTTGCCCAACCGCACCATGGCACCGGTGGAAATCATGTTCAACACTAATTTTTGCGCCGTACCGGATTTCAACCGGGTGGATCCCGTCAACACTTCCGGCCCTACCAGCGGAGAAATGGCGATATCGGCAGCCTGAGCAATCGGCGAATGCGGATTGCAGGAAATAGCAGCAGTGCGACATCCCATTGTTCGCGCGTAGTGCAAACCGCCAATCACATACGGCGTTCTCCCCGATGCCGCAAGGCCGATCACCATATCCACAGGTGTTAGCGTCAGTGCGGTCAAATCGGCTTCGCCTAACGCCGGGTTATCTTCCGCCCCCTCAACCGCTTTAAGCAAAGCCCCCGGTCCCCCGGCAATTAACCCGACGACGACGCCATGCGGCACGCCGAAAGTAGGCGGGCATTCCGAAGCATCAAGGATGCCAAGACGGCCGCTGGTACCGGCACCCAGATAGATAATGCGCCCACCGCTCTTCAGACACGCGGCCGCCGCATCTACTGCCTGCGCTATCGCCGGCAGAACCTCACGAATAGCCTCAGGTACCCGATGATCTTCCTGATTGAACAAAGACACCATTTCTAACGTGGACAATTGGTCCAGATTCATGGATGCCGGGTTACGTGCCTCTGATACCAATGCACCGAAATCCATACTGTTGTCGTCTTTTAGCGCCATTCCGCTACCTTGTTCATCAATGTGTCCTACCTATTATCCGCCAATGCCCATCGGGACCGGCGGCTTAACAATAAAAAACGGCTTGCAAGTTAACTGGCAAGCCGTTTTGTCAGCACTTCTCAACATTAGAAAATCTCGTCCTCATCCTCACGGATCAGTGATTCCAGATTACCCAGTTCTTCACGCGCCCGCGCCCGATTGATGAGTTTCAGCTGTGCAGCGGCCGGAAAATCGGTGATGTTGATCTGCCCTTTGGTGATCAATACCTGAATCAGATCCTCCAGGACACGTACCATTTCCAGATCGCTGCTGCGCAAGCGCTCAATTTTAGCCAGAATAGCCTGCTGATTATTTAGCCATGCTATTGCCTCAACAGAATCATCCGGCAGCTCGCCATTCATTTCAGGAAACGGCGATTCTTCTACCCTGATAAGATGACCGTTGCTGTCACGCAAAATGTAAAACATACCAAGCCCTTTTTTATTAGCAATATTATAGAGACCCCAACGACAGGACGACTCGCTGTACCTGATTAGGATGAGATGAAATCAGTCCCGCCCGCAAGGATCTCACCGCGGCGAAGCCTGACTACGCTCCACGTTCCCTCATTGGCACATCATGCCAGGCCACCCACCAGCATGGCATTTTCACCATCGACGGGCAAGCTATCCCGCACCATTCTCTGTCGGTTACTCACGTTTAGCGGTAACGTGATACAGCCACAAACGGCGGCTGACGCATCAGTTAACTCACGAATTAATAAGTTAACGAACATATTATGTCGTGCCGGAATGTCAGTTATATTGACCGTTACTCGCAATTTCCAGCCGATACAGAAAAACACCACAGGCTTTTCCACCGCGCGGTGCCGGCGGGTTCCTCAAAAATGAAAGGTTGCGTCTGATAAGGTTCGCCATGAATAATGCTTGCCAGTCAAAGCCTGAAAAAACAACAAAATCAGGCCATATTGCTCACTTTTGTCTATTTTTTATCTGTGAACGGCTTGTCTGCAAGCGGTCACTATGGCTAAGGAACGCACAGCGACATGAATACACACTATGAGCAGCCATCAGGCGGCGAGGAATATCCCCAGCAACATCAGGATCCTCGCATCCGCCATGACGACCCTTTGCTTGATTGCCTGCTGGTACTGTGTCGCTTACAAGGGAAACCGACCAGCCGCACCACCTTGACGGCAGGATTACCGCTGGAAGAGCTGCGTTTGCCCGTCAGCCTGCTGCCTCGCGCCGCTGCACGAGCCGGTTTGCGCGCCCGGATACTTAAGCGCTCGTTAAATGCTATTCCGGCCATGTCACTGCCCGCGATGTTATTACTGCGCGAAGGTCGCGCCGCCATTCTGCTAGGCTGGACGGAAGAGGGTAATGCCCGTCTGATGACGGGTGAAACCGAAGGCGGCGAAATTGAGGTCGGCCACAATACGTTGCAACAAAACTATCTGGGATTGGTCATGTTCGCACAGCCGGCCCATCGCTTCGATGTATCGCCGACAACGATATTACCGCGCAGCAAAACCTGGTTCCGCGACACCCTGAAACGATCCCGCGCGTTGTATCTGGATGCCATTGTCGCCAGTCTGCTCATTAATATTATCGCGCTGTTCGTTCCACTGTTTGTTATGCAGGTCTATGACCGGGTGATTCCTAATCAAACGACAACGACGTTATGGGTGCTGGCTTCCGGTCTTGGCATTGCATTGCTGTTTGACCTTATCTTACGGATATTACGCAGTATTTGTCTGAATATTGCCGGTAAAAAAATCGATCTCATCCTTTCCGCTACATTATTCGAGCGCCTGATCGGCTCGATGCTGTCGGCCTTCCCGACGCGGATCGGCTCTGTGGCGCATCGCGTGAAGGAGTTTCAGGCGCTGTGCAATGAGTTATCATCGCTGTCGCTGAGCACTCTGCTCGATGTGCTATTCGCAATTATCATGCTGATTTTACTCGGTATATTAGGTGGCCCGCTGATCTGGGTACCGTTGCTGACCATCCCGCTGGTCCTGTTGATCAATCGGCTGCTGTATTACCCGACCCTGGCGGCACTGAAGCATTCACGTCAACTCACCGACGAACGACAGGCGCTATTGACTGAAACGCTGAGCGGACTCAGTGCCATCAAGATCAATAATGCAGAAGGTGAACGCCAACGCCAGTGGGAACACATCAGCAGCGATATTAGCCGGTTGGATTTGAGGGCAAAAAACCTCTCATCCCTTGCCTTTCATTTGACGCAATCATGCCGACACCTGGCCGGCGTCATCGTTATCGTCGCAGGTGTTTACCTGTTTCAAGATGTGCAGTTAACACTGGGCGCTCTGTTTGCCTGTTACCTGCTCAACAGCTATGCATTGACGGCACTGGGCCCCTTATCCGAGTTATGTCTTCGCTACCAACAAACCCGGTTAACGCTGCAAGAAACCCAGGAATTAATGGCATTACCGCAAGAAAGAGGAGAGCAACACGCGCCTCTGAAACGCGAAAATACCCAGGGTAGCGTTGAGTTCCGCGATGTCACATTCAGCTATCCCGAGCAGAAAAACCGTGCGCTGATCGATATTAATCTGTCAATTCGTCCGGGTGAAAAAGTCGGCATCATAGGCCGTACCGGCTCAGGGAAAAGCTCGCTGGAGAAATTGGTCGTCAGCCTTTATCAACCTACCCATGGCAACCTATTGATCGACGGTATTGATGCACGCCAACTCGATATTGCCGACCTGCGCCATCACATCGGCTACGTACCGCAGGATATTCAACTCTTCAGCGGTACGTTGCGTGACAACCTGATCTGCGGCGCCCGCTACGTTGAGGATGACGCCATGTTGCGAGTCGCCGATATCGCCGGCGTCAACGATTTCGCCCGGTTGCATCCGGATGGCTACAATCTACAAGTCGGCGAACGAGGAATGTGCCTGTCGGGTGGTCAAAAACAAGCGGTAGCCATTGCCCGCGCATTACTGCTTGACCCACCCATTCTGGTGCTGGATGAGCCGACCAGCGCGATGGACAACAGCAGTGAAGATCGCTTTAAACAGGCTCTGCAACTTTATCTCGCCAACAAAACATTATTGTTGGTGACACACCGGGTATCCATGCTGACACTGGTGGATCGACTCATTATCGTGGACAAAGGACGCATTATTGCCGATGGTCCTAAAGCTATTGTGCTGGATGCATTAAAGAAGGGGCAGATCAATGCGTCTCGCTAAATTCGTTCATTACTTCAATACCTATTTCTTCAACAATACCTATTTCTTCAACCATCATCCGCAGGAACCGCAGGCGTCACCCGCTGCCGGTCAGGCATATGAGGAAAACACGCCCCGGCTTATTCGGCTATCAATCTGGATTATGTTGGCTTTTATGCTGTTTCTTATTGGCTGGGCGGCGGTTGCTAAAATGGATGAAGCCGTCTTTGCAACCGGAAAAACCCTCAGTCAGTCACCCCGATATCGGGTACAGGCAACACAAGCGGGTGAACTCAGCGACCTGTATGTCCATGAAGGGCAACTCGTCAACATCGGCACGCCTCTGATGCAACTGGAGAATACGCAACAAAATAATGCATCAGGCACGACAGCCAGTCAGCTCTCGCTGATCGTCTCTCCCATACGCGGCATCATCAAGCACATCCTGGTTGATACCAACAGTGAGCAGATTCTTCCCGGCCGTACGCTGATGGAAATCACGCCGCTGGACGACACCTTACTGATCGAAGCGCAAGTCAGGCTACAGGATATCGCGTTTTTACGCCCTGGGCAGGAAGCGATAATGGCTTTTACAACTTACGACTACACTATATTCGGCAGGCTAAAAGGGTATATCGAACAAATTGGTCAGGACATGGTGACGGATCAGACGGGTAACAGTTTCTATCTTGTTCAGTTACGCACGGAGAAAAATTATCTGGGGACTATCGATAAGCCGTTGCTCATCCTCCCCGGCATGACAGCCCGCGTGGATATTATTACCGGCAGAAAAACGTTGTTGAGCTACCTGCTGAAACCAATACGGCAAGCCAGAGCGGAAGCCCTGCGTGAGAGATAACACCTGTCGACTCAACGTTATTGATGGGTGTTCAGGTCATGATAGATCTGAGTCTGACTGCGTCCCAATGCCTTCGCCTGATACATTGCAGCATCGGCATTGATTGCCAACGTTAATGAATCCGTTCCATGCTCAGGGTACAACGCTATCCCGATGCTACATGAGATATCTAACTTCTTTCCTTCAATATAGAAAGGTTCATTAAGCGCATGGTGAATCTTGTCCGCAACATACAAGGTATTTTCAACCTCCTTAATGCCCTGCAACAAGATGATAAATTCGTCTCCGCTGCGGCGATAAACCGTATCAGTCTCGCGCACCGCTCCCCGCATGCGCGCCGCCGCCTCTTTTAACAGAAGATCCCCGGTTGCATGACCGAAGGTGTCATTAATCTGCTTAAACTTATCCAGATCGAGAAACATCAACGCAATCTTCCGGTTTGTCTGGCGGGACAACTGGATCGCCTGTTCCATCTGCTCGGCGAACGTCAGGCCATTAGCCAATGAGGTCAGAGAATCGTAATGGGCCAATTGCCGATAATGCTCTTCACTACGACGCAACATATCAATCGCCCGGTAGCGCTCGATCGCGACGGCTACCAATTGCGCCGATTTCTCAATAGAGGCGATTTCATCCTCTGTTGGAGAATAGACTTTACGATGATAAACACTCAGGACCCCCAGGATCTCTTTGTTCTGCCCAAAAATAGGTTCAGACCAACAAGAACGCAACCCGGCATACAATGCCAGGCCTTTATATAGCGCCCAATGGGGATGTGTGGAAATGTCCTCGGCAATAACGCGTTTGCCAGAATAAGCCGCCGAACCAAACGACGCGGCGCCATCGGCTATCTTCACGTTGTGGATAGCATTCTTGTAAAAACCCGGCAGGCTGGGAGCAGAGCCAAGCGTCAGGCATTTCTTTTCCTTATCCACCAGCAGGACAGAACAGACAATTCGGCCGGGGTTTTTCTCCTCAACGCTGAAGATGATCGCATCCAGAATATCCTTCAATGGCGCACCGCTCGACAACAACTCCAGCGCACGGTTGTAGGAGTTGTCATGGTGTTCCTGAGTCTTGCGCTCAGTGATATCCATTTTTATGCTGACATACTGAACCGCATCGCTGGCTTTATTATATATCTTAACGATGCTGGCCTTTTCCCAATACAACTGACCGTTTTTCTTACGATTGACGAACTCGCCGTTCCAGATCTCGCCTTTATTCAAGGTGGACCAGAGTTCTTCATACACACTGGCATTGGTCATGCCTGAGCTCAATATATTCGTCTTGCGACCGATCACTTCTTCCGCGTCATAGCCCGACATAACGGTAAACTGACGGTTTACGTACACAATCTCACTGTTTTCATTAGCGATCATAATAGATGACGGGCTGTATTCAGCGGCGAAGAACACCATGTTCAGGAAGTCCTGCTTTTTTTGTTCTGCGTTGGCTTTTTCCTGAAATTTACGGCTTCTTGCCGAAGAAATCCCTAAGAGTACTATTAATAGGGTTATTATAATTTCATACACAATAACACTCTCCTCAGGCCCGGAACGGTCCTGATCGAACAAATCGCATCACAGAAGACGAAAAATCCCGGTAATAACTCCCCTTGTATGGATTTTCAGGGTTGGCACATTTCCGGAGAGTAGAAAGGATGAATGAAAAAACTATCCAGCTCTGCAGGACAGGTTCATAGCCATAAAAACGACAGCATAAAGCCTCCATTATATCGCCGTGTGCAGACCTAAATAATAAAATCAAGAGAAGCAGCTTAATCCGTCATATTAATGATAGTTATAGACATAAGCCTGGCTAATATTTTGATACAGCTCTTTACAGATTTCGTAGCGCAGTATTTTGACTATCAATTTTTCGTAAGCAAATCAATTATACCGATAAGTTGCACCATTTTAATCAAAAATAACTATCACCAGATGCTTTTTGATCGTTGGTAGCAAACATTTATTTTTTTGTCTTTATAAATCAATTAATTATATTGATAAAAATTAACCAGTTCTTTCTCTTATGGCTGATGTTTTTTTAGACTAACATCACAGTTAGCCCATTTATAAAACAGAATATTAGCCACATAAAACACTATATTTATATAAAAAACAAGGCATAAAAAATGAAAAAAGCATGAATAGCAATCTAATCATTTATTTTATACCGTATCTTTCTGGAAGATGAATTTTTCTTTTAACCTCGAGAGATTAATTGGAGCAAAAATGAGATTTTGGAAGGATGTGAAGGTATTGCGGTAACCGGCTAATGAGTAATCTTCAGCCAAGCCAGGAAGGAAGAATTACAATTCATAACGAAGATCTTCCATATTTTCAAAAGGTTGAGGACGAGACAAGAAATACCCTTGCGCTGCGGAAGCGTTCGATTGTTTGACAATGTTCCACTCCTCTTCAGTTTCAACCCCTTCAATCACCACATCATTGCAGTAAGTGGCAATCAGCGTAACCAGTGATGGAAACAGCTTTCTGCCCTCTTCGCTTTTAAGCAACATGATGAAAAGCTCGCGGGCAATCTTGATGCAATCATATTTTACCAGCGACAGCGAGGAGAAGTTAGCCATGCCGCAACCGAAATCATCCAGCCAGAGCTGGCTGGCTTCAGGCAACGCAGCCAACATCTCGTGCGGTAAAACAGCAAGACTTTCAACCAGTTCGAAACGCAACCACGGCATTGTCGTCAGTAGTTTTTTAGCCTGCTTATTTTCCTGCAAAGCCAGCAAGGTCAATCCATCAATGTTGACAGAGGCGCGTAATCCATCCCGAACAAAGCGCTCATGCCACTGGTTAAGTAGCTGTAGCTGCTCGATAACAATATTCAGGCGTTCTGCAACGTTGAGGCGGGCAAAGTAGTGTTCGGGAGATAAGAACTTCTGCGGCATGGATGGGTGAAAAACAGCTGTTAGTAACTCAATTCCCATCAAACGGCCAGAGGTACGGTAAATGGGTTGAAATCTGTATCGCCTGTGGCAGCTGTGACAGTAATCAGCATCTGCGAACTGCACCTCCCCGGAAATGGAGGCTTCAGAGCCGGGCTGATTAAAGTGACTGTTTTGCTGCACTATATGTTCCGCCATTGAAGGAGATGCTTACGAATAAAGTATATCATATGCATACATGAGTTTATCGAATCCGACTCGACAATCTTCACCCAGACCGACTGTAATGCAAGTACAGTACAAAGCGAATATGACGGACACATTGCATAGGATTTTTTGTTTTTTATATCAAAATGCTATGAGAAATTATGCACTACAATCGCATAATAGTGATTAATGTCTTCGTCGTATAGTCTATCAATCAAACGAATAAACTCTTTTTTTTATCCCTTCTCCATCTGCAGCGTTTATCCGCAACCGCGCTGTGTAACCGGCTCATAGAGGAGTATAATCAGCGCCCGAATGATGAAAGGAAAGAAAACATGGCGCTACTGATTACCGCGAAATGCATTAACTGCGATATGTGTGAGCCGGAATGCCCCAATCAGGCGATATCAATGGGGGATGAAATCTACGAAATTGATCCGTTACGCTGTACGGAATGCGTCGGTCACTATGAGACGCCGACCTGCCAAAAGGTCTGCCCCATCGACAACACGATCCTCAAAGACGCTAATCATCTTGAAAGCCATGATCAGCTGTGGGAAAAATTTGTCCTGTTGCACCACGCCGATCAGTTGTAATAGCGGCTCAGCCTATAGCTACTCAGCTTACCCTTCGATAATCACGGTGGCGCAAGCGTAGTGCCGCTCATCGGCCAGTGACACATGAACATGCCTGACCCCCATGGTCTGTGCCAGTTCGGCGGCGCGTGCCAGAAAACGCAGACTGGGTTTTCCCAGTGAATCGTTAAGTACTTCAAACTGAGCAAACGCCAGGCCGTCTCGAATACCGGTTCCAAATGCCTTGGCTGCGGCCTCTTTCACGGCAAAACGCTTCGCCAGAAAACGAATAGGCTGGGAATGGACCTGATATTGCTTCCATTCCTGCTCGCTAAGCACACGCTGAGCAAGGCGATCGCCGGAACGACCAACGATCGCCTCAATACGTGCGATTTCGACAATATCCGTGCCGAGACCTAAAATCGCCATTAGCGGCGCGCTTCCCGCATCAGGTTTTTCATCTCCGCCACCGCCAAGGCCAGACCGCTCATCACTGCGCGCCCGATAATGGCGTGACCGATATTCAGTTCATGCATTTCCGGCAATGCGGCGATCGGCAGAACATTGTGGTATGTCAACCCATGACCGGCGTTCACTTTGATGCCACAAGAAGCGGCATAAGTCGCTGCGTCACGGATACGCTCAAATTCATGTTGCCGGTCGACGTCGTTTTCTGCATCGGCGTAAGCACCGGTATGAATTTCAATATAAGGCGCGCCGCTGGCTACTGCAGCGTCAATCTGAGCGCGATCAGCATCAATAAACAACGATACCTGAATCCCCGCTTCACGTAATTGCGTCACCGCCGCCGTGATGCGAGAGAGCTGCCCCGCCACATCCAACCCGCCTTCCGTCGTCACTTCCTGACGTTTCTCCGGCACCAAACAACAAAAGTGCGGTTTCAACTCACAGGCAATCGCCAGCATTTCATCGGTTACCGCCATCTCCAGATTCATGCGAGTCTGAATAGTCTGACGCAGCAAACGGACATCGCGATCGGTAATATGACGTCGATCTTCACGCAAATGTACCGTAATACCATCAGCTCCAGACTGTTCCGCCACAAACGCCGCTTGTATCGGATCGGGATACGCCGTACCACGCGCATTACGCAAGGTCGCAATGTGATCAATATTCACACCTAACAACAACTCAGCCATGATCCATCCTTCAACAATAAGTCATCGCCGCAGTGTACACGCCGGTCGTACCTGGCGATACCTGCTCGGTTCTAGATCTTTTCATCGGGCGGCACCTTATAGGGTTTGGGTATAAACTGCCGAAATAACTCCCGACTTTTCAGTGGTTTCCCACCAAGGTAAGGTTTCAACGCCATGCGGGTGAAGCGTTTGGCGGCCCGCAAAGTCTCAATGTCCGGAAACTCCCTTGACGCCAGCGCCTGCAACTCACGTCCGGTAAAGCTGACATTATCCACCACCAGGCTGGCAATAAAACCCTTTTCCGAACGGTAACGATACGTCATGGTGTCGGCAACAGGTTCACCACTGCCGGCACAATGCAGAAAATCTACGCCATAACCAAGATGCTCCAGCAAAGCCAGCTCGAAACGACGTAACGCCGGCTCTGGTGAACCATTGGCAGCAGCCAATTGCTGTAAACAGTGGAGATAATCGAAGAAAAGTGCGGAGTAATTGGTTTCCAGCTCCAGAACCCGAGTCAGCAACTCGTTCACATACAAGCCACTGTATAATAATGAACCGCTCAGCGGTAACGCCAGAGAGACGGGTTCTGCGTTACGCAACGTTTTAACTTCACCTCGCCCCCCCCACCTTACCAGCAACGGCGTAAACGGTTGGAGAGCGCCTTTTAGACTTGAACGCCGCGCCCGGGCACCTTTAGCCAGCACCCGGACACGGCCTTCATCTTCAGAAAATAGATCCAGCAGTAGGCTGGTTTCGCTATAAGGTCGCCCATGCAAGACAAATGCGCGCTGCCAGCCCTCCATCGGCGCGAGCCTTACAGATCGTCAATATAACCTAAGCTACGCAGCGCACGCTCATCGTCTGCCCAGCCGGATTTAACCTTCACCCACAATTCAAGATGAACTTTAGCCTCAAACATCTGCTCCATGTCCTGACGCGCTTCAATGCCGATGGTTTTAATCTTGGCACCTTTGTTGCCGATCACCATCTTTTTCTGCCCTTCGCGTTCCACCAGAATCAAGCCATTGATATCATAGCCGCCGCGTTCATTAGCCACAAAACGCTCAATCTCCACTGTGACTGAATACGGCAGTTCTTCACCCAGAAAACGCATCAGTTTTTCGCGAATGATTTCCGACGCCATGAAGCGTTGTGAACGGTCGGTAATATAGTCTTCAGGAAAATGGTGAATGGCCTGCGGCAAATGCTTGCGCACAATCGACGCAATGGTATCGACATGAGTGCCTTTCTCTGCAGAGATCGGTACCACATCGAGAAAATTCATCTTTTCACTCAGCATCTGGATATGCGGCAGCAACTTTGTCTTATCCGCCACGTTATCCACTTTATTGATGGCCAACAGCACCGGCGCTTTCTGCTCGCGTAGCTTGTTCACCACCATTTCGTCATCATCCGTCCAGTGAGTACCTTCCACCACGAAGATAATCAGCTCCACGTCGCCAATCGAACTGCTGGCGGCGCGATTCATCAGGCGGTTGATGGCGCGCTTTTCTTCAATATGCAACCCAGGCGTATCCACATAAATAGCCTGATAAGGCCCTTCGGTGTGGATCCCCATAATGCGGTGGCGCGTTGTTTGCGGCTTGCGAGAAGTGATGGATATCTTCTGCCCCAGCAACTGGTTCAGCAACGTGGATTTACCGACGTTTGGTCGGCCAACAATAGCGACAAAGCCGCAGTAGGTCTGTTCTTCGCTCATTCAAGCTCCAGTTTTTTCAGGGCCTGCTCCGCCGCAGCCTGCTCGGCCTTGCGACGACTTGACCCAGTACCCACTACCGGCTCGCTAAACCCGCTGACCTGGCAATGAATGGTAAATTCCTGATCGTGCGCCTCGCCACGTACCTGCACCACCAGATAGGTTGGCAGTGGTAAGTGACGTCCCTGCAGGAACTCTTGCAGGCGGGTTTTCGGATCTTTTTGTTTGTCGCCTGGGCTTATCTCATCCAGACGAGTCTGATACCAGCTCAGAATCAAGCGCTCGACGGTCTGGATGTTACTGTCCAGAAATACACCGCCAATCAAGGCTTCTACAGTATCCGCCAGAATCGACTCTCGGCGAAAGCCGCCGCTTTTCAATTCGCCGGGACCAAGGCGTAGGCATTCGCCCAGTTCAAACTCACGGGCAATTTCCGCCAGCGTATTGCCGCGTACCAGAGTTGCACGCATCCGGCTCATATCGCCTTCATCCACACGAGGAAAGCGATGATACAACGCATTGGCGATAACGAAACTTAAGATGGAATCCCCCAGGAACTCCAGCCGTTCGTTATGTTTACTACTGGCGCTCCGGTGAGTCAGCGCCTGTAATAAAAGGTCATATTGTTGGAAAGTATAGCCCAGCTTTTTTTGTAAACGATTTATCAGGATGGGGTTCATGTGTTACCAATAGATCTATAATGCCTTTTTAAACAACAGCATACGGAACAGCCCTGCCTTGCCACTGAATTAAGTCAAAACTGTTTCGTTTGCAGTGGCTCCCGCCCGGGAGCCAGCATTTATTATTCAGAAATATTCTACAACGGAAGTCGCAAATATGCTGCGAGTTTATTTACATTCGATTAATGAATACCGCCAATGCGGCTTAAACGCACGCCGGTAGGCCATTCACCTTCCTGTTTTTCAAAACTCATCCAGATGGCCGTTGCCTTACCTACCAAATTCCGCTCCGGAACGAATCCCCAGTAACGGCTGTCGGCGCTGTTATCGCGGTTATCCCCCATCATGAAGTAATGACCGGCCGGCACCACCCAATTTCCCAGCGACTGACGGACTTGCTGATAGTAAAGCCCCAGTTGATCCTGAGCGCCGGGTACTGCAAGAATGCTATGCGTCACGTCGCCCAGCGTTTCCTTGCGGATCGCCATGCGAATACCTTCGCTTTTCTGGCCAACCGGAATCTGATAAAAACCACTGGTCATCTCGCGGCCACTCCCGCTGAACGTCTGCACAAAATCGCTGGGCTCGACATTGCTGTAAGTCACCGGCAAAGCGCTACTGCAACTCGGCTTGTCGCCGCACCCCGGCTGAATCGTGACCTGCTTAGCGATAGGGTCATAACTCACACGATCGCCCGGCAGCCCCACAACACGTTTGATGTAGTCCAGCCGTGGATTCTCCGGGTACTTGAATACCGCAATATCGCCACGCTTTGGATGCCCTGTTTCAATCAGAGTCGTTTGCGTTATCGGATCTTTGATGCCATAAGCAAACTTTTCGACCAGAATGAAATCCCCGATCAGCAACGTCGGCATCATTGAACCGGAAGGAATCTGAAACGGTTCAAAAATGAATGAACGCACGACAAACACCAGTGCCAGCACCGGGAAAACAGACGCGAACGTTTCAATCCACCCCGGCTGTTTGATGCTGTTCGCCAGCGTTTTCTCGTCGACAGCACCATTAATCTGCTGGCTCAGCGCAGAAATCTTGGCACGCCGCGCCGGCGCCCATTTAAACCGCTCCAGACACCAGACTACACCGGTCACCAGCGTCGCCAATGCCAAAATCAGGGCAAACATATTGGCCATGCCAACTCCTCAGGGTTATTTGCTTTCTTTTCCGACATGCAGAATGGCCAAAAACGCTTCCTGCGGCAGCTCGACATTCCCTACCTGCTTCATGCGTTTTTTCCCTTCCTTCTGTTTCTGCAGCAGTTTCTTCTTACGGCTGACGTCGCCACCATAACATTTCGCCAGAACGTTCTTGCGCAGCTGTTTTACGGTGGAACGGGCAATAATATGGTTGCCGATCGCTGCCTGAATCGCGATATCGAACTGCTGACGCGGGATCAGATCTTTCATTTTTTCCACCAGCTCGCGACCGCGGTACATCGAGTTATCCCGGTGGGTGATCAACGCCAACGCATCCACGCGTTCACCGTTAATCAGCACGTCCACACGCACCATGTCCGATGCCTGGAAACGTTTGAAACCGTAATCCAGCGAGGCATAACCGCGCGAGGTGGATTTAAGGCGATCGAAGAAGTCGAGCACCACTTCCGCCATCGGAATGTCATAGGTCAGCGCCACCTGATTGCCGTGATAAACCATATTGGTCTGCACGCCGCGTTTTTCCACGCACAAGGTAATCACATTACCCAGATATTCCTGCGGCAACAGCATGTGACATTCGGCAATCGGCTCACGCAATTCTTCGATGTTATTGACCGGCGGCAGTTTGGACGGGCTGTCGACATAGATGACTTCGTTGCTGGTGGTTTTCACCTCGTAGACAACCGTCGGCGCCGTGGTGATCAGGTCAAGATCGTATTCACGCTCCAGGCGCTCCTGAATGATCTCCATGTGCAACAGCCCCAGGAAACCACAGCGGAAACCAAAGCCCAGCGCGGTAGAGCTTTCCGGTTCGTAAAACAGCGACGCATCGTTCAGGCTGAGTTTGCCCAGCGCATCGCGGAAGGCTTCATAGTCGTCGGAACTGATTGGGAACAGGCCAGCATAGACCTGCGGTTTGACCTTTTTAAAGCCCGGCAACGGCGTTTCGGCGGACTTACGCGCCAGCGTCAGAGTATCGCCTACCGGTGCGCCCAAAATGTCTTTAATCGCACACACTAACCAGCCGACCTCACCGCACTGCAACGCATCGCGGTCCACCTGTTTGGGGGTGAAAATACCCAGACGCTCAGCGTTATACACCTGACCGGTGCTCATGACTTTGACTTTATCGCCTTTGCGCAACGTACCGTTTTTAATACGGATCAATGACACCACGCCCAGATAGTTATCAAACCAGGAGTCAATGATCAGCGCCTGCAACGGCGCTTCCGGATCCCCTTCCGGCGGTGGGATATCGCGCACCAGACGTTCCAGCACATCCGGTACGCCGACACCGGTTTTCGCGGAGCAGCGCACTGCGTCGGTCGCATCAATACCCACGATGTCTTCGATTTCCTGGCTAACGCGATCAGGATCGGCAGCCGGCAGGTCAATCTTGTTCAGAACCGGCACCACTTCCAGATCCATTTCAATCGCGGTGTAGCAGTTAGCCAGCGTCTGTGCTTCAACCCCTTGCCCGGCATCCACTACCAGCAATGCCCCTTCACAGGCAGCCAGAGAGCGGGAAACCTCATAGGAGAAGTCGACATGTCCGGGGGTATCGATAAAGTTCAGTTGGTAAGTCTGGCCGTCGGAAGCCTTGTAATCCAGCGTCACGCTCTGAGCCTTGATGGTGATACCACGCTCACGCTCCAGATCCATGGAGTCCAGCACTTGCGCCTCCATTTCACGTTCGGACAAGCCACCACAAATTTGGATGATGCGATCAGAGAGCGTCGACTTACCGTGGTCGATGTGAGCAATAATGGAGAAATTTCGTATATGCTTCATTATAAAAGTTTTTCTACCTTGGTATTTCTGAAATTCTTGCCGAACGGCATGCGCAATGTGATGACAGCCATAGCTACTGTCATATACCTGAATCGCAGCATTCTACATGCCATACGGTGGAAAACCTAGTCATGGCGCATCGAATCAATTCTTTGATTATGGCAAGGTTATGGATGAGAAGATGAAAGCAGAGGTAAAAAGTCATTAAAAGAAAAAATCAAACCGATAACAGGCAGCCTCCCCGCTGGCTGGCTGCCTTTCAACGCTCGGGCGTCATATCGGTTCGCAACAGATTTTCCGGCAACGAAACCAGCAGAATGACCGGCTGATAACGTTGATTATTGCCGATTTTTGCTGATAAACGCTTCACTACGGCGAAACTCAGCGCCACACCAGCAAATGCTCCCGCCACGGTTGCCGGTTCGCTGTTCAGCCAGTATTGCATCAAGGCGGCTCCCAGCATCAGCCCCAGTAACGGCAACAGGTAAACCAGCATCGCCGAACGCAACAGGCTCGATTCCGCCAGACCGACTTCCACCCGTTGACCGGGGAGTAGCGGTTGCGCATACGGAACGGTCAGTTGATGCGTCGCCGCACCGCCAATTTGGTTAAGCAGGCCGGTTCCGCATGATGAGCGGGACTGGCACCCCTGGCAGCCGGAACGTTGTTCACAATGTAACACCGCTACCCCGGCCTGCCACGACACTACCGTTGCCCATTCTTTAATCATGGCTGCGCCTTGAAAAGCACGTTATCGGCGATACGCTTGGCCGTTGCCAACGGTAATTCGCCAATCACGGTGATTTCACGGTTATCCCGTACTTCGGTATGAATAGTCCTGCGACCCAGCGAGGCATTCTGGTCGGGGTGATTTTCACCCACCGGGCTGATATTGACGGAAAAGCTAAACAATCCATCACTATATAGCCGCGATTCCGCCAGGCCGTTCACTCCCGGCAGTTGCCGCTGGCTACGTGATACTTCTTGCACGCCGACGGGCAACCATTCCGGCATCCAGTTAAAATCGGCGTGAGAAGTCGAGGGAATACTGAGCGACGGCGGCTGGCTGACTTTATCCAACGGCTTCATGTCCAACTGCACATTTTTATCTACCGTAACGGAAATAGCCCGGAACTGTTCCAATAACTCGCCGTTTTGATCGAGCAGATCAACCCGTAACGGCAAGCGCGACTCCGCATCAAGGCAAATGATATAGCTAAAACGCGTCCCATCCCGGGAAACGATTCTCACCACATCGCCCTGACGATCAGCCAGGCGGATACGACCGGTAGGGATAAAATCGTAATAAGAGGAAAGCCGCTCGATATTGGCAAAAATCAGCGCAGGCAACGAATCGACAATGTGATCACCCGACAAGGTGAACGGTTCGGCATCAGCCTCGAAATAGCTGACATCGCCGCCGCGCTGAATGACTTCACGCTTCGGACCGTCCAGATGAATAAGTTCAGCCCGTGTTTCGCCATTTTGCACCGTATGACGGTAACGTAACGATTCAATGCCCTGCCGGGAAACACTGATGTAGTAAATTTCATAGTTCAATGACCGGCTGGCGCTGCTCATCTGCTGCAACAACGCCCCGGAATCGCTTGCCGGGGCGAGAGAGGAATAAGACAGGCTGCCCAGCAATACACATGCGGCAAACCAGGAGCGCTTCATTACTGCGGTTGAATTCCTAATGACTGAGTACCGGGCACCTGTACGGCGGCCTGCTGCTGGCTCCCTTGCGGCTGCAACTGGAGCTGATCGGAATGCACGCGGCGCTGCAATTCATAATCCTGCAGCAACGCATTAATGCGTTCATGTTGCGCCTGCATCTGACGCTGCCCGGTGTGCACTGCGCTGTTCTCAGCCGGCACACTCAGGCTAACCGGGGACGCCGAACCGCCCATCACCGGCAAAGTACTCAGCGCCGGCGTCGCTTCGGCCATATTGTCGCTCACCACGTTGCTTTGCTGGTAGTGCTGAACACCAACAATCACTGCCAGCGAAACGCACGCGGCCACACCAATTTGCGTCAGATGACTGGCGAGCGGACGAACTTTATGCCAGAACGGCAAAGCCTGCCAGGAACGAGGATGCGGCTGAGACTCCGGCACCACCTGCGCCTTGAACTGCACGGGTTCCTGTTCGAGAGCGGCTGCCACGCGTGCAGCGACATCAACGTGCATCAACGTTTCACTAACGTCGCCCCGCAGCGCGTCACGTACCAGATGGTAACGCTGCCAGCTTTGCTGCAGCTCGTCGTCTTTGGACAAGGTGCTCAGCAACGCATTGTCTACTGCTTCACCGTCCATTAAAGCGGAAAGTTCTTCTTTCTGCATAACTTCACCTTACCTTGTCAAACCCGTCATGAGTAACGTTAAGAACAAGCTAACGCTGAATAAGCGGTTGCACTTTATTATCAATCGCTTCCCGTGCGCGGAATATGCGCGAGCGAACAGTACCGACCGGGCAATCCATGATGTCGGCAATTTCCTCATAACTCAGCCCATCCAGTTCACGCAGCGTAATCGCCAGTCGCAAATCTTCGGGCAATGACTCGATAGTCTGGAAAACGATCCGTCGTAACTCCTCAGACAACATTAAATTCTCAGGGTTCGATATTTCTTTCAACGCACTGGCATTTTCGTAATTTTCTGCGTCATTGGCGTCCACATCACTGGAAGGGGGACGCCGCCCCTGAGCCACCAGATAATTCTTCGCCGTGTTCACGGCAATACGATATAGCCAGGTGTAAAAGGCACTCTCGCCACGAAACGATTCCAGCGCGCGATAGGCTTTGATAAACGACTCCTGCACCACATCGGGTACATCCCCGGCAGGAACGTAACGCGATACCAGACTCGCCACTTTATGCTGATAACGAACGACCAGTAAATTAAACGCCTTTCTGTCGCCTTTCTGGACCCGTTCAACCAGCACCTGATCCGCTAACTGCTCGCTCATCCGAGATCATGTCTCCCCAAAACCGTGTCACCACGCCTAAGTCACGTACTGCCAGCCATATATTTGAAATCGAGCAAGCACCGGCTTGGAGTCTTTTTATGTCATAAAGTTCCGCTACATGACGCTTTTTGCATCTTTCGGATACGCGTTGCATGTCGCCGTGCCGCTCTGTGGGGTTTTATTCTCACCACGCTCCCTCACTAACGGAGAAATCATACGTCAAAAGCCCGTCGCTGGCACCCCGATCCATCATTCACCAGCCGCAGTGTTTAATTCGCTAAACATTTAAATGCATTTAAGATAAATAATGTGCTAGATTCAAAAATACCGTTTTATAAATTAAACAACGACCATGATGTCTTCCGTTACAGACTACGATTGCGATGTGCTGATTATCGGCAGCGGCGCCGCCGGGTTATCACTGGCGTTACGCCTGGCTCCTCATGCCCGAGTGATGGTGCTGAGCAAAGGGCCGCTCGCTGAAAGTGCGACCTTTTACGCTCAGGGTGGCATCGCCGCCGTATTCGATGAAACCGACAGCATCGACGCCCACATCAACGATACCCTGATTGCCGGCGATGGGTTATGCGATAGGGAAGCGGTATCGTTTATTGCCCGTAACGCGCGTCATTGCGTGCAATGGCTGATCGATCAAGGTGTGTTATTTGATACCGAAACCGCACCGCACGGCGAACCCCGCTACCATCTCACGCGCGAAGGCGGTCACAGTCATCGTCGCATCCTGCATGCAGCAGACGCCACGGGCAAGGCAGTGGAAACCACTCTGGTCAGCCAGGCAAGACAGCACCCCAACATTGTTTTGCTGGAACGCTGCAACGCCGTCGATTTGATCACCTCCAGCAAGCTCGGTTTACCGGGCCACAAACGGGTCGTCGGCGCGTACCTCTGGAACCGCGAAAAAGAACATGTCGAATCGTGCAGCGCTAAAGCGGTTGTACTCGCCACCGGCGGCGCCGCCAAGGTTTACCAGTACACCACCAACCCCGACATTTCCTCCGGTGACGGCATCGCCATGGCCTGGCGTGCAGGCTGCCGGGTAGCCAATATGGAGTTCAATCAGTTCCATCCCACTTGCCTTTATCATCCGCAGGCACGCAATTTTTTGCTGACGGAAGCGCTGCGCGGCGAAGGGGCCTGGTTAACGCGGCCGGACGGCAGCCGTTTCATGCCTGACTTTGATAAACGGGCGGAACTGGCACCGCGGGATATTGTCGCCCGGGCTATCGATCACGAAATGAAACGGTTGGGCGTTGATTGTATGTATCTGGATATCAGCCATAAACCGGCGGATTTTATTACACAGCACTTCCCGACTATTTACGAGAAGCTGCTGTCGCTGGGGATTGACCTGACCCGGGAACCGATCCCCGTCGTTCCCGCGGCGCATTACACCTGCGGCGGCGTGGTGGTTGACCAGCAAGGGCGCACCGACCTTGATGGTCTGTATGCGATTGGTGAAGTCAGTTACACCGGCTTACACGGTGCAAACCGCATGGCGTCCAACTCATTGCTGGAGTGTCTGGTGTATGGCTGGTCAGCCGCCGAGGACATTCTGCAACATCTCCCTGAAAAAACACGGGTGGAATCACTGCCTCGTTGGGATGAAAGTCAGGTAGAAAACTCAGATGAACGGGTCGTGATTCAGCATAACTGGCACGAGTTGCGGCTATTTATGTGGGATTACGTCGGCATTGTACGCACCACCAAAAGGCTGGAGCGTGCGTTGCGGCGCATCACGCTACTTCAGCAGGAAATTCATGAGTATTATGTCCACTTCCGCCTCTCCAACAATCTGCTGGAGCTGCGTAATCTGGTGCAGGTAGCGGAACTGATTGTGCGCTGTGCGCTGGAACGTAAAGAGAGCCGCGGCTTGCACTATACGCTCGATTATCCACAACGTTCGGAAAACGCACATCCCACCATTCTTCATCCCTGATCACGCCTGCCGGGTTTCCCCCGGCAGCCCCACAACACCCCACCTACTGCGCAAAAACGGGCTTCTCAGGATCAAGTTTCCCTTCCTGCATCCCCTTTCACATCGACAAGTAAAAATCCCGCGTCAAAGCCTGAAAAGATGACGAATATTGTCGATCATCATCACGGATGATTAACGACGTTCGACTCAGCGCTACCGCGTTCATCTCCGATTCGCCTCCACGCCGCAGTGACAGCAGCACCCGATTGACCGGCCGACGCGCACTGTCCGCTACATCGACTCGGATATCAGCACACCACGCCGACCGTTGCGCCAGCGCCAAAAAATCATCCGCCGACACCGCCGGCAATACCACGCAAAATCGCCCATCAGCTTCAAGCAACCGACCGGCGCAATCCAATAACGCGTCGTGCGTCAGGGTCGTGGTGTAACGCGCCTGCGCGCGCTGTACAGAAGCGCAATCAACACCAGGGGAAAAATACGGTGGATTACTCACGATAAGAGAGTAACGCCGTGTCGCGGTCTGGGCATAGCCAACAATATCCGCCTGATAAATCCGGATGCAGTCAGTCCAGGGCGACGCCGCCGCATTGTCCGCCGCCTGAGCGCTGGCGGCGGCGTCCAATTCGACACCATCAATGGGAAACCGCCCACCGCTGCGTTGCGCCAGCATCAAGCCCAGCAGGCCGGAACCGCAACCGATATCAAGTATCCGCGTTTCCTCACGCAACGGTGCCCATGCGCCCAGCAACACGCCGTCGGTGCCCACTTTCATCGCGCAGCGGTCATGCGCCACAAAAAACTGTTTAAAAGTAAATCCGCCGGTACGCAAAGCCGGTGTATGCTGCTGAAAGGTCATTACTATGCCGTGTCGTTGCCAAACTGCGGTTAGCATAGGAGAAACATTCACCTGGGAAAAGTAGCGAATACCGCTTAAACAGATGAACAACCCCGCCAATGCGTCTATAATCAGCGCCCCGAACAGAGGTAGACCATGACTGCGACCAATTTTTCCGAGTTTGATCTTGATGACAGCCTGCTTGACGCCCTGCGCGACATGGGCTTCAGCCGCCCGACCGCTATTCAGGCCGAGGCCATTCCCCCGGCAATGGAAGGGCGGGATGTACTGGGCTCCGCACCGACCGGAACCGGTAAAACCGCAGCCTATCTGCTGCCGGTTTTACAGCACCTGCTGGATTTCCCACGTAAAAAATCCGGTCCGCCGCGGATTCTGATTCTGACACCGACCCGGGAACTGGCGATGCAGGTAGCGGATCAGGCTCGGGCGCTGGCCGCGCATACCCATCTGGATATTGCGACCATCACCGGCGGCGTGGCTTATATGAATCACGCCGAAGTATTTAGTGAAAATCAGGATGTGGTCGTCGCCACTACCGGCCGTCTGTTGCAATACATCAAAGAAGAGAATTTTGACTGTCGCGCAGTAGAAACCCTGATTCTGGATGAAGCAGACCGCATGCTGGACATGGGGTTCGCTCAGGACATCGAGCATATTGCCGGTGAAACCCGCTGGCGCAAGCAAACCATGCTGTTCTCCGCAACGCTGGAAGGCGATGCTATTCAGGATTTTGCCGAACGCCTGCTGAATGACCCGATCAAAGTAGAAGCCGAGCCGTCGCGGCGTGAGCGTAAAAAAATTCTGCAATGGTACTATCGCGCTGACGACATTCAGCACAAAACAGCGCTACTCAGCCACCTGCTTAAACAGCCGGACGTGACCCGTTCGATCGTGTTCGTGCGCAAACGCGAGCGGGTGCATGAACTGGTAGACTGGTTGCGCTCTGCCGGCATCGAATCCTGTTACCTGGAAGGAGAAATGGTGCAGGCTAAACGCAACGAAGCCATCAAACGGTTGAGCGAAGGCCGGGTGAAAGTGCTGGTTGCTACAGATGTCGCCGCACGCGGGCTGGATATTCAGGACGTCAGCCACGTGTTCAACTTCGATTTACCTCGTACTTCCGACGTTTATCTGCATCGCATCGGGCGTACCGGGCGGGCGGGCCGTAAAGGCTGCGCTATCTCGCTGGTAGAGGCGCATGACTATCTGCTGCTTGAAAAGGTCGGCCGTTATCTCAACGAGCCATTGAAAGCGCGCGTCGTCGATGAATTACGCCCGAGTACCCGCGCGCCAAGTCCCAAATCTAACGGTAAGCCATCGAAAAAAGTGCTGGCTAAGCGCAAAGAGCAGAAAGAAAAAGAGAAAGAAAAGCAGAAGGTGAAGGTCAAAGTGCGTCACCGCGACAGCAAAAATATCGGTAAACGCCGTCAACCCAGTGCCCAAACCCCGGCTGAACAGACGAAAGAAAAGCCGGTGGATAACGGCTGACAAAATCTGTTGCGCAGATCTAAACCTGACAGGGAGCCGCATGGCTCCCCAAAAAACAATGCCGGCCACATTACGTGACCGGCATGACTCAAGTAAATCGCTACGTTACCGGCGCACTTACAGGCTTTCGGTAAATGTACGAGCGATCACATCACGCTGCTGTTCAGGCGTCAGCGAGTTGAAACGCACGGCATAACCCGATACACGAATGGTCAGCTGCGGATATTTTTCCGGGTTTTTAACCGCATCTTCCAGCGTTTCACGACGCAATACGTTAACATTCAGATGCTGGCCACCTTCAACACGGACTTCCGGTTTGATTTCCAGCGGTACTTCGCGATATTCGAACTGCCCCAGCTCGCTGATAGCAACGATTTGATCTTCATTGAAATCCGATTTGGCACAGACACAACGCGCCTGAGATTTCTCTTCATCCAGCAACCAGAAAGAGTTAACCAGGGCATTGTTATTTGCTTTGGTGATCTGAATACCTGTAACCATTATTGCCTCCGTAAAGCGGCGTCTATTGAACCGAATACAAAATTCCACGGTTGATAACAAGTCGCCAGCGGTATTAACGCCAGTACCCAATCAACCGAATCTGGCTACCTGTATACCAGCCCCGCACAGGGCATACCTTGATTCAAATCAATTTAAATCAGGCGCAATCCGACATGGATTTTATAATTAATTGTTTTATATCAATTTACATCAAACCCAGTGATAAAACTTTTTTTGTAAAATTTAAAAAAACCAACAAAGAATCGCCCAAAGGCAACAGCAAACGGCGAATAGTTTTCCCTCCGGCGCGTTTGACGGTAAGCTTAATCCTCAGAATCGATCAATCAGGCCAGACTCGATTCCTGGATTGACGCCATTTACCCGATTGAATATTTACCTGATTAACCAAAGAGCCTTCCCATGACCACTTCCCTAACCTGGCACGACATGCTGGCCCAAGAGAAAGAGCAACCCTATTTCGTCAATACGTTGTCATTTGTTCACCAGGAGCGCGAGGCTGGCAAGGTCATCTATCCGCCACAGAAAGATGTATTCAATGCCTTTCGTTTTACCGAATTTCACGCCGTCAAGGTGGTGATTCTGGGACAGGATCCGTACCACGGCCCCAACCAGGCGCATGGGCTCTCATTTTCGGTGCGCCCAGGCGTGCCGGCGCCCCCTTCTCTGGTCAATATTTATAAGGAGCTGGCCAACGATATTCCCGGGTTCAGCATTCCCACACACGGTTACCTGCAAAGCTGGGCACAGCAAGGCGTAATGCTGCTGAATACGGTATTGACGGTAGAAGCGGGTAAGGCGCATTCACACGCCAATCTGGGCTGGGAAACCTTCACCGATAAGGTGATAGAAAAGTTAAACGCGCACCGGGAAGGGGTTGTGTTCCTGTTGTGGGGCTCACACGCGCAGAAAAAAGGCAGCATTATCGATACGCAACGGCATCATGTGCTGAAAGCGCCCCATCCTTCACCGCTCTCTGCCCACCGCGGCTTTTTGGGGTGCCATCATTTTTCCAGAACCAATCAGTTGCTGGAGCAACAAGGTGATACGCCTATCGACTGGACGCCTCGCCTGCCGGAAAATTCATAATAAAGCGCTCGTCATTGCCTTTGCTGGTCAGAGGCAATAACCACGAACGTCAATAAGGTGTAAATAAATACAAAACATTTAGTAATCAGATAGATAAAACAGGAAGGAAAAAATCAGAGAATTGGTGGAGCTAAGCGGGATCGAACCGCTGACCTCTTGCATGCCATGCAAGCGCTCTCCCAGCTGAGCTATAGCCCCACACCAGATGATGCCTTCGATAACCAAACCTGATTGGGAGTAAGATTTGGTGGAGCTAAGCGGGATCGAACCGCTGACCTCTTGCATGCCATGCAAGCGCTCTCCCAGCTGAGCTATAGCCCCATATCGACACTGCATCGTGTGAACGGGTCGCATGATATGCAACGCCCCTACCCCTGTCAACGCCAAAATCCATTTATCCGATCAACCGCTGAAAAAGCCGTCAACGTAGCGCAGGAATCGCGCCTTACAGCCAATCGGGCGTTCTCGTCGGTGCAAAAACCACTGCAAATCAAGCCTGTTTGCTATTAGCTTATGACAAAAAAGTTTTTCTTACTTTTCACAAAAACCTTAACAATGCGTCATTATTTCATCTACCGGAGTTTTCCAAACATGAAAGACGCCACACTGGCTCTGCACCACGGTTTTACTTCCGACCCGGTCACTAAAGCCGTAGCCGTGCCGATTTATCAAAATGTCGCGTTCGAATTCGATAATGCGCAACACGGCGCCGATCTGTTCAACCTCGCCGTTCCAGGTAATATCTATACGCGAATCATGAATCCTACCAACGATGTACTGGAACAACGCCTGGCGGCGCTCGAGGGTGGTATTGCAGGATTGGTCGTTTCCGCCGGTAGTGCTGCTATTACCTATGCGATTCAAACCCTTACCCGGCAAGGCGATAATATCGTCTCGACACCGCAGTTATATGGCGGTACCTATACGTTGTTTGCCCATATGTTGCCGAGCTTCGGCGTTGAAGTGCGTTTTGCCAGTGATGACTCGCCTGAAGCCATCGAAAAACTGATTGATGATAAAACCCGGCTGGTCTACTGCGAGAGTATCGGCAATCCTGCTGGCAACATCGTCGATATTGAAGCGCTGGCACAGGTTTCCCACCAGCATGGCGTGCCGCTCATAGTGGATAACACCGTAGCCTCTCCCGTACTGTGCAAGCCAATCTCATTCGGCGCCGACATCGTAGTACATTCGATCACCAAATACGTCGGCGGCCATGGTAACTCGCTGGGCGGCGTGATTGTCGATGCCGGCACATTCCCCTGGTCACAATATTCTGAAAAGTTTCCGGGCCTGAATCGCCCTGAACCGGCTTATCATGGCGTGGTTTATACCGAGACATTTGGTCCTGCCGCTTTTATCGCCCGAGCCAGAACCGTCCCGCTACGTAATACCGGCTCAGCGCTGTCGCCCATGAACGCTTTTTTATTGTTGCAGGGATTGGAAACGCTCGCCTTGCGCATGGAACGCCATGTGGAAAACGCCCTAAAAGTAGCGGAATATCTGCGCGCTCATCCCAAGGTGGAATGGGTTAGCTATGCCGGACTGCCGGATCATCCACATTACGCACTGGCGCAGAAATACATGAAAGGTACGCCGTCCGCCATTCTGTCGTTCGGCCTCAAAGACGGTTACGAAGCCGGCGTGCGGTTCTATGATGCTCTGCGAATTTTCAAACGACTGGTCAATATTGGCGATGCCAAATCGTTGGCGTGCCATCCTGCCTCGACGACTCACCGCCAGATGACGCCGGAAGAACAGGCAAAAGCCGGTGTTAAATCAGAAATGATTCGCTTGTCAGTGGGTATCGAGGCGATAGAGGATTTGCTGGATGATCTGGAACAAGCGCTCAATAACTGATGCTCAGAGTGCGGGCTAAACGATTAATCGCCATGATTGCTTCCCGCCGAAATGGGGATTACCCCACAGCAAAAAGCCCTGGTAAACCAGGGCTTTATCCACGATCTCACACCGGATGCTTATTGCTGCGCTTCACGCTCAGCGATAAAGACCAGCGCCCGATCAATGCGTGCCAGCGTACGCGACTGGCCGATAGCATGTACCGTCACATCCACGCCCGGAGACTGACCGGCACCGGTCACCGCCACTCGCAGCGGCATCCCGACTTTACCCATTCCTTGCTGCAATTCATCGGCCGTGCCCTGAATGGCATGGTGAATATTTTCCGGCGTCCAGTCAGTGATGGCGGCCAACTTGCTGCGCACCAACTCCAGCGGCTGACGCGCCACCGGGCGCAAGTGTTTCTTCGCCGCATCGGCATCAAACTCGGCGAACTCTTCATAGAAGTAGCGGCAGGACTCGGCAATCTCTTTCAACGTCTTGCAACGTTCGCCCAGCAACGTCACCAGTTCGCTCAACTGCGGGCCGGTGCGGGTATCAATGCCCGCCTGTTCGATATGCCAGGACAGGTGAGTCGCCACATATTCCGGCGGCAGATGGTTAATGTAGTGGTGGTTCAGCCACTGCAGTTTTTCAGTATTGAACGCACTGGCGGACTTGCTGACGGCATCCAGCGAGAACAACTGCTTCATTTCATCAATAGAGAAGATTTCCTGATCGCCGTTTGCCCATCCCAGACGTACCAGATAATTGAGCAACGCTTCCGGCAAGTAGCCGTCATCGCGATACTGCATCACCCCCACCGCGCCATGACGTTTGGACAGCTTTTTGCCGTCATCGCCCAGAATCATGGAAACATGTGCGTATTCCGGCACCGGAGCGCCCAGCGCCTTGAGAATGTTAATCTGGCGCGGCGTGTTGTTGATATGATCTTCACCGCGAATAACGTGGGTGATGCCCATATCCCAGTCGTCGATCACCACACAGAAGTTATAGGTCGGTGAGCCGTCGGTACGGCGGATGATCAGATCATCGAGCTCAAGGTTGCTGAATTCAATCGGCCCGCGAATACGGTCATCAAAGATAACAGAACCATCCTGGGGGTTGCGAAAACGCACCACATGCGGTTCATCATCAGCATGGTGTTCATGAGAATCGCGGCAGCAGCCGTCATAGCGCGGCTTGTCACCAGTAGCCATTTGCTGCTCACGCAGCGCTTCCAGACGCTCTTTAGAACAATAACATTTGTAGGCCGTGCCGTTTTCCAGCATCTGATCAATGACTGCGTTATAACGGTCAAAACGTTTGGTCTGGTAGTACGGGCCTTCGTCCCAGTCCAGATTTAACCAGTTCATGCCGTCCATAATGGCGTCAATCGCCTCTTTGGTCGAACGCTCCAGATCGGTATCTTCAATACGCAAAACAAATTCACCGCCATGGTGGCGGGCAAACAACCAGGAATACAGTGCGGTGCGGGCACCGCCAACATGAAGATAACCAGTCGGGCTGGGCGCAAAGCGGGTTTTGATTTTCATTGGGATTACGGCCTTAATTAGACGGCAACGGTCGGTTAACACCAACCAGGATTCCGGACTACGCCCCGCCATCAAGGGTGCGCGCTGTCAGCGCGGGGCACAGCCTGCTTAAAGTGGGCAATATTCTATCACTCCCCCCCGATTCCTCAACGCCATAACCGTGTCGAAGCCAGTCTCTTCCCGCTAAAATGCGCAGGGATTCAACGATAACGCCCAGAAATACGGCATATCGACTAATTTTACAACGAACGACTATTTTCGTTTTAAAAAGCGTTGACTCATAGTCAAGTATCCCTATAATGCGACTCCACACAGCGGGGGTGATTAGCTCAGCTGGGAGAGCACCTCCCTTACAAGGAGGGGGTCGGCGGTTCGATCCCGTCATCACCCACCACTCTTTCAGAGTGCCGCGTTGTGTAAAGCAAGAAGAATTGAGATTGGGTGATTAGCTCAGCTGGGAGAGCACCTCCCTTACAAGGAGGGGGTCGGCGGTTCGATCCCGTCATCACCCACCAATCTCATACCAGCTGTCTTCTTGCAATAATGAAGTACAGAAGTGGGTGATTAGCTCAGCTGGGAGAGCACCTCCCTTACAAGGAGGGGGTCGGCGGTTCGATCCCGTCATCACCCACCACTTCTGCGGGTCGTTAGCTCAGTCGGTAGAGCAGTTGACTTTTAATCAATTGGTCGCAGGTTCGAATCCTGCACGACCCACCACCGCTAAAGAAGTCACCATACTCGATTATTCACTCTGATGATTCATACGCACACGATGTTGTGCAGGTGAGAACCTGCGCTCAGGTTCGAGTCGAGTGTAGCGAGGCAACAGCGCATCGCGCTGGCCCGAAGGGCGAGGCCGCTGGCCGAGTCATCCTGCACGACCCACCAATTATCCAAAATTCCCTGAACATTATTAGACTTTCTACATGCATTATCGCGTAAATAAGCCTTGTACGTCTCATTGTTGAGTTTGCCCGGCTGATTAAGCAACCGAGTGGGGATTGGAAGGGGAAGCGTTTTATTTCCCTTCCATGTTGCAGGACCACGATCGCTACTCCGTGGTTTCCAACGAAGACTACCGTTAATTGACTCATTGATCTGAAAAATGCCCTGCCGGGCTGACGGCTCCCCATTAATGAAGACAGGCATAGAAGGTTGTGATCTACTTAGTGTTCAACCAAAAAGTAAGGTCACGCCGCTATGCCTGCTTCTTAACTTTGCCACACATTCTTAAGTAAGTCCCTGAACGTTATCCATTGGTATCGCAAAAACGCGTTGCTTGATGTGACCGTCGCACTGACTCGCAGCGCTTCTCTTTCACCGGGAATACTGTCGGGCGTAAACCCCGACAGGGTTTATGCCGATATGGCGAGGGCTTACCAAAACATCATCATGGTGTATTGACGATTTTCTGGGGATCCCTCAGCCCTGCAGGGCGTTTTTTATACTCAGATTTCCCAGTCGTAGTTATAATGCTTGGGCTTGAATTGCACGACATCGCCGCGATTTAAGTCAGTCAGTACCGCATCGTCATGCGCGACTTCCGCTTCAATCAGTTCATTATTGCCATCCACTTTCAGCACCAGCCGTGTCAGCGCCCCCAGCGGGCGAATATCTTTAACCACCACCGGCTGGAAGTCAGCTTGCTTGTGTTTCGACAACGCCACTTCGTGCGGACGGAACTGAATTATCTGCTCATGCCCCGCCAGTTTCAGCCGATTGCTATCCCCGAGGAAATTGTAAACAAACTCGGTGGTCGGACGGTTATACACGTCATCAGGGGTGCCAATCTGCTCAATCACGCCTTTGTTCATCAGCACGATGCGATCGGCCACTTCCATCGCTTCTTCCTGATCATGGGTGACAAATACCGATGTCAGGTTGATCTCTTCGTGCAGACGAGACAGCCAGCGCCGCAACTCTTTACGCACTTTGGCGTCAAGTGCGCCGAAAGGTTCGTCTAACAGCAAAATACGCGGCTCGACAATCAGCGCCCGCGCCAGTGCAATACGCTGACGCTGACCACCAGAAAGCTGTTCCGGGTAACGATCCGCCAGCCATTCCAGTTGCACCATGTTTAGCATTTCACGCACTTTTGCTTCGATATCACGCTTCGACGGCCGTATTGCCTTAGGCTTCATACGCAAACCGAACGCGATGTTATCGAATACCGTCATATGGCGAAATAATGCGTAGTGCTGGAAGACGAAACCGACGTTACGATCGCGCACATCGTGCCCTGAGACGTCTTCGCCGTGGAAGACGATATTCCCGCTATCCGGTTTCTCCAGGCCGGCGATAATACGCAGCAGTGTGGTTTTACCACAGCCAGACGGCCCCAGCAGCGCCACCAGCTCGCCACTTTGAATCGATAAATTGATCTGATTAAGCGCCTGGAACTGACCAAACTGTTTATTAACGTTGTGAACCTCAATGCTCATTACCGGTCAGCTCCTGTTGTTTCTGTTGTTGTTTCGACAAATGCGCTTCGCTCCACTGGCGCAGCAACAGCACCACCAGCGACATCACCAGCAGCAAAATCGCCACGCTAAACGCCGCAACGATGTTGTACTCGTTGTAAAGAATCTCGATATGCAGCGGTAACGTATTGGTCAGGCCGCGAATATGGCCCGACACCACCGAAACCGCACCAAACTCGCCCATCGCGCGGGCGGTGCACAGTACCACGCCGTAAATCAGCGCCCATTTCACATTCGGCAAGGTGATGTGCCAGAACATCTGCCAGCCGTTCGCCCCCAGCAATCTGGCGGCTTCCTCTTCCTGGCTCCCCTGCTGCTCCATCAGCGGAATCAGTTCACGCGCCACATACGGCAGGGTGACGAACATCGTTGCCAGCACGATGCCGGGCACGGCATAGACGATTTCCAGATTATGCTCGGTCAGGAAGGGGTACAACTTGCTTTGGGCGCCAAACAGCAGCACATACATCAGACCGGTTACGACCGGAGATACTGAAAAGGGTAAATCCAGCAATGCCAGCAGCAATGATTTCCCCCTGAACTCAAACTTGGTCACGCACCAGGCTATCGCCAGCCCGAACACCATGTTCAGCGGCACCGAAATGACCGTTGCCAGCAGGGTCAATCTCAGCGCAGACAGCGCATCAGGCTCACTGATCGCCGCCCAGAACGCGCCCATGCCGTTATGCAGCCCCTGCGTCACCACCATGACCAACGGCAACACCAGAATCAGCACGAACACCAACCATGCCAACGTCGTCAGCACATAAAAGGTTGTTGGTCGTTTAGCCGCGAGCGGACGCTCCGTCACAGACGCAGAAATACTGTGATCCATACTCATCCCTTATAACTTCGGTTGAATACGCCGTTGCAGCAGGTTAATCAGCAACAACAGGATAAAAGAAACCACCAACATGAACACGCCGATACCGGTCGCGCCTTTGTAATCGTACTGGTCCAGTTTGGAGACAATCAGCAGCGGCAGAATTTCCGTTTTGAACGGAATGTTGCCGGCGATAAACACCACCGAGCCGTATTCCCCCACACCGCGGGCGAACGCCAGTGCAAAACCGGTAAGCCAGGCGGGCAGAATGGCCGGCAGCAGGACATGTCGGAAGGTCTGCCACGGGCTGGCGCCCAGACAGGCGGAAGCCTCTTCCACCTCTTTGGGAATATCGGCCAGCACCGGCTGCAGCGTGCGCACTACAAACGGCAGAGTGACAAAAATCAGCGCCAGCGTGATGCCAATGCTGGTGTAGGCGATACGGAAAGGAAATAGCGAGCCGATCAATCCGTTCGGCGCATATAACGATGTCAGCGCAATCCCGGCTACTGCGGTAGGCAAGGCAAACGGCATATCGATCATCGCATCGATAATCTTCCGGCCGGGAAAGGTATAACGCACCAGCACCCAGGCCAGGAGCGTGCCGAGAATACCGTTGACGAAGGCCGCCGTTAGCGCGGAACCGAACGATAATTGCAGGGAAAACAAGACCTGACGGCTGGTGATCAAGTTCCAAAATTGGGTCAGCGTTAACTGGGTGGCGTACAAAAACATAGCGCCCAGCGGGATCAGCACAAGTAATCCCAGATAAGTAAGGCTAAAGCCCAAAGTCAGACCAAAACCGGGGATAACCGGTGAAATACGTCGCGACATAACAAGCCTTTCAATGATGAAACACGAATTACCCGTTCAGACAACCAACGTGGAAAAACCGCCCCACTGGGGCGGCCTTAACCGTCATCACATAATTTATTTATTAATCTGTTTGAAGATGGCATCGAACACGCCGCCATCATCGAAGAACTTAGGCTGTGCGCTTTTCCAGCCGCCGAATTCGCCATCGATAGTCACCAGTTTCACCGGCGCAAACTGAGATTTAAATTCTTCTGCGATTTTGGCGTTGCGTGGGCGATAGAAGTTTTGCGCAATAATACGTTGCCCTTCGTCACTGTAGAGATAGTTCAGATAGGCTTCCGCCTGTTTGCGCGTTCCTTTACGGTCTACCACTTTGTCCACTACGGCGACCGGCGGTTCCGCCAGGATAGATAAGGACGGCGTAACGATTTCCAGTTGATCGCCCCCCTGCTCTTTCAGCGATAAATACGCCTCGTTTTCCCAGGCAATCAACACATCGCCCAGTTGACGTTGTACAAAGCTGATAGTCGCGCCGCGTGCGCCGGTATCCAGCACCGGAGCATGCTTGTAGAGCTCTGTTACGAATTTCTGCGCGCTGTCATCGGTTCCGCCCGGCAAGTGTTTGGCATAAGCCCAGGCCGCCAGGAAGTTCCAGCGTGCGCCGCCAGAGGTTTTCGGGTTCGGCGTAATCACCTGTACATCCGGTTTGATCAGGTCGTCCCAGTCCTTGATCTGTTTCGGATTACCTTTACGCACCAGGAAGACGATGGTGGAGGTATAAGGCGTGCTGTTGTCCGGCAGACGCGCTTGCCATTGAGGGTCAATCAACGGCTGATTCAAATTGAGCGCATCGATGTCTCCCGCCAACGCCAGCGTTACGACGTCGGCCTGCAAACCATCGATGACGGAGCGCGCCTGCTTACCTGAGCCGCCGTGGGAGTTTTTCACAGCGATCGTTTCGCCGGTCGTCTCTTTCCAGTGTTTGATAAACGCGGCGTTATATTGTTGGTAAAACTCGCGGGTGGGGTCATAGGATACATTCAGTAATTCCGTAGCTGCCGTAGCCATACCCGAAAACAACAACGCGGCGGTAGCCAGCGACCATCCTAAACGACGCATTGACATTATGATTACTCCCCTCAAAGTCTGCCCATTGTCTGCGCAAGCGATAAAAAAGTCTGCACGAGCGAGAAAAAAGTCTGCGCGAGCGATAAAAAGCGCCCCAGAGTTGGGCGACCATCATCCTGCAACCAGGAAACAGCCGCTAAGCGGCGCAACTGCATCCGGTTTTATCTCTGGAAGGGACAATAGAGGATAAGGCGAAAGGGAAAAAATACTGTTTCGAGATAATTTATACTCTCGGGTTATATTATTCGCTGTTTAACAGCATTTTTGAATCTAAGATGAGCGACAGGTTTACCGCCTGCCGCCCTCATCGTCATTTACCGGGAATTACTGTTCTTCATCCAGTTGCAGTGCGACATACAGCAACAGCCGATCGTCAAAATTGCCCAGATCCAGCCCGGTGAGTTCGGAGATGCGATTTAGCCGGTACTCCAGCGTATTGCGATGCACAAATAACGCCTTGGCTGTCGCCCCCGGCTGTACATTGTTGCGAAACCAGGCGTTAAGCGTGCGACGCAGCAAACCGTTGCTGTCCATCGCCTTCAGCCTGGCCAATGGGCGCACCAGTTCGTTGGCCTGCCAGCCTCCACGCAGGCTATCAAGCAATACCGGCAACATTAAATCCTGATAGAAATAACTGCGCTGAGCCGGCATGCGTTGTTTGCCAACACTCATGGTGGTACGGGCGGTACGGTAGGAACGTGCGATACTGCCGGGGCCGGTAAAATAGTTGCCTAACGCTATTCTCACCCGCAACCGGCTGCTTTCCTCCATACGCGACAACAGTGTGTCGACGCGGCGACGGTGATCCTCGGCATCCCAACGGTTATGGTTGTTGAGCGCCGGCTTCAGCACCACCATCTCCGTCAGTGAGACAATCGCAATCAAATTGTTGCGCTCCGGCGTCGTCAGCAACGTCTGCAATTGCTGTAACTCCGCCATAGCGCTATCCACCCCTAATTGACCGCTATCCACCTCTACCACTGCCGCAACACGCGGTTGGTTAAGATCGATCCCCAAACGCTGAGCCCACTCCATCAGTGCCGGCGACAGCTCATCCGTGCGAATCAGGTTCAACACCAATTCTTCCCGTAAACGGCTATCCTGCGCCAGCATATGCAGCAATCGCGCCTGTTCCAGCATCATCTCGGCCGTCATGCACACCAATTCACCGTACTGGCGCAACTGGCCGGGGTTGCCGGTCAAACCAATTACGCCGACGATTTCGCCGTCGATTTTCAATGGCAGGTTGATACCGGGCCGAACGCCATGCAGATGGCGCGCTACCGCGTCATCAATATCCACCACCCGTCCCTGCGACAGCACCAATAGCGCGCCTTCATGCAATTCACCAATGCGCTCCCGGTCGCCGCTGCCGATAATACGTCCACGTGCATCCATCACATTGATATTGCTATCAATGATTTTCATTGTGCGAGCAACGATTTCCTGTGCCAGTTTGTTATTCAGGTGGTATGACGCCATATCAACCTCAGGGGATAGAGACAACCGCACCAGCATAGCGCCGGATATTGCGCCAGACATTGTGCAAATGAACAAAAACCGGGAAATCTCACAGGAACTGTGGTTGAACTCACAAAACGGGCGGGAAACAGCATGGCCGGTGCCGAAGCATCCGACCATGTTTACCATCAGGTTATTGAATCAGCAGATAAAGATCACTGTTGCCGCGTCGAATACTCAACGCCAGTACCGGCGGCTTGCTGTCGATGATCTTGCGTAGCTCGCCAATATTTTCTACCGGCTGTTGGTTCACCCCCAGAATGACATCATCAGGCTTAAGGCCGATTTTCGCCGCCGCAGAATCCGGTTTCACCTTATCCACTTTAACGCCTTTCTGGCCGTCTACCTGGGTATTACTCAACTCAGCGCCTTCAATCGCCGAATTCAGGTTACCGGATTCCACCTGCGACTGCATACTCTGCTGCAATGTGACTTCTACCGTCGCAGGCTTCCCGTCGCGAATCAGCCCCAGCGTCAGTTTGCTGCCGACCGGCAACGAACCAATCTGAGCACGCAACGCCGAGAAACTGCTGATGGCTTTACCGTTCATCGATACCACCACATCCCCTGCCTTGATACCGGCTTTGGCGGCGGCGGAATTCGGCTGTACCTGGCTGACGAACGCCCCACGCTGGGCATCGACTTTCATCGCCCTGGCAATATCGGAATTCAGTTCCGTCCCCATGATCCCCAACTCGCCGCGTTTCACTTCGCCGTATTCGACGATTTGGTTAATCAGGTTCTTCACAATATTGCTGGGGATGGCAAAACCGATACCGATATTACCGCCGCCCGGCGCCAGAATAGCCGTGTTCAGGCCAATCAGTTCACCATTCAGGTTGACCAGCGCGCCACCGGAGTTACCCCGGTTGATAGCGGCATCAGTTTGGATAAAATCTTCATAGTTTTCAATATTCAGGCCACTGCGCCCTAACGCCGAGATGATCCCTGAGGTGGCGGTTTCGCCCAAACCGTAAGGGTTGCCGATCGCCACCGCATAATCCCCCACGCGCAGTTGATCGGAATCCGCCATCTTAATCTCGGTCAGATTACGGAAATCCTTCAATTGAATCAGCGCTACATCCGATCGCGGGTCTTTACCAATCACTTTCGCATCGTATTTACGCCCATCATTGAGGCGAATCTGAATTTTATCGGCATTGTCCACCACGTGGTTGTTGGTCACCACATAGCCTTTCGCGGCATTGATGATAACCCCGGCACCCAACGCCTGAAATGCCTGCGGCGGCGCACCTTCCCCACCACCGTCCTCGTCGTCATCTTCGCCCTGGCACATCGGCGATGACCGGAAAGGCGATCCTTCCTGACAGAAAGGCGAATTGTCGCCGAAGAAGGGCTGCATTTGCGGCGGCACGCTGGCCCCTTGACTGGCGGCGGTATGCCCCTCGACGGAAATATTCACCACCGACGGCATGACTTTCTCCAGCATGGGCGCCAGGCTTGGCAACTGAGCGCCGGACGACGATACCGATTCTGCCGCGCTGGCAGTCGCCGGTAATGTCCCCACCGCTATCGCCAGACTCAGCGCCAGCGCGCTCAACATCAATGATTTTTGTTTCATAGCGATATGTCTCACAATTCAGTCAACGAGCTCAGTCAACGAGCGAACTCTGACAGCCCTCTCAGCCGTCAAGGAAGCGTGAGCTCACTATGCGCGGCAGCGCTCATTCAATGCAATATGGTGAAGGGTAAGGAAATATTGTCCGTATTTACAAAACTCCGCCCTTCATCTCCCCCATCAGTCCACCGCCATTAAGCGACGATATTCATCGTAAGCGTACAAATCGGTCATACCGCTGATGTAGTCGAGAATCAGTCGGGCACGGTAGTAATACTCCCATACCTCTTGTTCTTTATCGGATAACCCGGCCAGAGAACGGGTTGCCTCGCGGTAGGCATGACAATGCTTGCTGGAAAGTTTGTGGTACAGCCGGGTTTCGATGGGATAGCGTTTGTGAGTATCGTCGGTCACTAACCGGCAGAAATCACGGTACGGCATATTCAGCAACGGGCTATAGATTTCCAGCAGGCCGCTGATAATACGATCGCCCTGTAGCTCAAGCTGTTCGACCTCGTGATGATTAAACACGAACTTTCTGGCGACATCTTTAAAGATCTTTAATAATCGCCCGTAGTCGTCTTTGTCCTCCTCCAGCAGCGAATGGTTGAAACTACCGTCATAAATCGCCGGCAGATTCTCAATAAAACGCCGCGTCGCATAGCGCACCATGGTATTAACGGTATTGACCCGCAGTTTCATAAAAAACTGATCGCTTTCACTGCGCCCCGGCAGATGCTGCCGTTCTTCATAGGCCAAATCGACGGTACGGTTAAACACATCCTTTTCCGCCCGTTCTCCCCAGGCCTCTTCCAGACGTTCGTAAAGCTGCTGATAGGTGATGATTTTCTTTTCTACCGCATCTTCCAGATCGGCAATGCAATAAGAAATATCATCCGCCGCCTCCATGATGTACGTCAGCGGGTGACGGTGAAATTCCGCCATGTTCAGCTCGCTGCGTAACTGCTGCACAAAGGACTCTTCCGACAGATAAAAGCCGACTTTTTTCATCAGATAACTGTATGCAGACGGGACAGGCTGCGCCCAATAAGCCGGTTTAGTGTATTTCAGTATGCAACCGATTTGGGCATAGGTCAGATTGAGTTTCAACAGCGAATGCACCAGCCGAATCGCCTGGGCATTGCCTTCGAAATTGCTCAGATCATGACGGATGCGGCCACGCAATGCGTTCAACTCAACACTATCTTTCGCGTCGAGTCTCAGGCACGGCACCTGACAGGGGTCAGGCGGAGAGTCGTGCGGCGTCGCTTCCGGCAACAATCGCTGGCTGAACCAGTTATTGATCGCCGCTTCGCCAAAATGCCCGAACGGCGGGTTGCCGATGTCATGCATCAGGCACGCCATTTCCACCAGGCTTTCAAACGGCGTTTCCAGCGGTTCCAGCCCCAACGCGTCCAATTGCCCGTTTTTACGCAGCTGTCGGAAAATTTCCTTGGCGATATAGCGCCCGACCTGCTGCACTTCCATGGAATGCGTCAGGCGGGAGCGCACGGCGGCGTTGCGTTCCAGCGGGAAGACCTGCGTTTTTTGCTGTAAGCGGCGAATAGCGGCAGAGTTGATGATCCTCCCCCTGTCGCTTTCAAACTCCTGCACGATGGCATATTCATCCTTTTTATCTTTTTTCCTGCCAAAACGTCGCTGGAAACTGAGTTTGGTTGAAAAGTCGATAGCAGACATACTGTTCTCCATGTCATGCCCTGTTCAGGGCGAGCCTGCAGGCGAATAACGGGTGAGCGACGGGCATCGGCGCGGATGGCCCATGACATGACTTCCGTCATAGCGCGTCGCCTCAGTCATAGCACGTCCCCGGCGGGTGTACAATCGCGGCACCTTTCAAGCCGTGATAGACTAAACTTTTGTGACTTTTGACGAATCGGTGGGGAATCCTATGAAAGTTGGCATTATTGGCGCAATGGAACAAGAAGTGACGCTGTTGAGAGAACAGATCCAGAACCGCCAGACCTTCCAACGCGCAGGCTGCGAGATTTACAGCGGCCAGTTGCACGGCGTGGAGATTGCACTGCTGAAATCCGGCATCGGCAAAGTATCGGCCGCACTGGGCACTACGCTGCTGCTGGAACACTGCCGTCCGGACGTGGTCATCAATACCGGCTCCGCCGGCGGTCTGGCGTCGTCACTCAGGGTCGGCGATATCGTGGTATCCGACGAAGTGCGCTATCACGACGCCGATGTCACCGCGTTCGGTTACGAACCTGGCCAGATGGCGGGTTGCCCGGCTGCGTTTAGCGCCGATGAAAAACTGATCGCGCTGGCGCAGGATGCCATCAGCCAGTTGCAGTTGAACGCCGTACGCGGGCTGGTGGTCAGCGGCGATGCCTTTATCAACGGCAAAGCGCCGCTGGAGCGAATCCGTCAGACTTTCCCACACGCTATCGCCGTAGAAATGGAAGCCACCGCCATCGGTCACGTTTGTCACCAGTTTGGCGTGCCATTTGTGGTGGTTCGTGCCATCTCCGATGTGGCGGATCAGGAATCGCACCTCAGTTTCGACGAGTTTCTGGTCACCGCCGCCAAACAGTCCAGCCGGATGGTGGAAGCCATGCTGCAATCCCTGGCGAAAAACCGCTAAACCGTGCAACCGGGGCGCACCACCCCGGTTTATTCTCTCGAGATTCACGCCGTGAAATCCTTTTACTTCCGCCTGTTGTGGTTACCGATACTGCTAAGTTTGCCTTTCTGTCGGGCAGAACCGGTTGCGCAGCGCGTCGTCAGTCTGGCGCCGCATGCGACCGAAATGGCGTTTGCCGCCGGGTTGGGCGAGCGGCTGGTTGGCGTCAGCGCCTGGTCAAATTATCCGCCGGAGGCCGAACGTATTGAGCAAGTCGCCAACTGGCAGGGCATCAATCTGGAACGTATTCTGGCGCTAAAGCCGGATTTAGTGCTGGCATGGCGTGAAAGCAACGCACAGCGGCCACTGGATCAGTTGGCGTCATTCGGCATCCACATTCTGTATCTCGACCCCGTCACGCTCGACGACATTCCACGTCAACTGGACACGCTGGCGCAATACAGCCCGCATCCGGAACAAGCGCACGAAGCCGCGCAACGCTTTCGTCAGCAGCAACACACACTGATGCAGCAGTACGGCCATAACGCTCCCGTTCGGGTATTTTTGCAATTCGGCAGCCAGCCGCTGTTTACATCATCGCAGGCGACGCTGCAAAGCCAGGTGATCAGCCTGTGCGGCGGCGGCAATATCTTTAGCGACAGCCCGGTGCCCTGGCCGCAGGTAAGCCGCGAGCAGGTGATTCGGCGTCAGCCGCAAATCATCGTCATCAGCGGACAGCCCGGCGCGGTGGAACAGGTCAAGGCATTTTGGCGGCCGCAATTGACCGCCGACGTGATAGCCGTGAACGAAGACTGGTTTAGCCGGACCGGCCCGCGACTGATGCTGGCGGCGGAACAGTTATGTCGGCAATTCGCCGCGTGGCGAGGCTGACGTGCAGTCGGTACACTGACATAAAAAAACCCGTGTACCAGTCGGCCACGGGTTTTTCTGATATACGCAGTATCGTCAGATGCTGAAAGAGGAACCGCAGCCGCAAGTGGTTTTCGCGTTCGGGTTGGTCACCACAAAACGGGAACCTTCCAGCCCTTCGGTGTAATCCACCGAACCGCCGATCAGGTACTGCAGACTCATCGGATCGACCACCAGGGATACCCCTTGTTTTTCAATGGTCATATCACCGTCGTTAACCTTATCATCGAAGGTGAAACCGTACTGGAAGCCGCTGCAACCGCCGCCAGTAATGTAAACCCGAAGTTTCAGTTCCGGATTCTCTTCATCAGCAATCAGGAGTTTCACCTTATTAGCTGCCGCATCCGTAAACTGCAGTGGCAGTGCTACATCATCGCTCATTTTTTTACTCCCAATCTCATATCGGACGGTATTCAACAGCCCTGGTTATCGTTTTATTATCCAACAGCACCCGGCAACGTTCAAGATTTGATACCGACGATCGAGGTGATGGTGGGTGTAATCATGATGCCGCATCGTCAGCCAGCCGCCAGTGCGCCCTAATAATATGCCCGGCGATTTCACAACGCGAAACAGATGATTAGAATGGACGCCACTCGCTATGCAAATCCAATCAGGAAGCCGCAATGAATAAATCTGAAAGTCTGTATGCCGCCGCCCGTCAATTGATTCCAGGAGGCGTCAATTCGCCGGTACGAGCCTTTAACGGCGTCGGCGGCGTGCCGCTGTTTATCGAGCGGGCGGAAGGCGCCAGACTCTACGACGCGGATGGCAAATCGTATATCGATTATGTCGGGTCCTGGGGACCCATGATTCTGGGTCACAACCATCCGGCCATTCGTCAGGCGGTGATTGACGCCGCCGAGCGCGGCCTGAGTTTTGGCGCGCCGACCGAAATGGAAGTAAAAATGGCGCAGTTGGTCACCTCGCTGGTGCCGGGCATGGAGATGGTGCGTATGGTGAACTCCGGCACCGAAGCCACCATGAGCGCCATTCGTCTGGCGCGCGGTTTCACCGGCCGCGACAAAATCATCAAATTCGAAGGCTGCTACCACGGCCACGCCGACTGCCTGCTGGTGAAAGCGGGTTCCGGCGCGCTGACGCTGGGTCAGCCCAACTCGCCCGGCGTACCGGCTGATTTCGCCCGCCATACCCTGACCTGCACCTATAACGACCTTGACTCGGTGCGTGCGGCGTTCGAGCAGTATCCGCAAGAGATCGCCGCGATTATCGTCGAACCGGTAGCCGGCAACATGAACTGTATTCCGCCGTTGCCGGCGTTCCTGCCGGGGCTGCGCACGTTGTGCGACGAATTCGGCGCACTGCTGATCATCGATGAAGTGATGACCGGCTTTCGCGTGGCGCTGGGCGGTGCGCAGGCGCACTACGGCGTGCGCCCGGATCTCACCTGCCTCGGCAAGATTATCGGCGGCGGTATGCCGGTAGGCGCTTTCGGCGGGCGTCGTGACGTGATGGAAGCACTGGCGCCGACCGGGCCGGTGTATCAGGCAGGCACGCTATCCGGCAACCCGATTGCCATGGCGGCGGGTTTCGCCTGCCTGAGCGAAGTCGCCAAACCGGGCGTCCACCAAAAGCTCACCGAACTGACCACGCAACTGGCGGAAGGCTTGCTGGCGGCAGCGAAAGCCCGGCAGATCCCGCTGGTGGTGAACCATGTCGGCGCCATGTTCGGGATTTTCTTTACCGATTCCGCTCAGGTGACCTGCTATCAGGATGCGCTGAAGTGTGACGTGGAACGGTTTAAACGCTTCTTCCACCTGATGTTGGACGAAGGCATCTATCTGGCGCCGTCGGCGTTCGAAGCGGGCTTTATGTCGCTGGCGCACAGTCAGCAGGATCTTGAATATACCGTTGACGCGGCTCGCCGCTGCTTTGCCAAACTGTAAGCAAGCAGACGCCATGCTGACGGGCCAAATCCCACCGGTGTGGTGTCTTTTTCTGCTCTGATGGTGTTTTTGCAACGGCACGTGAGTGAATGAAAAAGCCCTCAGAGGCACCGACCAAAAAACACGCCCGGCAAGCCGGGCGTGTTTTTAACTTATCGGCTGCGGGTCGTTACTGCCCGAACATCTGCTTGATCCAGTCAGGCACGCTGCCGCCTTCCTGCTGATTTTGTTGTGGCTGACCATTCGGCGAATTCGTCGGCTGTTGCACCGCTGGCTGGCTGGCCTGGCACAACGCCTGCGGGTTATCGGTCCACACCGGCAATGCCCGGCCGGCGCTACCGTTACAGATAACGTTGCCGCTGCCATCCACCGACATGGTGGTAATGCCTTCCGGCGGCGTCAGCACCAGCGGCAACGGCGTCTGATTTTCCAGATAGCGACGATAAATAGTCAACGCGCCGTTGGCGCCGGTGAGTTTCGCCGGGCCATTGTTGTCGCGGCCAACCCAGGTGATCACCACTTCCTTGCCGTCGACGCCGGCAAACCAGCTGTCGCGCAGGTCGTTGGTGGTCCCGGTTTTCCCCGCCAGGTGGTAATTGCCGAATTTCACCGTCAGCGAGCGTGAGGTACCGCGCTCCACCACCTGTTGCATGCCGTATAAGGTCAGGTAAGCCGCCTGTGACGGCACCGCCCGTTCAGCTTGCGGGAAGCTTTGATACAGCACCTTACCGTCTTCAGCAATCACCGAGCGCAGGGCAGAAAGCGGCGCGCGACTGCCGCCGCTGGCGATAGTCTGGTATTCCTGCGCCACTTCCATCGGCGTCAGGCTGACGGCGCCGAGCAGCATCGCCGGCACCGCCTGAATCTGGTTCTGCGGGATCCCCAGCTTCTGCAACGTATCGCTGACCTGATCCAGCCCGACCGCCATCCCCAGATTTACCGTCGGTACGTTGAGCGAATTCGTCAGCGCGTCCACCAGCATCACCCGACCGCGGAATTCGCGATCGTAGTTTTTCGGTTCCCAAACGGTGCCGTTCGGCTGTTTCAGCGAAATCGGTTCATCCACCAAAATGGTGTTGAGGCGATAACGATCCGGCATGCTGAGCGCGGTCAGATACGTCGGTGGTTTCGCCAGCGAACCGACCGAACGACGCGCCTGCATCGCACGGTTGAAACCGGCAAATTGCGCATCGGAACCGCCCACCATCGCCCGAATCTCGCCGCTGAAGCGATCGACAATCACCATCGCCGATTCCAGATCCTTGACCCCGCGCGCCGCGCGCAACGCCGGGATGCCGTCTTCCACCGCTTTTTCCGCTGCATCCTGCGATACCGGATCCAGCGTGGTGAAAATCTTCACCCCGGACAGATCGTTGGCTTTGTCGCCCAGCCGCTGTTGCAACTCCTGCCGCACCATCTGCATGAACGCCGGCTGCGGGCTGATCACCCCGCCTTTCGGCTGTACCCCCAACGGGCGGGCACTCAACATGTTGTAAAGATCTTCGTCGATGACCTGCTGGTTTTGCAGCAGCTTCAACACCAGATTACGACGTTCCAGCGTCACCTGCGGGTTGCGCCACGGATTATACAGCGATGCCCCTTTCACCATCCCCACCAGCATCGCCTGCTGGTCAAGGCTCAGTTCGTTGACCGGCCGCCCGAAATAGTACAGGCTGGCCAGCGGAAAACCGCGGATCTGATCGTTGCCGCTCTGGCCGAGATACACCTCGTTCAGATACAGCTCCAGAATGCGATCCTTGCTGTAGCGGTAATCCATGATCAACGCCATGTAAGCTTCGTTGGCTTTACGCCACAACGAACGTTCGTTGGTCAGAAACAGGTTTTTCACCAACTGCTGGGTCAGCGTACTGCCGCCCTGCACCGCCCGGCCCGCCGTCAGGTTGGCGATCAACGCACGGCCGATAGAGTAGAAACTGATGCCGTCATGCTCATAAAAATGGCGGTCTTCGGTGGCGATCAGCGTTTGCACCAGCAGATCAGGGAAACCGGAACGCTGTACAAATAGCCGCTGCTCGCCGTTCGGCGACTGCAACATGGTGATCAGTTTCGGATCGAGCCGGAAGAAACCGAAGTTGCGCTGATTGTCCATGTTCTGGATCTGCGACAACCGGTCGTTACTGAAGATCATCCTGGCGTGGATCTGGCCTTCCTTGCCGTCGGGGAAATCAAAAGGACGGCGCAGAATTTCAATGCTGTTGGCTTGCACCGTAAATTCGCCCGGCCGCGTAATACGGCTGACTTCACGGTATTGCATACCTTCGAGCAGGTTAGCCATCTCTTTTTTGCTGTAGGCCATACCCGGTTCGAGGTTGACCATCCGGCCATACACCGCCGCCGGCAACTGCCATACTTTACCGTCGATGCGACTGCGAATTTCTCCGTCGAGGTAAATGCCGTAAACCGACATCACCACCACAAAAATCAGGAACAGCCGGATAAGCCACCCCAGCCAGCGACGCTTTTTACGCGGCCGCTTGCTCATGACTTCTTCCTCGTCATCCTCATCATCGTCATAGTCGTCTTCGTACTCGTCTTCATAATCGTCGTCGTAGTCATCATCCCTGCGACGGCGCGTCGCTTGCCTGCGAGGGGGAGTGTGTCGTGACGCACTACGTTTGCGCCCGATAGGTTCGCGGTCATCCCGAGACATTACAGTGACATCTCCATCAGGTTACTGACGGCACAGGGTTACCCACCAAGGCCGTCTACTCTGTGTCTCCCACGCTGCGCAAGGAAGGGGGAAACATCTGAAATTATGTGTTCTGGTATTTTCTGGTGCGCCGGGTTGGCGCCGTATTCGCCGGATCGTCCGGCCAGACATGTTTGGGATAGCGCCCTTTCATTTCTTTCTGCACCTCGCGGTAAGCGCCGTTCCAGAACGCCGCCAGATCGCGGGTGATCTGCAAGGGTCGCATCGCGGGGGAGAGCAATTCAAGTACCAGCGCCACGCGTCCTTCAGCCAGCAGCGGGCTGGCCTGCTCGCCGAACATTTCCTGCAACCGCACCGCCAACACCGGCGGCAGCTCCGCCTCATAGCGGATCGGCAAACGGCTACCGCCCGGTGCGGTGTAATGGCTGGGCAAGGCGCTCTCCAGTCGCTGACGCTGCGACCAGTCAAGCAACCGCCACAGCGCCTCGCTCAGGTTGACCTGATTAAGGGTACGACGATCCCGTACGCCGCTCAGCGACGGCAACAACCACAGTTCCAGCGACGCCAGTAGGGAATCGTCGTCAACGGCCGGCCACGCGACCTCCGGCAGCCACTGCCGGGCGCACAGTAACCGCTGGCGCAGTTGCTGCGCCGGTTCGTCCCAGTTCAACACCGACAGACCTTGCTCCCGCAGCCAGTTGAGCATCGCCTGCTGCAACGCCTCATCCGACGGTTTGGCTAATGGCCGGGACGATAGCGTCAGACTGCCAATTTGCGTTCTCAAACTGGCGCGCAGCGTACCTTTTTCTTCGTCCCAGTGCATCAGATTCTGTTCGGTTACCAGTTCCGGACGCTGCCGCGTCAGCCGGTCGATATCCACCGATTGTGCCAGTAAGATACGCGCATCGGCACTGTGGGTATTTTGCATCAAAACCGGAGCCAGCAGCCATTCCGACGCCGACAACGCCTCTTCCGGCGGCAGGCTGGCGCCCGAACCATTCGCCAGTTGATAGCGCCCGTCCTGACCACGCCGCCGCGCAATGCGATCCGCAAATCCCATCGATAGCAACCAGCCCGCCAGACTTTCATTCACCGAACCCGACGCCTTGCCGGCGCGGCGCGCCAGCTGTTGCGCCCGGCGTTGCCAGTGGCCGGCGGGGCGATGCAACGCATCGGATAGATTCGGCGACCCGGCGCGCGGTGGTTCTTCAATAATGGCGGCCAGCAACGCCGCCGTCGCCAACGCGTCTTCATCTTGCCCGGCGGCATGCAACATCGCCGCCAGGCGCGGATCGCACCCCAACGCCGCCATTTTACGCCCATCCGCCGTCAGCCGTTGCTGCGCATCGCACATGCCCAGTTGCGCCAGCAAACGATCCGCCGCCAACAACGCCGGCTGAGGCGGCTTGTCCAACCAACAGAGCGACGCGACATCATGGCAGCCCCATTGCAGCAAATCCAGCCACAAGCCGGACAGGTCGCTGTGCAGGATTTCCGGTTCGCTTTGCGCCGCCGCACGTTCCGCCTGCTCGCGGGTGAACAGATGCCAGCACACGCCCGGCTCCAGCCGCCCGGCACGACCGGCACGCTGCACCATTGAGGCCTGGCTGATACGCTGGGTCGCCAGCCGCGTCAACCCGGTTTTGACATCAAACAGCGCCACGCGCTCCAGACCACCGTCCACCACCACCCGAATCCCCTCAATGGTCAGGCTGGTTTCGGCAATATTGGTCGCCAGCACCACTTTACGCCGTCCGGCAGCGGCAGGAAGAATCGCTTTCTGCTGCTCCGCCAGCGTCAACGCGCCATACAGCGGACAGACATCCACCGAGCTTGAGACCGCGTTTTCCAGCAGCGTCTGCAATCGTTTGATTTCCGCCACACCCGGCAAAAACACCAACAATGACCCCGATTCGTCCTGTAATAAACGGTAAATGAGCCTGGCCGTCGCCTCCTCGAGGCGATCCTGGGAACCCATGGGTTGATAATGCCGTTCCACCGGCCAGGAACGACCTTGCGACGACACGCTAAGCGATTGGGGTAATAAGGAAGTCAGGCGGGAATTATCCAGCGTGGCGGACATGATCAACAGTTTCAGGTCATCACGCAGCCCTTGCTGGACATCCAGCAGCAGCGCCAGCGCCAAATCGGCCTGCAAACTGCGCTCGTGAAATTCATCCAGAATCACCAGCGAGACGCCATCCAGCGCCGGATCCTGTTGCACCATGCGGGTCAGAATGCCTTCCGTCACCACTTCCAGTCGGGTGTGGCTACTGACCCGGCTTTCCGAACGCATGCGATAACCGATGGTCTGCCCCGGCGTTTCGCCCAGCCACTCCGCCAGCCGGAAGGCTACGTTTTTGGCCGCCAGCCGACGCGGCTCCAGCATAATAATGCGGCCGGGCTCCACGCCGCGCTGCAACAGTTGTAACGGCAACCAGGTGGATTTCCCTGCGCCGGTCGGGGCATGCAGCAACACCTGCGGCGCGGTATGCAACGCCTGAATAACGTCATCCACGACGGCGCTGACGGGAGGTAGATTCACATAAAACTCCGTGATCATGCGGCTAAATTCACGGGCGCAACAATCATTTATTATTTGCAAAAAAAATCGCCCGCCAACAATAACGTTCAAACAGTAACGTTCAAACAATAACGCTCAAAAAAACGCTTAAGAATAAAGAAAGGGAAGACTCCGCCCCACACCTGATGCAGAACGTCGCCTTAACTTTATTCGCCGGGCATTGTAGCATCGGAACCCCGCAGAACGGAGAGATTGCCATGACCCCGACCCGCCGCCTGTTTTTCGCCCTGTCGCTGCCCGATGATATCGGCCGGCAGATCGTACACTGGCGCGCCGCGCAATTCTCCCCGGAAGCCGGGCGTCCGGTAGCGGCGGCCAACCTGCATTTGACGCTGGCTTTCCTCGGCGAGATCAGTGATGCCAAAATGCAGGCGTTAACCGCGCTGGCCGGGCGTATCCGTCAGTCGGCGTTCACCCTGAATCTGAACGATGCCGGCCACTGGCCGCGCCCCGGCGTGGTATGGCTCGGTTGCCGCCAGGCGCCGCGCGGCTTATTGCAACTGGCTGATATGTTGCGTTCGCAGGCGGCGCGCAACGGTTGCTACCAGCCGCCTCAGCCTTTCCACCCGCACATCACGCTACTGCGCGGCGCTACCCGCCCGGTGCCGCTGCCCGCCGCCACGTTCAACTGGACGGTGTGCATCGAGCAATTTTTTCTGTATGAATCGCGCACCGAAGCAGGCCGAACCCATTATCAGCCTATCGCCCACTGGCCGTTGCCGACACCCTGAGAGACAGCATTCATGCAATTTTCCCCGCACCTGCGACCCGCCACGCTACTCAAACGTTACAAACGATTTCTGGCGGACGTCGTTACCCCTGACGGCCAACCGCTGACGCTGCATTGCCCCAATACCGGCGCCATGACCGGCTGCGGTTCACCCGGCGATACCGTCTGGTACTCCACGTCGGATAACCCGAAGCGCAAGTATCCTCACACCTGGGAACTGACGCAGACGCCACAAGGCCACTGGATTGGCGTCAATACCTTGCGCGCCAATCAACTGGTGCTTGAGGCGCTGCACGCAGGACGACTGACCGATTTATCAGGTTACACCACCATCCGCACCGAAGTGCGCTATGGTTCGGAAAACAGCAGGATAGATCTGTTATTACAGGCAGACGGACGCGCCGACTGCTATATTGAAGTTAAATCAGTCACATTATTGCAACATGGATGTGGTTACTTTCCCGATGCGGTGACGCTCAGGGGACAGAAGCATTTGCGGGAACTGCAACAGATGGCGGCACAGGGTTGTCGCGCCGTATTGTGTTTCGCCGTGCTGCATTCCGGCATCCGTCAGATTTCAGCGGCGCAACACATTGACCGACATTACGCCGAATTATTACAACTCTGCCGGCAGCAGGGGGTTGAAATTCTGTGTTACGGTGCCCATATCTGTCCGGATAGCATGACGCTAGAAGAACCGTTACCGTTCAATAACGTGACGACAGCGAGCTAATTCTGCCACGCGTTATGTATTATCTGGTGGGATTATGCCGTTCCTCACACTTTGTCAGGCCAGTGTCGGGAACCATTGCCAACCTAACCACCATCTGTTATTTATAGCGGCCTGTTTTCCCCCCCCCGGGGGGTCGATACTGCGTGTCGTGTTATGTAGGAGAAGCAACATGCAAGAAGGGCAAAACCGTAAGACATCCTCTCTGAGCATTCTCGCAATTGCCGGAGTGGAGCCGTACCAGGAGAAGCCGGGCGAAGAATACATGAACGACGCTCAGCTGGCTCACTTCAGGCGTATTCTTGAAGCATGGCGCAATCAACTCAGGGATGAAGTCGATAGAACCGTATCGCACATGCAGGATGAAGCGGCCAACTTTCCCGATCCGGTAGACCGTGCCGCTCAGGAAGAAGAGTTTAGCCTTGAGCTGCGCAACCGTGATCGCGAACGTAAGCTGATCAAGAAAATCGCCAAAACACTGCAGAAAATCGAAGACGAGGACTTTGGCTATTGTGAGTCCTGCGGCGTGGAAATCGGCATCCGTCGACTGGAAGCACGCCCCACCGCCGATTTGTGCATTGACTGCAAGACACTGGCCGAAATCCGCGAAAAGCAGATGGCCGGGTGATATCGTCCGGCGGGAAAGCATACCGCCCTACCGCCGGATCTTTACCTGTTATGACTCGTCATTATTAATGCTAACCGGCACGATACCGCCGTATGTCTGAATCACACTCTTATATCGGCCGTTTTGCGCCATCCCCTTCCGGCGATCTCCATTTTGGTTCTTTGATAGCGGCATTGGGCAGTTACCTGCAAGCCCGTTCCCGTCATGGACGCTGGCTGGTACGCATTGAGGATATCGACCCACCGCGCGAAGTGCCCGGCGCCGCCTCCCGTATTCTCCGCCAACTGGAACAGTATGGGCTGTTCTGGGACGGCGACGTAGCGTATCAGTCACGCCGCCACGATCTGTACCTCTCGGTACTGGATGAATTGCAGCGTCAGGGGAAATGCTATTACTGCACCTGTACCCGCCAGCGCATTCAGCAAATTGGTGGACACTACGACGGACACTGCCGCAATCGCGGCTTGCCGCCGGACAATGCGGCACTGCGCCTGCGCCAGACTCACCCCGTCCTGCACTTTCACGATCGCTTGCGTGGGCAGATCGATGCCGACCCGATGCTGGCGCGAGAAGACTTTATTATCCATCGCCGCGATGGGTTGTTTGCCTACAATCTGGCGGTGGTCGTGGACGACCACGAACAAGGGGTGACCGACATCGTACGCGGCGCGGATTTAATCGAACCCACAGTGCGCCAGCTATCCCTGTACCAACAACTGAATTATCCTGCGCCAACCTATATACATCTGCCGTTGGCGCTCAACACCGACGGCAATAAGCTATCGAAGCAGAATCACGCGCCGGCGTTGCCTGGGGGCGATCCACGAGCGGTTCTGGCGCTGGCGCTGACGTTTTTACGCCAGCCCCTGCCGGCGCACTGGCGGGACCTTGATCGGGACGCGTTGCTCGCGTGGGCGATAGCGCACTGGTCGCTGTCAACAGTTCCCATCGAGGCAGCCCTTACATCGCCGGAAATAACATCAGCATTCTCAAAGGGCTGAGGGTGAGCTATGATTAGCCGCTATTTTTTGTCGTATCGCTAATTTTTCAATGATTATCGAGGTGTATTATCTTTACCCGGGTAGCTAATTTTTGCCGCAAGGTACTGAATCGTGAGCATGAGCCAGCCAGTGCGGACCTTCCGTCGCAGGCAATGACGGTCATTCCCCGTGACCAGCATGCTATTTCACGCAGCGACATTAGTGAGAATGCGCTGAAAGTACTGTATCGCCTGAGCAAAGCGGGCTATGAGGCGTATCTGGTAGGCGGTGGCGTCCGTGACCTGCTGTTGGGCAAAAAGCCCAAAGACTTCGATATTACCACCAACGCCACGCCGGAGCAGGTTCGCAAGTTGTTCCGCAATTGTCGGCTGGTGGGCCGTCGTTTCCGCCTGGCGCACGTGATGTTCGGCCCTGAGGTGATTGAAGTCGCCACATTCCGCGGCCACCATGAGCAACATCAGGAGCAGGAAACCAAAAACGCGGCACAGCAAGGTCACAATGGCATGCTGCTGCGCGACAATATTTTCGGCACCATTGAGGAAGATGCCCAGCGGCGCGACTTCACCATCAATAGCCTCTATTACAATATTGCCGACTTTACCGTTCGTGACTACACCAACGGACTCAATGACTTACGTCAGGGAATGATTCGCCTGATTGGCGAACCGGAAACCCGTTACCGTGAAGACCCGGTACGTATGCTGCGCGCGGTACGATTCGCCGCCAAACTCGGTATGCAAATCAGTCAGGACACCGCCGAACCGATTCCCCGTCTGGCCTCGCTGTTGCACGACATTCCGCCGGCGCGGTTGTTTGAAGAATCGCTGAAGCTGCTGCAAGCGGGTTACGGTTACCCCACCTACCGATTGCTGTGTGAATACCAACTATTTCAGCCGTTGTTCCCGCTGATCAGTCGCTACTTCACCGCTAACGGCGAAAGCACGATGGAGCGGATGATCGTGCAGGTGTTGAAAAATACCGATCAACGCATCCAGAACGACATGCGGGTTAACCCGGCGTTTCTGTTCTCCGCCATGCTGTGGTATCCGTTGGTGGAACACGCTCAGAAACTGACGCAAGAGAGTGGGCTTGCCTACTTCGAAGCGTTTGCGTTAGCCATGAACGACATACTGGACGAACAGTGTCGCTCGCTGGCGATTCCTAAACGCATCACATCGCTTGTCCGCGATATCTGGCAATTGCAGCTACGGTTGTCGCGTCGTCAGGGCAAACGCGCCTTTAAGCTGATGGAACACCCGAAATTCCGGGCCGCTTATGACTTGCTCTGCCTGCGAGCCGAAACCGAAAACCATCAGGAACTGCAACGTCTGGCGCAATGGTGGGGCGAATTTCAGGTCGCCGCGCCGCCGCGCCAGCAGGTCATGCTGAACACACTGGATGACGGCCCAACGCCGCATCGCCGCTCGCGCCGTCCGCGTAAGCGACCGGTTCACCGGGATAATATCCGATGATCTGCGTGTACCTGGCCTTGGGCAGTAATCTGTCCGAGCCATTGCAGCAGGTACGCGCAGCGCTTAACGCGCTGGATGCGATTGACGATACCCGGCTGGTGCGCTGCTCGTCTTTCTACCGCAGCCGCCCGCTTGGCCCGCAGGATCAGCCTGATTATCTCAACGCCGTCGCCGAATTACAGACCGGGTTATCACCCGAAGCGTTGTTGGACAACACCCAACGCATTGAGTTGGAACAAGGGCGGGTGCGTAAAGAAAACCGCTGGGGACCACGTACCCTCGACCTGGATATCCTGTTGTTTGGCGACATGACGCTGCATACCGAGCGGCTCACCGTGCCGCACTACGACATGAAAAACCGCGAGTTTATGCTCTATCCGCTGGCGGAACTGGCGATGGAGCTGGTGTTTCCTGACGGAGAAGCACTGGCGACACGGTTACAACAGGTGCCACGCAACGGCCTGACACGGTGGGACGAGCGATAACCGCCGCCCATTGTGCTTCCCCTCCTCCCGCCGCGCACGATGCGCGGCTGATATGGGATTCATACCAATCACTTGTTTTACAAATAGAAATAGATCGCTGTTCCTGATGCCTGCCATCCATTAGAATGATTCCCCCTTGAACTGCCCTTGAGTTGACTCAGGAAGGTTGCCATGAAAGCGACAACGATTTCCCACCTGCGCCAGTGGAAACAGGAGCAGAAGAAGTTCGCCACCTTGACGGCTTATGACGCTAGCTTCGCCCAGCTATTTTACGAGCAGGGCATTCGCGTCATGCTGGTGGGGGACTCTCTCGGTATGCCCGTGCAGGGCCACGATTCGACCCTGCCCGTCACCATTGACGATATGGTTTATCACACCCGCTGCGTCCGCCGTGGTGCGCCACATTGTTTGCTGTTATCCGACCTGCCCTTTATGGGCGCCGCCACGCCGGAGCAAGCCTGCCAGCAAGCCGCCGCGTTGATGCGCGCCGGCGCCAATATGGTCAAAATCGAAGGTGGTAGTTGGCTGGTGCCGACGGTCCGCATGTTGACTGAACGTGCCGTTCCCGTGTGCGGACATCTGGGGTTGACCCCGCAGTCGGTGAATATCTTTGGTGGTTATAAAGTCCAGGGACGCGATGAAGCCGCCGCCAGCCAACTGCTGGAAGACGCGCTGGCGCTGGAGCAGGCCGGAGCGCAGCTACTGGTGCTGGAGTGTGTACCGGTATCGCTGGCGCAGCGAGTTACTGAAGCGCTCAGTATTCCGGTTATCGGTATCGGTGCAGGTAATGTCACCGACGGCCAGATTCTGGTGATGCACGACGCGCTCGGCGTGACCGGCGGCCATACGCCGAAGTTCGCCCGCAATTTCATGGCGGAAGCCGCGGATATCCGGGCGGCGGTTCGCCTGTACGTGCAGGAAGTCGAACAGGGAACCTTTCCCGACGAAAAATACAGTTTTGTTTAACACAGGAGCAAGCGTGTGTTGATTATTGAAACGCCGGTGCTGCTGCGCCGTGAACTCCGCCGCTGGCGTCAGGATGGAAAACGCATCGCGCTGGTGCCTACCATGGGCAATCTGCACGACGGCCACCTGACGCTGGTGGATGAAGCCCGCGCCAGAGCCGACATCGTGGTAGTCAGTATTTTTGTCAATCCGTTGCAGTTCGAGCGAGCGGACGATCTGGCCCGCTACCCCCGCACCCTGCAGGAAGACTGCGAAAAACTGACGCGCCGCGGGGTTGACCTGGTATTTTCCCCCGCACCGGACACACTCTACCCTAACGGCCTGCAACAGCAGACGTTTGTAGAAGTACCGGGACTGTCGCAGATGCTGGAAGGCGCGAGTCGTCCGGGGCATTTTCGCGGCGTTGCCACCGTCGTCAGCAAGCTGTTCAATCTGGTGCAACCGGATGTGGCCTGCTTTGGTGAAAAAGATTACCAGCAACTGGCGTTGATCCGTCAGATGGTGGCCGACATGGACTACGACATCAGCATCGTCGGCGTGCCTACCGTGCGCGCCAAAGACGGCCTGGCGCTCAGCTCGCGTAACGGCTACCTCACCGCGGAAGAGCGCCAGCAAGCGCCGCAACTTCGCCGCATCATGAACGAGGTGGTGGAGCAATTATCCAACGGCGATCGTCAGATTGATGATATGCTCGCCAGTGCGTCAGACGCACTACGCAACGCCGGATTCACCCCCGACGAGCTGTTTATCCGCGACGCCGCAACATTGCAGCCGCTCACCATCGACAGTACCCGTGCCGTGGTACTGATGGCGGCCTGGCTGGGTAAGGCGCGTCTGATTGATAACCAACAGGTAGATTTGACTATCTGATTTTTCCAACCAGAGTGACAGACCGATGATTCGAACCATGCTGCAAGGTAAGCTGCACCGGGTCAAAGTAACCCAGGCAGATTTACATTATGAAGGGTCCTGCGCCATCGATCAGGATTTTATGGATGCCGCCGGTATTCTCGAATACGAAGCGATCGACATCTACAACGTGGATAACGGTCACCGTTTTTCCACTTACGCCATCGCCGCAGAACGCGGTTCCCGCATTATTTCCGTCAATGGCGCCGCGGCACGCTGCGCTTGCGTCGGCGATAAACTGATTATCTGCTCCTATGTGCAGATGTCGGATGAACAGGCGCGTACGCACCACCCCAAAGTCGCGTATTTCGGCGACAACAACGAACTGCAACGTACCGCCAGGGCCATCCCCGTACAGATAGCCTGACGTATTGCGCCGATAAAAAAAGCGGGACGGCACACGCCATCCCGCTTCATGTCCGACAAAACCGATTAACTGCGTAACCCGCGGCCCCGCTCAATCAGCCACCAGCTCAATCCATAGAACACCACGATAAACGCCAGCAACACCATCAGCGTCAATGGCAACGGCACGTCATGAATACCCAGAAAACCAAAACGGAAACCGCTGATCATATAAACGATCGGGTTAAGTTTGGACACCGTCTGCCAGAATGGCGATAACAACGACAACGAATAGAACACGCCGCCAAGATAGGTCAACGGCGTCAGCACGAAGGTAGGAATCAGGCTGATATCGTCAAAGGTTTTAGCAAATACGGCGTTGATCAACCCGGCCAGCGAAAACAACATCGCGGTCAGCAACAAGGTCACCACCACCATCCACCACGCATGAACCTGCAACGGCACAAAAAACAGCGACACCGCCGTTACCAGCACGCCGACGCAAATCCCCCGCGCCACACCGCCGCCGACATAACCGGCGATAATAATATGCGTCGGCACCGGTGCTACCAGCAGCTCTTCAATATTGCGCTGAAATTTCGCGCTGAAAAATGATGAAGCGACATTCGCGTAGGCATTAGTAATCACCGACATCATGATTAATCCCGGCACGATGAACTGCATGTAGCTGAAACCGCCCATTTCACCGATTCGATTGCCGATCAGATTGCCGAAAATAATGAAATACAACGACATGGTGATCACCGGCGGCACCAGCGTCTGAATCCAGATCCGGGCGAAGCGGTTGACCTCTTTGATCCAGATGCTCTGCAACGCCACCCAATATAACCCCATCATGCTTTATCTCCGTTGTTATTGAGCAGAGTCACAAACAGTTCCTCCAGGCGATTGGCCTTGTTGCGCATACTGAGAACCTGAATCCCCTGTGCGCTGAGCTGGCTGAAAATACCGTTCAAGCCCTGCTCCCTTTTGACATCCACCTCCAGCGTGGAGGTATCCACCAGGCGGTGTTGATAGCCTTCGAGCCTCGGCAAGGCACTTTTCGCCGCCAGATCGAAAATAAAGGTTTCCGATTGCAACTTGGCCAGCAGCGCCTTCATTGAGGTATTTTCCACCAGTTGCCCGGCCTGGATGATGCCGATATTACGGCACAGCATTTCCGCTTCTTCCAGATAGTGGGTGGTCAGAATGATGGTTGTCCCCTGCGCGTTGAGCTCTTTGAGGAACCCCCACATTGAGCGCCGTAATTCAATGTCCACGCCGGCGGTCGGCTCATCAAGAATCAGCAGCCTGGGCTCATGCATCAATGCCCGGGCGATCATGAGCCGACGCTTCATCCCCCCGGACAACATCCGGGCGCGATCGTTGCGTTTGCCCCACAGGTCAAGCTGGTTGAGGTATTTCTCGGCGCGTTGCACCGCCTCAGGCCGCGGCACGCCGTAGTAACCGGCCTGACTGACCACAATTTGCATTACCGTCTCGAACGGATTGAAATTGAACTCCTGCGGAACCAATCCCAGTTGTCGTTTGGCGTTCACAATATCCCGGTCCAGGTCGTAGCCGAAGACCTGAATCCTGCCGTCGGTTTTGTTGACCAGCGAACTAATGATGCCGATAGTCGTGGACTTGCCAGCGCCGTTCGGCCCCAGCAAGGCGTAGAAATCTCCGGCTTCAACGCACAGATCAATACCGCGCAACGCGCGAACGCCGCCTGGGTACGTCTTAGTTACATTTGCCAATTCTAGTGCATATGTCATAGCTGAAAGCGTGCCTTATTATCAGTTAAGCGGGCCCTGGTCGGACCCAGTTTTCGATTTCAAAACCCCTATGATTGCTCTATATTACCCTGCACTGTCCTTTTGTCGTTACAGGTCATTCACTTTCATGAAAACAATAGAAACGCTTATTGCCAATAACCAGCAATGGTCTGAAACGATAGTGAAAGAAGACCCGGATTACTTTGAACGGCTGGCGCTGGCCCAACGCCCTCGTTTTCTGTGGATCGGCTGCTCAGACAGCCGGGTTCCCGCAGAAAGCCTGACCAGTCTTGAACCCGGCGAACTGTTCGTTCACCGCAATGTAGCCAACCTGGTTATCCACACCGATCTTAACTGTTTATCCGTCGTACAGTATGCCGTTGAGGTCCTGGAGGTGGAGCACATTATTATTTGCGGCCACTATGGCTGCGGCGGCGTGCAGGCTGCGGTCGAAAACCCGGAACTGGGGTTGATCAACAACTGGCTGCTCCACATTCGTGACCTGTGGTATAAGCACAGCTCATTGTTGGGAGAATTGCCACCCGAACAGCGATTTGACAAGCTGTGTGAAATTAATGTGGTAGAACAGGTGTACAACCTGGGCCACTCCACCATCGTGCAGTCAGCCTGGAAACGCGGTCAGAAAGTAACCATTCATGGTTGGGTCTACGGAATTCAGGATGGACGACTGCGCGATCTGGAAGTCACTGCTATCAGCCGCGAAACGCTGGAACAGCGCTATCGCCGCGCTATCTCCGCGCTGTTTTAAGCACTGAGCGTTCCCTGTTATTCCCGTCATAGACTTCGCGTTGCAGGTGCGTTGACTACACGTCTTCCTGCCACTTGAAGTATGACGGGTATTCGCGCCTATGCCGTCATGGGCGCGATGCCGGGCATTAGAGCGGGATAACCTTGCCGATAAACGGCAAATGACGATAGTGCTGGGCATAGTCAATGCCATACCCCACCACAAACTCATCAGGGATGGAAAATCCGACCCATTCCACCGGAACCTGAACTTCACGGCGTGACGGCTTATCCAGCAGTGTGCAGATCGCCAGCGATTTGGGCGCACGCAGTTGCAGAATTTCCCGTACTTTGCTGAGTGTATTGCCGGAATCAATAATATCTTCAACAATCAGCACATCTTTGCCGCGGATATCCTCATCCAGATCTTTGAGGATTTTCACATCCCGGGTCGAACTCGTACCACTGCCGTAGCTGGATGCGGTCATAAAGTCGACTTCGTGAGAATGGTCAATGGCACGGCACAGGTCGGCCATAAACACAAAAGATCCACGCAGTAACCCAACCAGCACCATGTCGCTGCCGCTATTGCGGTAATGTTCGCTAATCTGGCGCCCCAGCTCAGTTACCCTCACCTTGACCTCCTGTTCAGAGATCATGACTTCCACCGTATGTTTCATCATACTGACGACTCACAGAAAAAAGATATCCAGTATCGGCCGCGGCGGCCATACTCCGAAGCGACTACACAGCCATGCCGTGCCGCTATGTACCGCGGCGCGCAGTATAACAGAAAGCCTTGTTTCACGGAGAGAACATGACCTCGTTATCGTCTTCAGCGGTTGACCATCCCATCACTTACAAAGTGAATGACCCCATCAATGTCGATCAATTTATTCATCTGCTTAGCCGAACGTCATTAGGCCCGAGACGGCCGCTGGAGCAGCGCGATACCCTCGCAGGCATGCTGACAGAGGCGGATCTGCTGGTCACGGCGTGGCGTGGCGATGAATTAGTGGGAATTGCTCGTAGCGTGACGGATTACCACTATTGCTGCTATCTGTCCGATCTGGCGGTGGATGAAAACTGCCAGCATGGAGGCATCGGTCGCCAGCTTATTGCACACACCGCCCAACAGCTTAAACCGCACTGTCGGCTGATCCTGATTGCCGCGCCTCTGGCGGTGGATTACTACCCCCGGATCGGTTTTGAGGCACACCCCAGCGCCTGGCATATTTTGGCTGCCGATTTTCTTGCGCTGAAGCGCTGAGCGCATAACGGTATATCGATTGTGGTGAAAATATCAGCGTATCCGCAAGAGAGTCAGGATTTCGTTATCGACACATAAAAGAGGGTAAAACGCGTTGCACCTCTCCGGTACAAGGTTTTTTATATGCCATGACCAACCGATTGAGAGGTGCAACATGACAACACTATCGAAAATTTGCCGTACCGCGGCGCTCATCACCGGTATTTCGCTAATCTCCACCCTATCCGTGGCCTCCGCACACCCTGAAGGTGTTGAGCCTCCGATGTTGGGTAAACCAGGCATCCTCCCGCCGCCGCCCGGATTCCCGCCGCCGATCCCTGCGCTGTATCAGGCCTCGTTGCAGTCGACCGATCCGGTGCAGGCAATCAACAAACTGGTCGCCAATGTGCCGCAAGGTAACGGCAAAACCTATGAAGTCAGCATCAGCGTGCGCGAAATGCCCCCGATGCCGCAGCGCGACCCCCTGGCACCGAATGCCGCTCAATAACGTGATGACGTCATATCGCAACGAAATGACCAAGATAAACGGCACCGCATGGGAATGAAGAAAAGCGCCGAATGGCGAGCGCCTGTATTTAACCAGGCAGTTGCAGGCGCCCCCATGCACTTACCGACGAGGCGGGCCTGACGCCCGCTAGTCCTGTGAGCTTATCGCCGTCTCCGGCGGAAAAAGAACCGGTTGATCGATGCGAATACTGAGCCTAACCGGTTGCCCCGGCTCGAACCAGTTGCCGCTTTGCACCTGAATCTCCAACTCATTGACCCGGATACGATAAAAATTACTGTTCCCCATAAATAGCCGATCTTCAATGATGCCCGGACCATCTTCATCCAACGCCAGCGCAATTTCTTGCGGGCGAATCAACCAGTCGTACTGCGCACCATGCGGCAGTTTCAGCGCCCTCGTCGCCTGATGCTCGCCGAGAAAACTCTGCCATTGCCTGTCGCCGTTGATTTTTACCGGCAGGTAATTGGTATTCCCCATAAAACTGGCCACATACCGGTTGACCGGCCGGTAGTAAAGGTCAGCGGAAAAGCCCTGCTGCACAATACTGCCCTCATGGATCAGAATCAGGTGATCGGCGAAAGCAAATGCATCTTCCCGATCAGAAGTCGCAAATAGCGTGGCAATCCGGCGATGCCGCAGAATTTGGCGCAACTCGCTGATCAATTGATACCGGATTTGGCTATCAACGGCAGAAAACGGCTCATCCAACAGCAACAGTTTTGGCTGACACGCCAGCGCACGCGCAATAGCCGCACGCTGGTACTGTACGCGGGAAAGTTCGTGAGGATAACAACGGGTAAACGTTTCCAGTTGCATCACCCCCACGACGTCCATCGCCAGAGTGCTGACCTCTTCGGATGACTTGCCGCGTAGCCCGAAGGTAATATTCTCCATGACCGTCAGGTGGGGAAACAGGGCATCATCCTGAAACACCATGCCTATCGCGTATGACGGCATCTCACCATCTGGTGTTTGAGGTGCCAACGGCTGGCCGGCAATGACGATTCGGCCTTGCTCTTGCGGCAATAGACCCGCTATTGATTTCAGCAACGTGGTTTTGCCGTCGCCGCTGGCCCCCAACAGGCAAACCATCTCCCCTTCATGCACCGAGAAACTCACATTCTCCAGCACGGAACGTTGCGGATAACCACAACTGAGCGAAGTTATCGCCAGAATCTCCGGGGTCTCCATCACTTACCTATCCTTCCATTCTCATCAATCGGGTTATCCCAAACAACGGGATCATCCCCACGCCCACCAGCATCAGCGCGGGAGTCGCCACCAACGGCAAGCGCTCATCCATTATGAAGCGGAAAACGTAGGTCGCCATCGTTTCTACCTCAAACGGTTGCAATAGCAGTGATGCATTCAGTTCACGCAAACTTTCGGTAAACACCAGCAGCACACCGACAATCAGGCAGTGCCGTAACTGCGGTAAATAAACCCATAGCACTCGCTGAACGGGCGTATACCCCAGCGACTGGCTGACATGATTCATGGATCCCGGCAGACGGGAAATACGAATTTGCATCCGGTCAATCAACAAGCCGCTAAAGCGCATGCAATAAGCCAGAATCAGCACCAGTACCGACCCAGCCCAAGGGTCATCCACCACCCCACCCGCCGAGGCGCGCCAGGCATCCACAGCCAAAAACGGCACCAACAACCCCATACCTAACGCGGTGGACGGCAACAGCCGGTTGATATTAAGCCAGCGTAACGGATTACGGTACGCCGGGTTACCCGTTGCCCGAAAATCAAACACACACACCATCGCCAGCGCAATCACCAGCAACGTTGCACTGGCGGCCGCCATCACGCTGCTGGTAAACGCCAGCAAGAATGGCAAGCTCCAGATCGGCGCGTCAGACAGCAATGCCCAGCACACCAGCCGGCCAACCGGTACGACAAACGCAACGACGACCAACCCGACGCCAAACAGAACCGTCAGAAAGCACCGCCACCCGCGTAAAACCGGTAAATTGTTCGTCCCCACGCCGCCGATTTGCTGATAACGTAATTGACGGGCACGACTACGCCGCGCCTGAAACCATATCAGGAGCACCAACGGCAGCAATAACGACATCAGTAATGCCGCCGTGCCGTGCTGCGACTTATCTCGCCATAAATCCAGCCCTGTCGTGGTCATCGTCTGCAACGAGAAATAAGCGGAAATGCCGTAATCGCCGAGCGCTTCCGATGCCATCAGCACCATGCCAAGCGCAATCGCCGGACGCGCCATAGGAAACACCACACGCCAGAAAACCTGAGCGCGGGTATGATTCATCAACAAAGCGGCCTGACGTAAGTTGGCCGATTGCGACATCAACGCAGTCCGTACCAACAGGTAGACGTAGGGGAACAGTACCAGCGCCAGACAGAGGCTGGCACACATCACCATCACCACCTGATGCCAGAATGTCTGAGGCACGATGTGGGGTGTGAATGATAAGGCGTACAGCGTTTGTTTGACCGGCCCTTCATACCCCAGGGCGTCGCCGTATACCGCCGCCAGCAGATAGCCCGGCACCGCCAGCGGCAACAGCAATGCCCGATGTAACCACACTTGCCCGGCAAAGCGGTAGTGCGACATCAGCCAGGCCAGCGGTAACGCGAACAGCAGACTGAAAATCACACAGCCCGCCACCAGCATCAGCGTGTTGATTCCATAAACGGGCAGAGCATGCCATAACGCTGATATCGCGTTGCCGGGAGCGAAAAACGCCATGCCGACGATGGCCACCAACGGAAACAAAAGAATTCCCGCCAACAGCACACTACTGATGCGCCAGATACCTGAAGTCATGAGAAATCGGTGCGATAAATTTAAACTGCACTATTAATATCAAAGCCTGACGCTGCCGTCATGGCATCAATCGCCGATAAATGGCCGGTAATTACGCCATTGTACATATACGCCCTCCGTTTGCTCCGCCCGGCGCAAGCCTACGCCGACTGCGTCTATCACACAGCGCCGAATAAAACTTGAAATCCGGGCCAGTAACTGTGATAACGTCATCTAATGAAAGGTAAAACAGGTTGAATTATGAAACATTCCGCGCTGGTGCTGCTCCTGTTCTCATTGTTGGGCTTCTCCTCCGCCAGTAAGGCATTGAATGATTTCGAGGCCGAAGACCTCGCCGATCTGACTGCGATTTTCGTTTATTTGAAAAATAACTGCGGTTACAAGGATCTCCCCAACGATCAGATCCGCCGTGCGCTGGTGGTTTTCGCCCAACAAAACCGCTGGGATCTCAGCAACTACAACCAATTCGATATGATCGCGCTCGGTGAAGCCAGCTATCGTGATCTGAGCGGCATCGCTATTCCTACGCCGAAAAAATGCCAGTCTCTGGCACGAAACTCTCTCAGTTTACTCGCTAATACACAGTAAAGCCTAAAATCCTCCGTATTGCGTGAAATTTGACCGTGCAAGCGCCATGAGAGTTAGCTATCATAGCGCGCCAATTTTCATGGCTGTTATCGCGGAGGAAGCCCTAACATGTCCCGGAAAGAAATTTGGTATGAAACCCTGCATGCCAACTTTGGTCAGTATTTTTCTATAGAAAAGGTGCTCTATCATGAAAAAACCGACCATCAGGATCTGATCATCTTCGAAAACGCCGCGCTGGGCCGGGTAATGGCACTGGATGGCGTAGTACAGACCACCGAACGAGACGAGTTCATCTATCACGAAATGATGACCCATGTCCCGCTGCTGGCCCACGGCAACGCCAAACGCGTGCTGATTATCGGCGGCGGCGACGGCGGTATGCTGCGCGAGGTGTGTCGTCACCGTAATATTGAACAGATCACCATGGTGGAAATCGACGCCGGCGTCGTGTCGTTCTGCCGCCAGTATCTGCCGAATCACAGCGCCGGCGCTTACGATGACCCGCGTTTTCGTCTGGTGATTGACGATGGTGTTAACTTCGTCAACGCCTGTCAGGAAAAGTTCGATATCATCATTTCCGACTGTACCGACCCTATCGGACCCGGTGAAAGTTTGTTCACCTCGGATTTTTACCAGGGATGCGCACGCTGCCTGAACGACGGGGGCGTCTTTGTGGCGCAAAACGGCGTCTGCTTCCTGCAACAGGATGAGGCCGTCAACAGTCATCAGAAATTGAGCCGCTACTTCAGCGACGTCAGTTTTTATCAGACCGCCATTCCAACCTACTATGGCGGCATCATGACTTTTGCCTGGGCCAGTAACAACCCGGCATTGCGCGCTACCGATCAACATAGTCTGCAGCAACGGTTTGATGCAGCGGAAATCGAATGCCGCTATTACAACCCGGCCATTCACATCGGCAGCTTTGCCCTGCCACAATATTTACTGAATGCCCTGTCAGCCACCCGCTGAACACCGGCATCCATAAGGGGGTGAATTAAATTGCAAAAGCTGAAACTACATGGCTTTAACAATCTGACCAAGAGCCTGAGTTTTTGTATCTACGATATCTGTTACGCTAAAACGCCTGCCGATCGCGATGGCTATATTGCGTACATTGACGAGCAGTACAATGCGAACCGTTTGACAGAAATCCTGAGTGAAACCTGTTCCATCATTGGCGCCAATATTCTGAACATTGCCCGTCAGGATTACGAGCCGCAAGGCGCCAGCGTGACTATTCTGGTCAGCGAAGAGCCGATGGATCCCCGTGATGTGGATACCTCCGAACACCCTGGCCCGCTGCCGAATTCCGTTGTCGCACATCTTGATAAAAGTCATATCTGCGTGCACACCTATCCGGAAAGCCATCCCGGCGGCGGTCTGTGTACTTTTCGCGCCGATATCGAGGTATCAACCTGCGGCGTCATTTCACCGCTCAAGGCACTCAACTATCTGATTCATCAGTTAGAATCAGACATCGTGACCATTGACTACCGCGTACGCGGTTTTACCCGCGACATTAACGGCGTCAAGCATTTCATCGACCATAAAATCAACTCTATTCAGAACTTCATGTCTGACGACATGAAATCGCTCTATCATCTAATGGACGTTAATGTTTACCAGGAAAATATTTTTCACACCAAAATGTTGCTGAAGGATTTCGACCTGAAGCACTACCTGTTTAACGTCAGTCCTGAAGAGCTTAGCCCCGAAGAACGTAAACGCATCACGAACTTGCTGTATCGCGAGATGCAGGAAATCTATTACGGCAGAAACATCGCAACGGTGTGATCACGTCCCTGAGGGTGCAGGCCCTCAGGTTCTCTCCTTTCCAATGCCTCCATCGCCTAACAAAACACTATATATTGCGTGGTTGATATTAATAAACACCACATCTAGTATTCATTATCAGGCAAACGGAACGTAATCGCCGCCAATATGGCTGTGCATCAGCGCCTCCGTTCGGCCACATGTGCATAGGTTCTCATTTCGGCCAAAAGGTAAACACGAATCATGAGCATTAGCATCTATAGCAAAAAGGATTGCCCGCAATGCGACGCAACCTGCCGGACATTGGATAGCTATGGCATCGCCTACCACAAGATCGACATATCCGACGATAAACCGGCACAAGCGCATGTGCTGGCGCTCGGCTACCGCCAGCTACCGGTGGTAGAAACCAGTGAAACGCACTGGTGCGGTTTTCGACCGGATAAACTCCGCTTACTGCGTGCCGTCACCGCCTGAGACCACGATGATGAATCCGATCGTCTACTTCTCCAGCCAGTCGGAAAATACGCATCGGTTCGTCAGGCGTCTGGGGCTGCCGGCGATGCGAATACCGCTGCAAAACGGGGAGATCATGCCGGATATCGTCAATCCATACATTTTGATTGTTCCGAGTTACGGCGGAGGAAGCACGCGTGGAGCGGTGCCCCGCCAGGTCATCCACTTGCTGAATCAATCGTCTTACCGCGCGTTACTGCGCGGCGTCATCGCCGCCGGGAACCGTAACTTTGGCGCAGCCTACGCCATTGCCGGCGATATTATCGCCGCCAAATGTCAGGTTCCTTGCCTTTATCGCTTTGAGTTGTCCGGAACTCCGGAAGATGTCGACAACGTACGCAGAGGAGTAACCCAATTTTGGCTACAGCAGAATTCCTGACCGCAGCGCCTTCCAGCCAGTTGGATTACCACGCGCTCAACGCCATGCTGAATATCTATGATGCCGATGGCCGCATTCAGTTTGAACGCGATCATCAAGCTATTCAGTGCTACTTTCGCGACCATGTACAACCACGTACCCGCCGTTTCCCGTCTTTGGAAGAAAAACTGCGCTGGCTACAACAGGAAGGGTATTACGAACCTGAAGTACTGGGGCGCTACCGGCCAGACTTCATCATCGACGTGTTCCAGCGCGCAGCCGAACATCGCTACCCGTTTCAAAGCTTTCTGGGAGCCTTCAAGTTTTACACCAGCTATGCGCTGAAAAGCTTTGACGGTAGCCAATACCTTGAAAACTATGGCGAGCGAGTGTGTATGGTGGCGCTGACGCTGGCGCAGGGCGATGCGCAACTGGCACAACAACTGGTGGATGAAATGATGAGCGGCCGCTTCCAGCCCGCCACGCCGACCTTCCTCAATTGCGGCAAACGGCAACGCGGCGAACTGGTATCCTGCTTTCTGCTGCGTATTGAAGACAACATGGAATCCATCGGTCGGGCGGTTAATTCCGCATTACAATTGTCCAAACGCGGCGGCGGCGTCGCCTTTATGCTGACCAATATTCGCGAAACCGGCGCACCGATAAAACGTATCGAAAATCAGTCATCCGGCGTCATCCCTATCATGAAAATGCTGGAGGATGCGTTTTCCTACGCCAACCAGCTCGGCGCTCGCCAGGGGGCTGGGGCGGTTTATCTGCATGCCCATCACCCGGATATCCTGCGTTTTCTCGATACGCGCCGGGAAAATGCCGACGAAAAAATCCGTATCAAAACGCTGTCGCTGGGGGTGGTTATACCCGATATCACGCTGCATCTGGCCCGCAATAATCAGGACATGCATCTGTTTTCCCCCTATGACGTTGAGCGGATATACGGCATGCCGCTGTCGGAAATCAGCGTCAGCGAGAAATATGACGAACTGGTCAACCACCCTGAAATACGCAAATGCATCATTAACGCTCGCCAGTTTTTCCAGACACTGGCCGAGCTCCAGTTTGAATCCGGTTATCCCTACCTGATGTTCGAAGATACCGTGAACGGCAACAACCCGGTGGCCGGGCGCATCACCATGAGCAACCTGTGTTCGGAGATTCTGCAGGTCAGCCGCGCCAGCGCATATCAGGAAGATTTGAGTTATCGTCTGGTCGGAAAAGACATTTCCTGTAACCTCGGTTCTCTCAATATTGCCAAAGTGATGGATGGCGGCAATCTGGCTCATTCAGTGGCCATCGCCGTACGAGCGCTGACGGCAGTATCCGATATGAGCCATATTAACGCGGTGCCGTCCATCGCCGCCGGTAATGCGGAATCACACGCGATTGGTCTGGGACAAATGAACCTGCACGGTTATCTGGCGCGTGAAGGGATCCTGTACGGTTCGGAAGAGGCGCTGGATTTTACCAACATCTATTTTTATGCCGTGACCTATCACGCCTTACTCACCTCCAGTCTGTTGGCACAAGAACGTAACCAAACCTTCGCCGGATTCGCCGATTCGCAGTACGCCAGCGGCGCGTTCTTTGATCGTTATCTGTCGCAAGAGTGGCAACCGGCCACGGAACGCGTGCGCGAACTGTTCATGGCCGCCGGTATTGCGCTTCCCTTACGGGAAGAGTGGCTGGCGCTGAAACGACGGGTAATGCGCTACGGTCTCTACAATCAGAACCTACAGGCGGTGCCGCCCACGGGTTCGATCTCTTACATCAACCACGCTACGGCCAGCATCCACCCGATCGTTTCTCGCATCGAAATCCGTAAAGAAGGCCGGCTGGGAAGAGTCTACTACCCTGCTCCATACATGACTAATGACAATCAACGATTTTATCAGGACGCCTATGAAATCGGTCCGGAGAAAATCATCGACACCTATGCCATCGCCACCCGGCATGTCGACCAGGGATTGTCGCTGACGCTCTTTTTCCCCGATACCGCCACGACCCGTGATATCAACAAAGCACAGATCTACGCCTGGAAAAAAGGCATCAAAACCCTGTACTACATTCGTGTGCGCCAAAAAGCGCTGGCAGGTACAGAGATTGAAGGCTGTGTGTCCTGCTCGCTTTAACACTCGCCCGACGCACAGCATAAAAAAGGAGATCATGACATGAGTCAGTTGTCGCCCCTCAAGGCTATCAATTGGAATCGCCCACAGGATGAAAAGGATCTGGAAGTCTGGAATCGGCTGACCGCCAACTTCTGGCTGCCCGAGAAGATTGCCTTATCCAACGATATGCCGTCCTGGGCACAATTAACCGATGCTGAACGCCAACTCACACTACGCGTGTTTACCGGCCTGACACTGCTGGATACGCTGCAGAACACCCAGGGAGCCCCTGCATTGATGGCCGATGCATTAACCCCCCACGAAGAAGCCGTGCTTTCCAACATCGGCTTTATGGAGGCTGTTCATGCCCGCTCTTACAGTGCAATTTTTTCCACCTTATGCCTGACCAACGAAGTCGACTGCGCCTATTTCTGGAGTGAACATAACAAGCCGCTGCAAAGCAAAGCGGCGTTGATTCTCTCGCTCTACCAGCATGAGCCACCGCTGAAAAAGAAAATCGCCAGCGTCTTTCTGGAATCGTTTCTGTTTTATTCCGGCTTTTATCTGCCGATGTATTGGGCCAGTCGTGGTCGGTTAACGAATACTGCCGATTTAATTCGTCTCATCATCCGTGACGAAGCCGTACACGGCTATTACATCGGCTACAAATACCAGCAGGGATTAAAACGTCTAAGTACGCCAGAGCAACGTGACTTGCAGCGTTTCGCTTACGAGCTGCTGCAAACCTTGTATGACAATGAAGTGGACTATACCCATGAGCTGTACGATAGCGTCGGCTGGAGCGGTGATGTGATAAAGTTTCTGCACTATAACGCCAACAAAGCACTGATGAATCTGGGCTATGAGGCGCTATTTCGCGCCGACATGACCGACGTCAACCCCGCTATTCTCGCCGCCCTGTCGCCAGGCGCAGAAGAAAATCATGATTTCTTCTCGGGCGCAGGCTCATCCTATGTAATCGGGAAAGCTGTAGAAACTGAAGATGAAGACTGGAACTTCTGAATATAAAAACGAAGAAGCCCCGAATCAGATGATTCAGGGCTTCGGAATAGTTGGCGGTGCGGACGGGACTCGAACCCGCGACCCCCGGCGTGACAGGCCGGTATTCTAACCGACTGAACTACCGCACCGCGCTGTGCTCAGTGAGCGAGGTGAATACTACGGGCCGCCCTCGGTTGCGTCAACGCTTTTTATCACTAAACGCTTCTGTTTGCTTACATTTTCAGCGCAGTGAAGCCGTTGTGTTCAACGGCGGCGAACTCAGCTACGCCACAGACAACTGCCGCCTTTTTTCATAATCAGATCCAGCCGTTGCTCATGCGCCATCAATTCTTCGTCACTGGCATACAACACCGCCAGAGCCGATGCCGGACGTGAAATACGCTGGATAGTTTCCGTTTGCACCGCCTGCTGCTGACTCTCCCCCTCCATGGAAAAAGCCAGTGAGGTTTGGCCGCCAGTCATCGCCAGATAGACTTCAGCCAGAATCTCGGCATCCAGCAACGCGCCATGCAGCGTACGCTTACTGTTATCTATCTGGTAACGGTCGCACAAGGCATCCAGATTATTGCGCTTACCGGGGAACAACCGACGCGCCATCAGCAGGCTGTCGGTAATGGTGCAGAAGGTTTCGGTTTTCGGAATATCGCGCCCCAGCAAGCGGAACTCATAGTCCATAAAGCCGATATCAAACGACGCGTTATGGATCACCAGCTCAGCGCCGCGGATGAAATCAAGAAAATCGTCCGCAACATCAGCATAAGTCGGCTTATCCACCAGAAACTCATCGCTAATGCCATGAATATTATAAGCTTCCGGGTCTACCAGACGGTCAGGTCTCAGATATACATGGAAGTGGCGCCCGGTCAGACGACGGTTCACGACTTCGACCGCACCAATCTCAATAATCTTGTGTCCTTCATAGTGAACCCCCAGCTTATTCATACCAGTGGTTTCCGTATCAAGAACGATTTGTCGCGTAATTACAGTGCTCATCGGTTTCGTTTATGTCAGACTTATGCTTTTGACCATGAATAAGAGTCTACCAGAGATGCTAAAACAGGTTGAGATTTTCACCGACGGTTCCTGTCTCGGCAATCCTGGCCCCGGCGGATACGGGGTACTCCTACGTTATAAGCAGCACGAAAAAACCCTCAGTGCAGGTTACCGGTTAACTACCAATAACCGGATGGAGCTCATGGCGGCAATTGTTGCACTGGAAAGCCTGACGACGCCCTGCGATGTCACGCTAAGCACGGATAGTCAGTACGTCCGTCAGGGGATTACCAGTTGGATCCATAACTGGAAAAAACGCGGCTGGAAAACCGCAGAGAAAAAACCGGTGAAAAACATCGACCTGTGGCAACGGCTGGACAGCGCCATTCAGCGCCATACCTTGCACTGGCAATGGGTAAAAGGCCATGCAGGTCACCCTGAAAACGAGCGTTGTGATGAATTGGCCCGTCAGGCCGCCAACGCACCCACGCTCGACGACATCGGTTACCAGCCTGAGTAGACTGCTCGTTGAACAACTGACTTACGTTCAATCATGTCGGCATCGATAACTTTTCGTTACACCGACAGGCCGATGCAACGGCGATTTCCTTAACAAGGATTTGCTCGGCGTCATCGTCAATGGAATCGTGCGCTTACGCGCGACAATCAAGGTCAGGCATCCCAGCAGAGGCAGCGTATTATTCCAGACTCCCTCGCCAGGCCGACGCCATGGCAACACCTGTAAGCTGTTATGATGAACAATCTCGTAATTTAGCAAGCTTAGCCAATCCATCACTCGCATTTGGCTGAACATCCGGCTGCAATATGGCTGGCGACGACGCATCCCCGGCACCAATCTCCCCAAACCAATCAGGCTGACCGGGTTGAAGCCGCTGATAATGACCCAGCCATCGTTAATCAAAACCCGGTCCACCTCACGCACAACCCGATGAGGATCAGCAGCATAAGTCAGGACATGGGCCAGCAAACAGGCATCAACCGATTTTTCGACAAAGGGGAGCTGATAGGGATCAGCCATAACATGCGCCAGAGGCTCTCGACTGACATTAACCTGATGTGGAATGGTACATGTTTGGCTATCGATCGCTGTACTCAATCCACCAATTTTCAGCAGATGAAACCCGAATATTCTGCTCCACCAGGGAGCCAGCGCCATATTCAGCGTATGAAGATAATGCGGCCCCAGGGGATCGAATCCCAACTATCAGGCGGTATGATCTTCTGGGATGTTTGTGCTGGCTTCATGTTCTAGAATCTTCCGCAAGCTAATCATCAAAATGAGGATGCAGCATGAATCTTATCAGTGTACCGGCCTTCAACGATAACTACATTTGGCTACTGGCAAATGATAAAAAGCAATGTGTGATTGTCGATCCAGGGGATGCACACCCTGTATTACAGGCGTTGGACAAGTATGGACTATTCCCTGCAGCCATTCTGTTGACTCACCACCACAATGACCACACCGGCGGCGTACGGCAACTGGCGGATCGCTATCCCGGCATACAAATTTACGGTCCATTGGAAACTAAACGGTGTGGCGCGACACATACAGTACAGGAAGGTGACACGATTACTGCAGCTGGCTCGGAATTTTCTATTTTTTTCGTACCTGGGCACACGGCAGGACATATCGCGTACTATAGCTCTCCATATCTGTTCTGTGGCGATACGCTATTTTCTGCCGGTTGTGGTCGCATTTTTGAAGGTACGGCACAACAAATGTTCGAATCATTGAGCAAGTTGGCTGATTTACCTGATGAAACCCAGATATGTTGTGCACACGAGTACACATTGTCCAACCTGGAATTTGCTCACCATGTTTGGCCTGAAGATGTAGATATCCATGATTATCTACTTAAAATCAGGCAATTACGTAAAAAAGGAGAATTATCCCTCCCTTCAACACTGGGTCGGGAACGAAGAATAAACATTTTTTTACGTTGTCATGATATTGATTTAAAAAGAAAACTGTCCATTAATACGGACACCCAGGGCGATTGGCAGATTTTTGCGCACTTACGCGCTATGAAAGACCACTTTTAATGGTTTTTGTTGTACTAAATTGCCAATCAAAGTATCATTGTCTGTCTTTTAAGCAACTATTGACACAGATATGAAGACTAAAGCGATATTCATCGCCTCGGTCGTGTTGACAGGTTGCCAGGTGCCACCCAATGACACCTCTCAACCCAGACAGCATGGACAGAGTCTGTCTTCGGCAGGTCAAAGTGAAGCAGGAAAGTACACAGATGGTCGAGAGACCGGTGCGCGATGGCTGGATGATGATAGCCTTGCGCAGCAAGATCTGTGGAACTTCATTGGCGACGAGCTGAAGATGGAGGTTCCGGAAAATTCCCGGATCCGCGAGCAAAAACAGCGTTACTTAAAAAATAAGAGCTATCTCCACGATGTAACATTACGGGCAGAGCCGTACATGTACTTGATAGTCGAGCAGATTAAAGAACGTAAGATGCCGATGGAACTGGTACTGCTACCCATAGTGGAGAGCGCTTTTGACCCAAACGCCAGATCATCATCCAACGCCGTTGGGCTTTGGCAGATTGTTCCTGGCACAGGGCGAAATTATGGGTTGAAACACACCCAATGGTATGACGGGCGTCGGGATGTTGTCGCATCCACGACCGCTGCATTGGATATGATGCAGCGTCTAAACCGCATGTTCGACGGCGATTGGTTGTTGACCGTAGCCGCCTATAATGCAGGTGAAGGGCGCATCATGCAGGCGGTGAAAGCGAATAAAGCGAAGGGTCGTCCAACGAATTATTGGGCATTGGCGTTACCCTATGAAACGTCAACCTATGTGCCTAAGATGTTGGCGCTAAGCGATATTCTTAAACACAGCAGAAAGTACGGTGTTGAACTGCCTAAGCCTAACGAAAACCGTGCTCTGGCACGTGTTGATTTAGGCCAGCAGATGGAGTTGACACAAGCAGCTGAATTGGCTGGTTTGTCTGTCACCAAGTTAAAGAGTTACAACTCGGGTTACACTCGTGATGTTACTGCGCCTAACGGACCGCACTACATCATGGTTCCTAAGTCCCATGTGGGGCAGTTGAAAGACTCATTGGCAGATGGTGACATTGCAGCCGTTCAGCCGGCAAAAGCTACACAGCCGATGGCTATAACCCGCACTGTCGGATATAAAGTTCGCACTGGTGATACGTTATCAAGCATTGCCAAACGAATGAATGTCCGCACGCAGGACCTGCAGAACTGGAATCACCTCAAGGGCAGCGCCCTGAAAGTGGGCCAAACATTGCAAGTAGCCAAAGTAACAGCACCTGTGACGGCAGGTATTGTTGCAAGCAACAAGTCGAACTCGATTACTTATCAGGTTCGTAAAGGCGATTCGCTGGCGAGCATTGCTAAGCGCCACGGTGTTAACATTGCTGATGTCATGCGCTGGAATACGGTCATCAAAGATGCCAATCTTCAGCCTGGTGATCGATTGACATTGTACGTCACTAAAAAACAGTCACCAGACTCCTGACGCTAACAAAAAACCGCCTATTCAGGCGGTTTTTTTATCGCTATAGAATGCGACTATCAGGAAACGTTAAACGCTACCCACAGCGGATTATGATCGGATGCATTAGTAACCATTACAGATGAATCCATCACATCTAACTCTCGATAAAACACAAAGTCTAACGGTCGGCCAAATGCACGCCGCCGCTGATCATCAGAAAAAACAACCTCTTTTAGCCCCATTCGGTGGGCAAACCGATAAAGCGCACTCACCCTGGGTTGGCTCCAGGCATTAAAATCCCCCGCCATAATCACAGGTCCCGAGTGATGTTCTAATTGCCCGCCGATACTTTCGAGTTGATTGGTATAGGCTTCTACCCCCAAGCTGAAATTAACAGCGTGGATATTTATCACCATCAACAAGCGCTCATTATCCAACGAATAAACTGTAATCAATGCTGATTTGGCAAGACGAATTAACGGCTCTCGTTCACGTAACGGAAAACAATACATGGATTGTGCAGAAGATAACGTCATCACCCCCGAAGGATGTGCCGGCAACACAACAGCAGGCACTTGTTCAGTGGAAAGATAGTGCGTTGTGGCAAAACGGATCAGCTCTGGGGTTGATTGTGCTTCCTGCAACAACATCAACTGCGTACTTTCACCAAAGTGTTTCAAAACAGAAAGCCAATTTGTACGCTGTTGTTTAAAAATATTCCATACCATTATCCGTAAGGCGTTCTCTGTCACCACCAGAGGGCCTGCAGATAAAGGCTGCTGTTGTAGATAATGCATTGCCGGTGGCTGGAAGATACGCTCAACCGGTTGCCCGGCAACATACCTCATTGCATAAGTTTTCTTGTGCACATTGTTCCTGCTATACCAGTGAACTGGTTATCGTTATAGGGGTTTTATCCCCGAGTTTCAATGGGCACAAACCAGCAGATGGAAAATTCAATACAATGTTCGAAAGGCAAAAAGCCCTAAGCTTACGCTCAGGGCTTTTATTA
>NZ_CM001974.1:922834-1063746 GCF_000406105.1 Dickeya chrysanthemi NCPPB 402 | reverse complement strand
GTTCTTCTGGCCTGACAAGCGTAATTTTCAAAAAAGAGCGCAACAGCTCACTTTTTAAACCAAAACGCAATCTAATGACGATTTACTGCTCATTATGGTGAGAAAAAAGCCAACCCCGACATCAGCCGGGGTTTGGTATTAAAGACTCACGTTATTGACGGGCAATGATGGTTTCGTTTTCCACATCCAAAGTAACCGATTTCCCAGGAACCAAGGCACCAGACAATATCTTCTGGGCCAGCGGATTTTCGATCATCTGCTGGATAGCCCGTTTCAGCGGGCGAGCGCCATATACGGGGTCAAACCCAGATTTGCCGAGCAACTCCAGCGCAGCATCAGAGATATACACGGTATAACCACGCTCTTCCATTCGTTTATAAAGGCGCTGCAATTGGATCTGCGCAATTGATGTAATGTGGCTTTGGCCTAACGGATGGAACACAACGACTTCATCAATACGGTTAATGAACTCGGGGCGGAAATGATGGCTGACAATACCCAACACCATATCGCGCATCTGGCTGTAATTCATTTCGCCGAACCGCTCCTGAATGAGATCGGATCCCAAATTGGATGTCATGATAACCACCGTATTGCGAAAATCCACCGTACGGCCTTGGCCATCAGTCAAACGTCCGTCATCCAGTACCTGAAGCAGAATGTTAAAGACATCAGGATGCGCTTTTTCCACTTCGTCCAGCAAGATAACCGAATAAGGGCGACGACGTACCGCTTCGGTCAGATACCCACCTTCTTCATAGCCGACATACCCTGGAGGAGCACCGACTAAACGAGACACTGAATGCTTTTCCATAAATTCGGACATATCAATACGCACCATGGCGTCATCGCTATCGAACAAGAACGACGCCAGCGTCTTGCATAACTCGGTTTTCCCCACGCCGGTCGGCCCCAGGAACAAAAACGAACCGATAGGACGATTAGGATCCGATAATCCGGCCCGGCTACGACGAATCGAGTTCGCGACGGCCTCTACCGCTTCGTTCTGCCCAATAACCCGCTGATGCAGTTCCTGCTCCATGCGCAGCAGCTTTTCCCGCTCGCTTTCCAGCATCCGGGAAACAGGGATACCGGTCCAGCGGGCAAGCACCTCGGCAATCTCAGCATCTGTCACACGATTGCGAAGCAGGTGCATGGTCTTGCCTTCCGCCTGTGTAGCGGCAGCAAGTTGTTTTTCAAGTTCAGGAATTTTGCCGTACTGCAATTCCGACATCCGGCCCAAATCCCCCTGGCGTCTCGCCTGCTCCAAAGAGATTTTTGCCTGTTCCAACGCCGCCTTAATGTTTTGCGTGCCGGTTAACGACGCTTTTTCCGCTTTCCACTCTTCTTCCAGTTTTGAGTATTCGCGTTCTTTTTGCTCCAGCTCAGCATTCAGAATCTCCAGACGCTTCAGGCTGGCTTCATCAGATTCTTTCTTCAATGCCTGCTGTTCCAGTTTCAACTGGATAATCCGCCGGTCAAGGCGATCCAACGGTTCCGGTTTAGAGTCGATCTGCATACGGATACTGGACGCGGCTTCATCAATCAGGTCGATCGCTTTATCCGGCAATTTCCGATCGGAGATATACCGATGTGACAACATGGCTGCGGCAACAATCGCCGGATCGGTGATTTGCACGTGATGATGCAATTCATACCGCTCTTTCAAACCACGCAGAATAGCAATGGTGTCTTCAACGGTCGGTTCGGCAACAAACACTTTCTGGAAACGCCGTTCAAGGGCAGCATCTTTTTCAATGAACTGCCGGTATTCATCCAGCGTCGTCGCCCCTACACAGTGCAACTCACCACGCGCCAGAGCGGGTTTAAGCATATTACCGGCATCCATAGCGCCATCAGCTTTACCGGCACCGACCATGGTATGCAGTTCGTCAATAAAAAGAATGACGTTGCCTTCCTGTTTGGACAGGTCGTTCAACACGCCTTTTAGACGTTCTTCGAACTCACCACGATATTTAGCTCCCGCCACCAGCGACCCCATATCGAGCGCCAGCACACGCTTATTCTTCAACCCTTCGGGAACTTCTCCATTGACGATACGCTGCGCCAGCCCTTCGACAATCGCGGTTTTACCGACACCAGGCTCACCAATTAAAACCGGGTTATTCTTGGTTCTGCGTTGCAGTACCTGAATAGTACGACGAATTTCCTCATCACGGCCAATAACCGGATCCAGCTTGCCTTGTTCAGCACGCTCGGTGAGGTCGATCGTGAATTTTTTCAACGCCTGACGCTGATCTTCAGCACTCTGATCATTGACTTGCTGCCCGCCGCGAACCTGTTCAATGGCTTTAGCCACGTTCTGTTGCGTGGCTCCCGCATTCTTTAACAGGTCGCCTAACGCGCTGTGCGATTCGAATACCGCCAGCACGAATAATTCTGAAGAAATGAATGTGTCGCCCTTTTTCTGCGCCAGCTTGTCACAGATATTGAGCGTCCGTACCAGCTCGCTGGACGGTTGAACATCGCCACCGGTGCCCTCAACCTGTGGTAAACGACTGATTGCCTGATCAATTTCATTTTTAAGACGGCTGACGTTTGCTCCGGCGGCCGTCAGCAGAGGGCCAACGGTACCTCCTTCCTGGTTCAGAAGGGCACTCATCAAATGCAGCGGCTCAATAAATTGATGGTCTCGTCCGAGGGCGAGGGATTGGGCATCAGCGAGGGCAAGCTGGAACTTGTTGGTAAGACGATCCAGACGCATAACTCCTCCCATACATACTGGTCAAAATTGCTACTGGAGATTAAATGAGGTCATCCCTCAAAAATTCAAGATGATTTTGCCAGTAATAATAGAAGGAAAAACGTTAATCCTCCGGATCGTCTTAATTCAATAGGTTATATCAGCCAAATCAAAGTTGCCATACGTCCGGTCACGCCATCGCGCCGATAGGAGAAAAACCTATGCGCATCACTGACCGTACAGTACTCGCCGCCAAACACTTGATTGACGCCAGCGGCCTGTAAACGTAAGCGAGCCAGCCGATAAATATCGGCGAGGAATTTATCATTCTGGGGAGCGAAAGCGCAATCGGCCGCTGGGTCTACGTGTAGAAAAGCCTCACGAACCTCGCTCCCTACTTCAAATTTCTGTGGGCCGATCGCCGGCCCCATCCATGCCATAATGTCCGCCGCTCCGGCCCGGAAATGGCGTAACGTCTGCTCCAGAATACCGGCTTGCAAGCCACGCCAGCCAGCATGCGCCGCCGCAACCTCACGGCCATCGGCGGAACAGAACAGAACCGGCAAACAATCAGCAGTCATCACCGCACATACGCGATCCGAACGAGTGGTATAAGCCGCATCCCCCGTCAACGAATCAGGCAATGCCCGATCAAGGTTAATCACCTGTGTGCCATGCACCTGTTCCAGCCAGTGCGGCATGGCCGGCAATCCGGCTGCAGCAACTAAATGTTGACGGTTGTTTTGCACATGCTGAAGCTCATCCCCTACATGATTACCTAAATTCAGTGAATCATACGGAGCATGGCTGACGCCGCCAAGACGAGTGGTGCTGCAGGCACGTACTGTCGCAGGAGCTGGCCAGTCAGGAATTAACATTGTGCTGTCAAACGGCATGCCATCACCAGTCAAGTTGATCTTTAAACGCATCGGTATCCGCTTTCAGTGCGGCAATGAGGTCTACCATATCCTGCGGCAATGCGGCGTGCCACTCCATTTCAATACCACTAATCGGGTGATAAAGCCGTAACATGGTGGCGTGCAGCGCCTGACGATCAAAATTGCGCAGCATCTCGATAAATGCATCGGACGCCCCTTTCGGCAGACGCGGACGACCGCCATATAACGGGTCGCCTATCAGCGAATGGTTGATATGCGCCATGTGAACGCGAATCTGGTGGGTTCTCCCCGTCTCCAGCCGCAAACGCAGGCGGGTATGCGCACGGAAATGCTCCATGATGCGATAGTGCGTCACGGCTGGCTTACCCATCGGATGTACCGCCATATGTGTACGCTTAGTGGCATGACGAGCGATCGGTTCATCCACAGTGCCGCCGGCCGTCATCGTGCCGATGGCTACCGCTTCATATTCTCGGGTGATCTCACGTGCTTGCAACGACTCGACCAGCCTGGTCTGTGCCGGCACGGTTTTCGCGACTACCATCAGTCCGGTGGTATCTTTGTCTAAGCGGTGGACAATACCAGCACGCGGCACATCCGCAATCTCTGGATAGTGATGTAACAACGCATTCAGCACCGTACCATCTGGGTTACCGGCACCAGGGTGTACGACCAGATCGCGAGGTTTGTTAATCACCAGGATATCGTCATCTTCATACACAATATCCAACGAAATCGGCTGCGCTTCCCAGCGCACTTCTTCCTCGATCAGAGCATCAATGGCAACAGACTCTCCACCAAGCACTTTCTCTTTTGGTCTGTCGACCGTATTGCCGTTAATCTGTACCCGCTGTTCCAGAATCCACGTTTTTATGCGAGAACGGGAATAATCAGGGAACAATTCGGCCAAAGCCTGATCTAAACGTTGTCCAAGTTGAGATTCGGCCACCGTCGCGGTGAGTTGTACTTGTTGGGACATAGTATGCTGCTTCTTATTAACGTTGGGTTTTAACGGCGATGCCGTTTAAAATAATGTACCATTGTAGCTGGTCTTAATCGGGAGCTTAACGGACAGTTTCCCGGAAAAACACTCTGAGGATAATCAAATCGTCATGACGCGTATGAAATACCTGGTGGCTGCTGCCACGTTGAGCCTGACGCTGGCTGGTTGCTCTAATTCCAAAGATGCGGTTCCCGACCGTCCACCTTCAGAACTGTATGCCACCGCCCAGGAAAAACTGCAGGACGGCAACTTTAAAGCAGCCATCACGCAGTTGGAAGCGTTGGATAACCGTTATCCATTCGGCCCTTACTCCCAGCAGGTCCAGCTAGACCTGATTTACGCCTATTACAAATCCGCCGAGTTGCCGTTGGCTCAGGCGTCGATTGATCGTTTCATCCGCCTGAATCCGACACATCCAAACGTGGACTATGTCCTGTATATGCGTGGGCTGACCAACATGGCGCAGGATGACAGCGCGCTGCAAGGTTTCTTCGGCGTCGATCGTTCAGACCGTGATCCTCAGTATGCCCGTGCGGCATTCAAGGCGTTCAGCCAGTTACTCCAGGGCTACCCGAACAGCCAGTACGCTACGGACACCAGCAAACGCCTGGCATTCCTGAAAGAACGTCTGGCCAAATATGAACTCTCCGTCGCACAGTATTACACGAAACGCGGCGCCTATGTTGCGGTGGCTAACCGTGTAGAGCAAATGCTGAAGGACTATCCTGATACGCAGGCAACACGTACTGCGCTACCATTGATGGAAAACGCCTACCGGGAATTGCAACTGACTGCGCAGGCCGACAAGGTAGCCAAGATAATCGCCGCCAACCCTGCCTGAAGGAATATACCCGAATCCTTTAATTATCACGGCAACTTCGGTTGCCGTTGTTCTTTGTATGGCCGGGAATGCTGGATTTAGCCGCACAATCCCGTCAATACATCTAATAGATAATGGCACACCCCTCATAAGGCGACAAGCTTGCTGCGCCGATTCCCCAAAGCCGCTCACAAATCAATTCAGATGACGGAAAAGTGACCAAAAAAAGTGATCAAAATCACCCACTTTGCATCAGCTAGGGGTATGCTGAAATCACCAAGACGGAAAAGGCAGAGAGGTAAGTTTTTATGACTATCAACATTACCAGCAAACAGATGGATATTACCCCCGCAATACGTCAGCATGTCGAAGACCGTCTCACCAAACTGGATAAATGGCAGACCCAGTTGATTAATCCGCATATTATCCTGTCTAAAGAGCCTCAGGGGTTTGTGGCCGATGCTACCATCAGCACGCCGAATGGCCCACTGGTAGCCAGTGCCAAACACGAAGATATGTATGCCGCCGTCAATGAGCTTATCGCGAAATTGGAACGGCAGTTGAATAAAGCTCAGCATAAAGGCGAAGCACGTCGGGCTGATACAGGCATCAAGGATGTCAATTTACAGGCTTCGGCAGAATGACGATGGCGGATGGTGATACTATTCACCTGCCGTTATTGTGATGACAGATTCTGTTAGTTGTCTGAAACGCGCCGTCCGGCGCGTTTTTTATACCTGTCTACAGACGTTTTTACGCTATCGATACGCGCTTACATTACCGGGAAGCTGCCCGCGTTGTTCACTACTCGCGGCGATTTTGTGTTGACAGGATGAAAAGGCAACAGTTACCTTAATTGATATTCTCAATAAGGATTTTCTAGCATGACGCAACACCTGTTCTTCTTCGTATTTTTCTTTACTCTCCCCAACGCGGGGGCCGATTTGTCGTGTGAGTAAAAATACGAAGACGAACAAAAAAAGCCTCCTCACTCAGGAGGCTTTTTTATTGGACAGCAACCAGGTACACACCATGACCGATAATCCATTACTGGCGCTACGCGAGCGCATTACCGCGCTGGATACACAACTGCTCGACCTGTTGGCGCAACGGCGAGAACTCGCGCTTGATGTGGCGAGAGCCAAGCAGCATTCTCACCGCCCCATTCGCGACAAAGAACGCGAGCGGGATTTGCTATCCCAACTGGTTGAAGAAGGGAAAAAACGGCAGCTCGACGGTCACTATATTACCCGTCTGTTCCAGTTGATTATCGAAGACTCCGTTCTGACCCAACAGGCGCTACTACAGCAGCACCTTAATGCTGGCGAATCTCACTCTGCCCGCATCGCTTTTCTCGGCCCCAAAGGATCCTATTCCCATTTAGCGGCTCGTCAGTATGCTGCGCGCCATTTCGACCAGATAGTTGAATGTGGCTGCCAACGCTTTCAGGACATCATCAATCTGGTAGAAACCGGGCAGGCGGATTACGCCGTGCTGCCGATAGAAAACACCAGTTCTGGTTCCATCAACGATGTTTACGACCTATTGCAACACACCGGTTTGTCCATCGTCGGCGAACTGACTACCCCGATTGATCACTGCGTACTGGTTGCAGTGGATACCCAACTGGACCAGATCCAGACCGTTTACAGCCACCCGCAACCTTTCCAGCAATGCAGTAATTTTATCAACCAGTTTCCGCACTGGAAAATCGAGTATTGTGAGAGCACAGCAGCTGCCATGGCAAAGGTCGCCGAGCTTAACTCCCCGTATGCCGCTGCGCTGGGTAGTGAAGCCGGTGGCATGCTCTATCAGTTGCAGGTACTGGAGCATAACCTGGCCAATCAGGTGCAAAATATCACCCGGTTCATTGTCCTGGCTCGCAAACCGATTGAGGTCACCGAGCAGGTTCCCGCGAAAACCACGTTGATCATGGCGACCGGGCAACAATCCGGTGCACTGGTAGAAGCGCTGCTGGTTTTGCGCGAACACGGCATTGTGATGACAAAACTCGAGTCGCGACCAATAAACGGCAACCCATGGGAAGAGATGTTTTATATTGATGTGCAGGCTAATCTGCGTAATGACAATACCCACAAGGCGCTACAAGGTTTGGCTGCCATTACTCGCTCACTCAAGGTACTTGGCTGTTACCCCAGCGAAAATGTGGTGCCGGTAGAACCATCATAAACCGCACCATACCCGGCGCAACCAAGGTATATGCGTTCCTTTCTCAATAAAAAAACCACCATCCGAGGATGGTGGTTTTCCAGGAAACCCACGCTACTAGCGGATATCATTCGCCTGACGCAACAGAGTACGGCTTTCCGCCATAAATCGCCGCGAATAATCGCCAAACCAGTGTTCGACTTTCTTGAAGCTGCTGATAAAGGCAGCTTTATCTCCCGCTTCCAGCAACGAAATCGCCTCGCCAAAACGCTGGTAATAGCGCTTAATCAACGCAAGATTGCTGCCAGAAGACATGATGATATCAGCATAGAGTTGCGGATCCTGTGCAAACAAACGCCCGACCATCGCCAGCTCAAGGCGATATATCGGCGAAGAGAGCGCCAGCAATTGTTCCAACTGCACATTCTCTTCTGCCAAATGTACGCCATAGGCAAAGGTCGCAAAATGCCGTAACGCCTGGATGAATGCCATATTCTGGTCATGTTCCACGGCACTGGTACGGTGTAACCGGGCACCCCAGACTTGAATCTGTTCCAGTAACCACTGATAAGCTTCCGGCTGACGACCATCACAATACACCACAACCTGTTTCGCCAGACTACCGATATCCGGGCCAAACATCGGGTGCAGACCTAACACCGGACCGTGATGCGCCGCCAGCATCGCCTGTAATGGGCCATTCTTGACTGAGGCCAAATCCACCAGAATACAGTCATGCGGCAATCTGGGCAGACGGGCTATCACGTCTTCAGTGACATGAATTGGAACACTGACAATAACCATACCGGCATCCGCCAGTAGGGTTTCCGCTTGCGGCCAATCCTCTTGCTCCAGAATACGGACCTGATAGCCGGATAGCGTCAACATCCTGTCGAACAGGCGCCCCATCTGTCCACGTCCCCCGACGATCACGATCGGACGCAGTGACGGAGAGAGCGTTTTGAACCCTTTGTCATTCTCACTGGCGTAGGATTCCCGCATCACCCGACGCAGAACATCCTCAATCAAATCCGCAGGAACCCCCAGTGTTTCGGCCTCTTTACGTCGTGAACTCAGCATCGCTGCTTCCCGATCAGGTGCATAAATTGGCAAACCATAACGGCTCTTTACCTCGCCGACTTCCGCCACCAGACGTAGCCGACGTGACAACAACGCCAATAATGCTTTATCTACCTCATCTATCTGATCACGCAGTGCGGTCAGTTCAGCGACCATCTGTTCTTCTCCTTACTGATTGGCGCTTATCGCACTCAACTCTTTATGAACCGAGCGCAACAATGTTTCTGTGCTTTCCCAACTGATGCAGGCATCGGTTACCGACACGCCGTAGCGCATGTTTGCGCGCGGTTGTTCGGAAGACTGATTACCTTCATGGATATGACTTTCCAGCATCAGCCCGATGATAGAGCGATTGCCGGACTTGATCTGCTCAATCGCGGACTCCACCACCAGCGGCTGCCGACGGTAGTCTTTGTTGGAATTACCGTGGCTACAATCTATCATCAGCGCCGGATTCAGTCCTGCATCGCGCATCTGTTTTTCACACTCAGCGACGTCTTCCGCACTGTAGTTCGGCTTCTTGCCGCCACGCAAGATGACGTGTCCATCAGGATTACCCTGTGTTTGCAATAAGCAAACCTGGCCGCTCTGGTTGATACCAACAAAACGATGTGGCATTGACGCCGCTTTCATCGCGTTGATGGCGGTTCCCAAACTACCGTCTGTACCGTTCTTGAAACCTACCGGCATAGACAGCCCGGAAGCCATTTCACGATGCGTCTGTGATTCGGTAGTTCTGGCGCCGATTGCCGACCAACTGAACAAATCTCCCAGATATTGCGGGCTATTGGGATCCAATGCCTCGGTCGCCAGCGGCAACCCCATGTTTACCAATTTCAGCAGCAGATCTCGGGCGATGTGCAACCCCGCTTCCATATCAAAGGAACCATCCATATAGGGATCATTGATCAACCCTTTCCAGCCGACGGTGGTACGGGGTTTCTCAAAATAGACACGCATAACAATGTACAGCCGATCGCTCAATTCAGCAGACAAGGATTGGAGACGACGTGCGTATTCCTGTGCGGCATCGGTATCATGAATAGAACAGGGACCACACACCACCAGCAGGCGCTTATCATTACCATGAATAATATCGGCAATGGTTTTACGAGATAGAGCAATCGCCTGCTGTTCTGGTTCATTCAGCGGGAATTTAGCTTTCAGCTCGTCAGGAGTAATAAGAATCTGTTCGGCGCTGATATGAATGTTATTGAGCGTGTCTTTTTGCATGATGGTGATCCTGTTTGTTCCTTTGGTATGAAGGGCTCGATCGTCATTGTCTGTAGCAGGTTCACACCTTAACATATGGTTCGTAAATTTTTCAAGCCATTGGTGTAAAGTTAAAGTTACTACCGTAAAACGCTATCAGAATCACAAAACGGATGTCGTGGACCCGGAAATCTTATCTTAATTACCGGGACAATCAGACAAGGACGTTTGTCAACCGAGTGTCTCTTTTTAGGAGACGGGAGCTTTAATTACGGTAAATGGACTTCATTGGCTTATCGGATAGGCCATGCAAGATAGCTATCATCGATACCCACAAACGAATCCATTCGCTTCGTCATAAGCACACTGAGGTGCATCGGCTAAAATGACCGGATAAACGCCACATCCCAATCGTAAACAAAAATATACACACCCTGTTGTTTAATCTGGATAAGCGGATCCCGTGAATGTCGGCGTTATCGCGAGAAAGGCAACGCCAGTCTTTCTCCAGCCTGTAAATACGGTTTGCTATCTGAAATCGTTAAAGAAAAAACAGAGAATTGCGTAATATTAGCGGTATTCCTCTACCCAGAAGAGAGTTGCATAGGTTCAACCATGAAACATGGCATAGTACTGATAGGATTGCTGTTACTTACCGCATGCCAATCCGTTCCATCAATCTCACCGACGAGTAGTGGGCAAAACTTCTGGTATGACGCGGGGTATAAAGATGCCGCCAACGGATTGATCGTTAAAGATAATGAAACTCTGTCGGAGTGGTTCGGCAACCCGGATGTAGATCGCCATGCTTATTTGGACGGGTACCGGGCTGGCCAGACAGCGTGGTGCCATCCCGATAATGTCGAAGCCTGGGGACGAGCCGGAAAGCCGTTTCCTGCCAGTTGTGATAGTGCCGGTGATGCCGATGGGTTAAAAAAAGTGTGGCAGCATGCGGCAGATAGCCTTCCACTTGCCGGCGGCGCTGCCCACTAACGCACGCACCTCGTATAACGCATTGTTATATAAAAGTTATTCCATACGGAATTATATCCCCTTTACGTTACCCCGCAGGGGGATCTGGATGTACAGCCTGTTTGATGAGCAAATCATCAGGCTTTCAGATAAATCGCCTACCCACAAAAACAAACCATATTTATAATAACAATTATAAATAATAACCAAACACAATAAAAACCTGCACAAAATGAAAGTGAACGCACACGTTTATCTTGTCTTGCCATCATTGCTCTGGCTTAACCTTCACCGCATTTCATTTATGCACGCAATAAGCTGGCAAACAGGATCTGATTATGAAAAACACGTCGCTATATTCTGGACAAGGGCAACTGCTGTCACATCAATTACATACAAAGGATGATCTCGACGCGACGCTTAATGCAGTCAAAATCAGGCTACAAGAGGCGGGGGATCTTCCCGGTGCTACAGTAGAAGAGCAAATCGCGATCGCCGAAGAGCTGTCGACATTCGATTTGGGCCGTTTCTTACTGGCGCACAGGGGATTGAATGCCTACTGGACTCATCATCTGGTCACCTACTCATCCGGCAGCGTAACACTCTCTTCTCATAGTGATCTGGAACGATTGATCTATGAACGGTTACCAGCCGTACTCGCTACCCGTGAACGGTTTCGCATTTTCCGCCAGCAGTTGCAATCACGGCTATATGATGGAATGGTTCTGGCCTCGGTCCCCTGTGGGTTGATGGGTGATTTACTGCTGCTGGACTATTCTCACCATCAGAATGTACGGTTAATCGGCGTAGATTTGGATCATCAGGCGCTGGAAGCAGCGGATTCGCTAGCGAGACAACAGCATTGTGATAATCACATCACGTTGTTGCAGGGTGATGCCTGGTCATTACAACTCCCTGAACCGGCAGATATTCTCACCAGCAATGGGCTCAACGTGTATGAGCAGGATGATGAACGAGTCACCGATCTTTATCGTGCATTCAATCATGCGCTAAAACCAGGCGGCATAATGATCACCAGTTTCCTGACACCTCCTCCGGTGTTGTCGTCGGAATCGCCCTGGAAAGTCACCGAGGAAGAGCAGCACTTACTTCCCTTACAACATTTGCTGTTCTCACGCATTCTGGAAGCAAAGTGGACAGCATTTCGTACCCACCATCAGACACAGCGCCAGTTGGAAAACGCCGGATTTCACGACATACGCTTTATCGATGACCGCATGTCTATGTACCCTACCGTTATCGCCCGGAAAACGGAAAGCGCGGCATAGCACAGAGGAAAGTACCAAAGAAAAAGGGGTGGCAAATGCCACCCCTTATCGCTTTCGGATGTTGCGAAAGCGTATGCTTAGTTAAGACGCTCTTTGATACGAGCAGACTTACCAGCACGCTCACGCAGGTAGTACAGTTTGGCTTTACGCACAGCACCACGGCGCTTAACGGTAATGCTATCCACTACCGGAGAGTGCGTCTGGAATACGCGCTCTACGCCTTCGCCGTTGGAAATCTTGCGAACAGTGAATGCAGAGTGCAGACCGCGGTTACGAATTGCGATAACCACGCCCTCGAATGCCTGCAGACGTTTTTTAGAACCTTCAACGACCCATACCTTCACTTCCACGGTATCACCCGGACGGAACGCAGGTACGTCTTGCTTCATCTGCTCTTGTTCAAGCTGCTTGATAATATTGCTCATAATATGTCTCTTACCCTAGGTAAACTGATATTTGGGTTCGCCGGCATTGCCTCAGCGACCACCTAATACTCGTGTTGCCCAGACTGGTGTTCCCGTTGGAACTCAGTCAACAACGTTGCTTGCTCGTCAGTCAGAGCTAGGCTTTTCAGAAGTTCAGGTCTTCTAAGCCAGGTTCGGCCCAGCGACTGCTTCAAACGCCAGCGGCGTATTTCCGCATGATTGCCCGACAACAATACTGCCGGTACATCCATGCCTTCCAACACTTCAGGCCGGGTATAGTGAGGACAGTCCAGCAATCCATCGGCAAAAGAATCTTCCTGTGCCGAAGCCTCATGACCCAGTACGCCGGGGATAAACCGGGCAACCGAATCAATCAGCGTCATTGCCGGCAGTTCGCCACCACTGAGAACGTAGTCGCCGATTGACCATTCTTCGTCAATTTCGGTTTTAATGACTCGCTCATCAATGCCCTCGTACCTTCCGCAAACCAGAATCATCTTCTGATGTGCGGCGAGTTGACGTACGCCTTGCTGATCCAGTTTGCGACCCTGCGGTGATAGATAAATCACCCGAGCCCCTTCGCCTGCCGCTGCTTTCGCTGCATGGATAGCATCCCGCAAGGGCTGCACCATCATCAACATACCGGGACCGCCGCCATAAGGGCGATCGTCCACCGTGCGATGTCGATCGTAAGTGAAGTCGCGAGGACTCCAGTACTGTACGCTCAGCAGGCCATTTTTTACTGCCCGGCCAGTGACTCCATAATCAGTAATGGCGCGAAACATCTCAGGAAACAGGCTAATCACCCCAATCCACATAGCACCGTTCCACTCTCATTAACTGCAGACATTACAGAGTTCAAAAACCAGGATCCCAGTCTACTTCAATACGATGAGTAGACAGGTCAACATGCTTGATAACCTGTTCGGTCAGAAACGGAATCAACCGTTCCTTGACCCCGTAAGCATCTTTCAGGTTGGCTCTTACTACCAGGACGTCATTCGAACCGGTTTCCATCATGTCTATGACTTTTCCCAGCTCATAGCCACCTATGGTGACAACGTCGCAACCAATAAGATCCTTCCAGTAATAATCGCCTTCATCCAGTTCAGGTAACTGAGCTGAATCCACGACAATTTCGCAATTGGTCAATAAATTCGCCGCTTCCCGTTCGTCAATACCTTTCAGTTTAATGACCAGGTCCTGATTATGGTGCCGCCAGCTCTCGATCTCGATCGGTTGCCACAGCCCTTTATTCCGGATGAACCAAGGTTGATAATCAAAAATGCTTTCGGCGTCTTCGGTGGATGAAAACACTCTGAGCCAACCTTTAATGCCGTACGTCGACCCCAATTTTCCCAATACAACCGGGTTGACCGGGGCTTTCGGGCTGAGTTGCTTGCTCATTACCACCACCGCAACAGATTACGCTGCTTTTTTCGCGTCTTTGATCAGCGCAGAAACGCGATCAGAAACGGTAGCGCCCTGACCAACCCAGTGCTCGATACGGTCAAGATCCAGGCGCAGGCCTTCTGCTTTACCGGTAGCGATCGGGTTGAAGAAACCTACGCGCTCAATGAAACGACCGTCGCGCGCATTGCGGCTATCGGTCACAACGACTTGATAGAACGGGCGTTTTTTAGCGCCGCCACGTGCCAAACGAATTGTTACCATAACATCCTCTTTAGTTAATAAAACAACCGGGCCCCATCGAGGAACGGGGCCCAGTGTCATATAAAAAGCCCAAATATTTTACTCATTTTGGTGCAAAAAGCAATCTAAAACCATGCGTTCGCACCATCGACTTTTCTTTCGGGGTCATACATTACGTCTTAACGGCCCGGAAAACCTGGTGGCATCATTCCTTTCATGCCACGCATCATCTTGGCCAAACCGCCGTTCTTCATCTTTTTCATCATGCGTTGCATATCATCAAACTGTTTCAACAGCCGGTTGACGTCCTGCACCTGCATACCCGAACCCATCGCAATGCGGCGCTTACGTGAACCTTTGATAATTTCAGGTTTGGCGCGTTCCTGCAGCGTCATGGAGTTGATGATCGCTTCCATCCGCACCAACACCTTGTCATCCATCTGCGATTTCACATTATCCGGGATCTGCCCCATGCCGGGCAATTTGCTCATCATGCTGGCCATGCCGCCCATGTTGCGCATCTGCTTGAGTTGATCCAGGAAATCGGTCAGATCAAAACCATCACCTTTCTTCAGTTTCTTGGCCAGTTTTTCAGCCTGAGAACGGTCGACCTTGCTTTCCAGCTCCTCAATCAGCGAGAGCACATCGCCCATACCAAGAATGCGCGAAGCGATACGGTCCGGGTAGAAAGGCTCTAGCGCATCGGTCTTCTCACCGACACCTAAGAACTTGATCGGTTTACCCGTGATATGGCGGATGGAGAGTGCAGCACCGCCGCGAGCGTCACCATCGATTTTGGTCAGAATCACCCCGGTCAACGGCAGCGCTTCGTTAAATGCTTTGGCCGTATTCGCCGCATCCTGACCGGTCATGGCGTCAACCACAAACAGGGTTTCTACCGGATTGATCGACGCATGCACCTGCTTGATTTCGTCCATCATGGCGTCATCGACATGCAGACGACCGGCGGTATCCACCAGCAGAACATCGTAGAACTTCAGTTTGGCATGCTGTAGCGCGCGATTGACGATATCAATCGGTTTTTCATGTGCTTCCGAAGGAAAGAAGTCAACACCGACGGTCTGCGCCAGCGTTTCCAACTGCTTAATCGCCGCCGGGCGATACACGTCCGCCGAGACAACCAGCACTTTCTTCCTCTGCTTTTCGCGCAGGAACTTACCCAACTTACCAACGCTGGTGGTTTTACCCGCCCCTTGTAGACCCGCCATCAGCACTACCGCTGGCGGCTGGGCAGCCAGATTAAGCGCCTGGTTGACCTCGCCCATGGCGGCCACCAGCTCATTCTGGACAATCTTGACGAATTCCTGCCCCGGCGTCAGACTCTTGTTGACTTCATGACCTACCGCCTGCTCTTTGACACGGTTAATGAAATCACGCACCACCGGCAGCGCCACATCAGCTTCCAGCAGCGCCATACGAACTTCACGCAGCGTATCCTTGATATTGTCTTCCGTCAGCCGCCCACGGCCGCTGATATTGCGCAGAGTGCGCGATAGTCGATCGGTTAAATTTTCAAACATATCTCATGCTCAATGTGAAACTGGCCGCTACCGCGACGCGAATGGCGAAGAGTATAACACGAAAGCCAGACCAATCTGCGTGCGACGGCACGGATAACTGGTTGGTGACGGTGGCGACTCCGGCTATACTGACCTCTCATTTTACTCAGTTGATATCGAATAACCCATCGCTATGTCTGTGTTCGCCATTGTAGCTTTAGCGGCCTATTTCCTCAGTCTGGGCTTGATTATTCCCAGTCTGGTGCGAAAAAACGGAACCTACCGCCGTCTGGCAGTAGTATCCGCCACGATCGCCCTGGCCTGCCATGCAGTGGCCTTGTATCAGCGTATTTTCGATGTGCAGGTCGGTCAAAACCTGAGTCTGTTGAATATTGGCTCTCTGATAAGCCTGATTATCTGTACCGTGATGACCGTTGTGGCATCGCGCAATCGCGGCTGGTTCCTGTTGCCTATCGTCTATACCTTTGCCTTCATTAATCTGGCGTTTGCCAGCTTCATGCCCGGCGAATTTATCACCCACCTCGAAGCGATACCGGGCTTGATGGTACACATCGGTCTGGCGTTGTTTGCTTATGCCACACTGATGATCGCCGCGTTGTATGCGCTGCAACTGGCGTTGCTGGACTACATGCTGAAAACCAAGAAACTGGGTTTTGCCGCCGACATGCCACCATTACTGGGTATCGAGCGCAAGATGTTCCACATCACCCAGGTTGGCGTCATTTTATTAACGTTAACGTTATGCACCGGGCTAATCTATATGAATGACTTGCTCAGCAATAAAGAGAATCTGCATAAAGCGTTGTTCTCGCTGCTGGCATGGTTTGTTTACATTCTTCTGCTTTGGGGGCACTACCATGAAGGCTGGCGCGGACGACGGATTATCTGGTTCAACCTTATCGGCGCGTTGCTGCTGACGCTTTCCTACTTTGGCAGCCGGGTAATCCAGAACTTCCTGGCCCAATGACGATCGCTATCTCACGCCGGGAATACTGCGGACACAAAAAAAGAGAGCGAAGCTCTCTTTTTTACAGCTATAGGCTTTGCGTTACTTAGATGTGCAACTCAGCCAGTTTGTCTTTCGGCAAGGCCAAATCGTCGTTTTTATTAACGAGAACATCACTATCTAAAATATGGCGAGCAATATCCTGCGCTTCAGTCAGGGAATGCATCTCATAGGTACCGCACTGATATTCGTTCAGCTCTGGAATTTTACGCTGATCAGTGACTTTTAGGACATCAGCCATCGCCGCTTTCCAGGCATCGGCAACGCGTTGCTCTTCCGGCGTACCAATCAGGCTCATGTAGAAGCCGGTACGGCACCCCATAGGAGAAATATCAATAATTTCCACATCCTCTCCGTTGAGGTGATCACGCATAAAGCCAGCAAACAAATGCTCCAGCGTATGAATACCGCGTTCAGGCATGATCTCATAGTTAGGACGACAGAAACGAAGATCAAACACGGTAATCGTATCACCATGAGGGGTTGTCATGGTTTTGGCCACTCGAACAGCAGGTGCAGCCATACGAGTATGATCGACAGTAAAACTATCCAGTAATGGCATATTGCCACCTCCTCATGAAAAATTTATTTCTCGTTTCCAGGAAACTTTTTTTACCGATACCGGTCATAACATATGAAAGACGCGCATTTATTATCATCATCCCTATTATCAGAGATGTTTCTTTAGCCACCCGGTGACAATCGGGTGGCATTTTCTTTTATATCGCACTCACTGCCCGGCCAGATAAGCATCAAAACTCAATGTATCCTCAGATTCCAGCTGACGCTGGTGCTGCCATGAACGTTCACACTCCAGGGCAAATTGAGTTTCAGACAGTACCTCCAGAGGCTCTTGCAGCAGTTGTTTGCGGTATTGTTCAGATAACTGAAGACCGACGCCACCGCTGCCATGTTCCAGCATCATCGCCAGAATACGGGCCGAGAAGGTTTTTTCCGGATCATAAAATCCTTCAACCAACTGATCACAGACCTGCTGATAATACGGCTTCGCCTGTCCCTGATCCAACAATTCTGCAACACGCCTTAAGTCAGCAAATAGCGCTCGGCCAACTTCAGCAATAGGCTGACGTGCCGTATCACACCCCATTCCTATCGTCTGCCCCGGTTTGCGCCCTTCTAAAATGACCTGGTTCCAGTTCTTACGTGTACACAGCAATTCGGCTTCGCTCATTTCCGGCGCATCGGCCAGCGCGCACCAAATAAGGAACAGATCAAGGAACCGAACCTGCTCAGCGCTGACCCCGGTAGCCGAAAATGGATTGATATCCAGCGAGCGCACTTCAATATACTCAATACCGCCACGCAGCAGCGCATCAGAAGGCGATTCGCCCTGACGGGTCACTCGCTTGGGACGAATCGGCGCATACAATTCGTTTTCAATCTGCAGCACATTGGTATTCAACTGCAGATAACGCCCATCTTTCTTGAGACCAATGTTGGCATACTCTTCTGAAGGCGTACGTATCGCTTTTTTCAGTGCCGAAACATAACCTTCCAGGCTATTGAAGGTAATCCCAAGATTGCTCTGCGACTTATTGGTATACCCCAAATCGCTCAAGCGTAACGATGTCGCATACGGCAGATAAAGCATGCCTTTAGAACGCTCAAACGGCAGGTGAGTTTCTTTCTCTTGCAGGAAAGAAGAACAGATGGCGGGAGATGCTCCAAATAGATAGGGAATCACCCAGCCAAAGCGGTAGTAATTACGAATCAGTTGAAAATAACCTGTGGAAATCACTTCCTTGCCGGTGATGGCATCACTAATACCGTCACGGGTTTGCCAGAATGCTAACGGCAATGAAAAATTATAATGCACACCAGAAATGGTCTGCATCAATGCTCCGTAGCGATTCTTCAAGCCTTCACGGTACAGCGTTTTGAAGCGGCCAATATTCGATGAACCATACTGCGCCAATTCGATATCCTGCCCTGCTCCGATAAAGCAAGGCATACTCAACGGCCACATACGCTCATCACCCAAATGACGCGAGACATAGCGATGAATATCACGCAAAAAGGTGAGAAGGTGATCGACATCCTTATCAACCGGCGTAATGAACTCCAGTAGCGCCTCAGCAAAATCCGTCGTAATCCAGGGGTGAGTTAGCGCGGCCCCCAGTTTCTCCGGGTGCCCAGTAGTCGCGAGATGCCCATTTGCCATCACACGCAGTGTTTCACGCTCAATACCACGCTGGATCCCTGCTACAGACTGAGGATTTTTTTCCAGCCAGGACAGCGCCTTTGATACGTCCGGGATCAAATTGACCTCCCGCTATGAAGATGTAGTTATGTTAATTAAGGTATATGGGGGCAACTATCGTCATTACAACTCACCCGGCTCCCATCGTCCATTTCAGCGTCACACCTGTGATTATCAGGTAACGCACCGCTTTTCCGATAAAAATACAGATTATTGAACTGGCCCACGGCATCCTCAGCCATCCGGCCAGGACACACAATATATCGCCGACTACCGGCACCCAGCTAAACAAGAGTGCAGCCGTACCATAACGCTGCAGCCAGTAACGTGCAGTGTTTAATCCTTTTTGCGGCTTAATTTCAGGCACCAGACGCCCAATAATAATATTGGTCATTCCCCCTAGCGTATTGCCGATAGAGGCAATAAAAACCAGCAATAGCGGGCTGGCGCTGTGGGTTAATAATAACGACACCAGTACAACTTCCGAACTGCCCGGCAACAACGTAGCACTCAGGAAGCTGCTCCAGAACAAAGAAAATACTGCCCAGAACTCATTCACAATGTTCTTACGTCAACCACTGCCATACCTGCACTGGTAGCTGCCTGAATGCCAAAATCAGCATCTTCGAACACAATACAATGCTCAGGAACCACCTGGATTAATGTGGCACAACGCAGAAACGTATCAGGAAATGGCTTATGGCGTTGTACATCATCGGCACCGACTAATGCAGAAAAATACTCACGTAAGCCGAGATGGCGTAACAAACGATCCGCCAGACCGTGTGTACTTCCCGTACCAACAGCCATCGGTCGACGGCCATGGTATGCCTTGACCACCTCGATCAAGGGCAACGGCTGTACCGTATCCATTAGCATGGTTTCAGTCAGAGAGGCTTTTTCTGCCGCCAGCGCATGAGGATCAAGATCAGACTGGTGCTGATTGATAATGACCTCAGCAATACGCCAGGTCGGTGCACCATTCAGTGCGGCCATGGCATCGCTGTCATAACTCATACCATACCTTGCCAGCACCTGCCGCCAGGCCTTGCTATGGGTTGGTTCCGTATCAAGAATGGTGCCATCCATGTCAAATATGAGGCCTTGATAGCGATCGTACATCATGATTCCGTACCCATCGAAAAGAGACGATTACTTTAGCGCAAAGTAAAAACGTTGTCGCTTACTCAATAACCTTATAAAAAACAGTGAAATAGATTTACAACACAACAGCAATACGCGAGTTTCTGTAACAGATTGATTAACACTGAATGAAGACGAGGAGGATATGACAATCAGAATGGTGCATCCGGGAGGATTCGAACCTCCGACCGCTCGGTTCGTAGCCGAGTACTCTATCCAGCTGAGCTACGGATGCATTTCGGAAACTATGCAGACTATACGGTTACAACAAGAGGAAACAGCATCAGGAGAATGGTGCATCCGGGAGGATTCGAACCTCCGACCGCTCGGTTCGTAGCCGAGTACTCTATCCAGCTGAGCTACGGATGCATATCAAGACTTACTGAAAACTTCTCTTAAATTGTATTACTGAAAACATCACATTAATGGTGCATCCGGGAGGATTCGAACCTCCGACCGCTCGGTTCGTAGCCGAGTACTCTATCCAGCTGAGCTACGGATGCATATTAATGGCGGTGAGGGAGGGATTCGAACCCTCGATGCAGCTTTTGACCGCATACTCCCTTAGCAGGGGAGCGCCTTCAGCCTCTCGGCCACCTCACCTTGCCGACCTGTAATCACTGAATTTTTTCTCATTCAGCGCTCACCTGTCTGCGTGGCGCACATATTACTTTCCCGGTCTTATAAGTCAAACAATTTTTCCGATATCAGTTCCGTTTGAACACTTCGCACCCAACCAGAACAGATTAACGACAAAAAGCCTGCTTTATCGCCAATAAAACAACCAGTTATTCCCATTCACAACAACAAACATCAGGGCAACCATTTACTGGCAGAAAACAGAAACACGGGAGCAGATAAAAAATACGAACAACAGCGCCTCGCCGATACGAGACGCTATTCAATTCAGTAGGAGGTAGGCTGAGACTTCTCTGCCTGAATACGCTGGTAAATCTCTTCACGATGTACAGATACTTCTTTCGGCGCATTCACACCGATACGGACCTGATTGCCCTTTACTCCTAGTACGGTAACCGTGACCTCATCGCCGATCATGAGGGTTTCGCCAACTCGACGAGTTAAAATAAGCATTCTTTGCTCCTTGAAAGATTATAAAGAGTCAGGTCTCTCCGTTTTCCCGTCATTATCCATCATGGTTAGGGAAGACGTAAACCTGGATGACGAAAATGTCTCATCATCGCACTCATTGTTTGTTACTAGTGTTCAGTTTAGTCGATATAAGACAGCTTGCGCTTTTTGTTATCACAACCAGACGCGTTAAAGGCCATCTACGACACGCCACAGATGGCCTATTCATCAGTCTTGTTTGCGGCAATCCTTACCGCAAACCAAAAACGCCAAAACTACTCTTAGTCATGACGTTTTTGCCTAGATAACACGTATTTAGTATTTATAGCTTATCAACCACCCAGGCTTCAATGCTGGTCAGCGCCGATGGCAACGCATCAACATCACTACCGCCTGCCTGAGCCATATCCGGACGACCACCGCCCTTGCCACCGACCTGGTTTGCCACAAAACCAACCAACTCACCCGCTTTGACGCGGTCGGTCAATTCTTTGGTTACACCAGCGATCAGGCTGACCTTACCGTCAGCCACCGTCGATAGCACGATCACTGCGGAGCCCAGTTGGTTCTTCAGATCATCAACCATCGTGCGCAGCAGTTTAGGTTCAACGTTATTTAGCTGTGTCACCAGCAGTTTCACGCCGTTGATATCTTTTGCCTTGCCAGACAATGAAGAGCTTTCCTGAGCGGCCTGTTGTCCCTTCAACTGCTGCAATTCTTTTTCCAGCCCACGAGTACGCTCCAGCAAAGAACGGACTTTATCGGCCAGATTGTTGCTATCCCCCTTCACCAACTGTGTTACTTCATGCAGCAAATCACTTTGCTGGTGTAAGGCAACAATTGCATTCTCGCCAGTCACAGCCTCAATACGGCGAACGCCGGCAGCCGTACCTGATTCAGACACAATCTGGAACAGACCGATATCGCCAGTACGACGGGCATGCGTACCGCCACACAACTCAATGGAAAAATCACCCATTGATAACACACGAACCTGCTCGTCGTATTTCTCGCCAAAGAGCGCCATTGCACCTTTCGCTCTGGCCGCATCCAGCGCCATTACGTCTGTATCTACCGGCAAATTGCGACGAATTTGGATATTGACGATATCTTCTACCTGACGAATCTGCTCCGGTTTCATGGCTTCCGGATGAGAGAAGTCAAAACGCAGGTAGTTATCATTGACCAATGAGCCTTTCTGCGCCACATGGTCGCCCAAGACCTGACGCAAAGCGGCGTGCAGTAGATGAGTCGCAGAGTGGTTCAAACGAATACGATCGCGGCGAACATGATCCACTGCCGCATCCACCTTGTCCTTGACCCGCAAAACGCCCTGAACCAATGAGCCGATATGCCCGATAGCCTGACCATATTTCTGCGCGTCGACAACAGAAAAACGAGCGGCGGCTGAAACCAACGTCCCCTGATCGCCAACCTGCCCACCCGATTCACCATAAAACGGTGTCTCGCTCAGGATCACAACCGCATCGTCACCCGCCTGAATTTCCTGCACGGATTCACCCTGACGGTAGATCGCCACAACCGTAGACTGCTGTTCGGTACGCTCATAGCCACAGAACGTTGTCGACTCATCGACTCGAATCAGACTGTTGTAATCAGCACCGAAACCGCTGGCATCACGCGCACGCTGGCGTTGAGCCTCCATCGCACGCTCAAAACCGGTTTCATCAACTTTCAGATTACGCTCACGGCAAACATCCGCCGTCAAATCAACCGGGAAACCATAGGTGTCATAGAGGCGAAATGCCGCTTCGCCACTCAGCGTATCGCCCTTAAGCTGCTTAATCTCTTCATCCAGTAACAGCAAGCCGCGCTCCAGCGTGCGGGCGAACTGCTCCTCTTCGTTCTTAAGCGCCTGTTCAACCAGACTCCGCTGGCGTTTCAGTTCTTCAGCAGCAGACCCCATAACATCAATCAGCGGCCCCACCAGCTTATAGAAGAAGGTTTCCTTCGCACCCAGCATATTACCGTGGCGAATAGCGCGGCGGATAATGCGACGCAATACATAACCGCGGTTTTCATTCGACGGCATCACGCCATCTGCGATCAGAAACGCGCAAGAACGGATGTGGTCGGCGATAACGCGCAACGATTTATTATTCAGATCATCGGCTCCCACCACACGGGCGGCTTCAGCAATCAACGTACTGAACAAATCGATGTCGTAGTTGGAATTGACATGTTGCAGAACTGCAGAAATACGCTCCAGCCCCATGCCGGTATCAACCGAGGGTTTCGGCAACGGCAGCATTGTACCGTCCGCCTGTCGGTTGAACTGCATGAATACCAGGTTCCAAATCTCAATATAGCGATCACCGTCTTCTTCCGGGCTTCCTGGAGGTCCGCCCCAAATGTGTTCACCATGATCGTAGAAAATTTCAGAGCACGGACCACAAGGGCCGGTATCACCCATTTGCCAGAAGTTATCCGACGCATACGGTGCACCTTTATTGTCCCCGATGCGGATGATACGCTCGTGCGGCACGCCTACCTCATTAGCCCAAATGTCATAGGCTTCATCATCGGTGGCATAAACCGTGACCCATAATTTTTCCTTGGGCAACCCAAACCATTCAGAGCTGGTTAACAGTTCCCAGGCATAAATAATGGCGTCGCGTTTAAAATAATCACCGAAGCTGAAGTTACCCAGCATTTCGAAGAAGGTGTGATGGCGCGCAGTGTAACCCACATTTTCCAGATCGTTATGTTTACCGCCGGCACGGACACAACGTTGAGACGTCGTAGCGCGTACATAGTTACGTTTATCCAGCCCCAGGAACACATCCTTGAACTGGTTCATCCCGGCATTGGTAAACAGCAGCGTGGGGTCATTGTTTGGCACCAGCGAACTACTGGCGACAACCTGATGTCCTTTACTATGGAAAAAGTCGAGAAACGCTTGACGGATCTCAGCGGTGCTCTTGCTCATAATTGTCCTGAAATCAAGCTAAAAGAACAGTCGCGGGCAAGGTGGGTGCAACATACGGACGTGACCGAGCCAAACGCGAACAAAAAAGTGGGAATAAGATAAATTTTCTTCGGGGGGAAGTAAAATCCCGTATGCGTTCAATCGGAAAAATTCATATATACCGACTGAATTTCGTCGTGGGAAAAGCCGCGATAAAGCAAATAGCGCTGAACTTTGGCTCGCTCCTGCCAATTCGTCGGCAAAGGGGAACCGAATTTACGGTCCGCGACTGTCTTCGCCTGCGAATACCAGTCAATATCACAAGACTGAAGCGCCATACGCTGGATGGATTTATCAATACCGCGCTGGCTGAGTTCGGCACAGATACGCTGAGAACCGTATCCTTTACGACAGCGACTGCTGATATAACGCTGGGCATAGCGCCCATCATCCAGCCACCCTTGTTGTTTGCAGCTTGCTATCGCCTGCTCGATTTGGGTATGAATTTCGGATGGCGCAGAACAGGCGTCTGCACCATCGCACTCAGGATTTGCTTGCAAATACGTCGCAATTTTGCGACGTAATTCCATTTCACTGTGATCCCGTACAACCAGCACATTCATTACATAGCGGAGTATGTTAGGCATACCTGTTATCCTGAGAATATGCTGCCTGCACAACGCCGACGATTAAAAGTCGTCGTTAAGTTCACCTGCCGCAGCTTCTTTGTACTCAGCGCTTTCACCACTGATAGTCGGCACCGCGTCATTGTCTTTATGCAACAGTGATTCGCGCAACTTCTTATCCAGCTCAGCGGAAATAGCCGGATTTTCTTTCAGGAAATTACAGGCATTCGCCTTACCCTGACCAATCTTGTCGCCGTTATAGCTGTACCAGGCGCCTGCTTTCTCAATCAGTTTGTATTTCACGCCCAAGTCTACCAGTTCACCGAAGGTATTAATCCCTTCGCCATACAGAATCTGGAACTCGGCCTGTTTGAACGGAGCAGCCACTTTGTTCTTCACAACCTTAACCCGGGTTTCACTCCCGACGACTTCTTCGCCTTCCTTGATTGAACCGATACGACGAATATCGAGACGGACGGAAGCGTAGAATTTCAGGGCATTACCACCGGTTGTGGTTTCCGGATTACCGAACATCACGCCAATTTTCATGCGGATCTGGTTGATGAAAATCAACAGAGTATTAGATTGCTTCAGGTTACCGGCCAATTTACGCATCGCCTGGCTCATCATGCGCGCAGCCAGCCCCATGTGTGAATCACCGATCTCCCCTTCGATCTCTGCTTTTGGTGTCAACGCAGCGACAGAGTCGACGATAATCACATCCACTGCACCGGAACGAGCCAGCGCATCACAAATTTCCAACGCCTGTTCGCCGGTATCAGGCTGAGAACACAGCAGATTATCGATATCAACGCCCAGTTTCTTGGCGTAGATAGGATCCAGAGCATGTTCCGCATCAATGAATGCACAGGTTTTGCCTTCACGCTGCGCTGCGGCAATAACCTGCAGTGTCAGCGTCGTTTTTCCGGAAGATTCCGGACCATAGATTTCGACAATACGCCCCATTGGCAGACCGCCAACACCCAGTGCGATATCGAGCGACAAGGAGCCTGTGGAGATCGTTTCAACATCCATTGAGCGATCTTCGCCCAAACGCATGATAGAACCTTTACCGAATTGTTTTTCGATCTGGCCCAGCGCCGCCGCCAGTGCCTTTTGTTTGTTCTCATCAATAGCCATTTTTACTCCTGTCGCGCAGCCTGCCGCTGCCTCTACGCCGTTGCTTATTCATGATTCACCGAACCGATGCACGCATTATACTGTATACTCATACAGCATCAAGCCTATTTTATAAAAATCTCTCCAGCAGCGTCTGCAGAGCAAAAGCGACGGCCTGCAGACGAACATCGCGGCGATCGCCCTCAAACTGCATACGCAGGGCTGCACGGTTGCCCGCTTTATCACAAAAACCGAACCATACGGTGCCGACCGGTTTATCTGGCGATCCTCCGTCGGGCCCTGCAATCCCGCTGACGGATACGGCGATATCCGCACCGGCGCGACTCAGCGCCCCCGTTGCCATTTCAGCGACCACTTCGCGGCTCACCGCACCAAATTCGGCCAGCGTCTTTTCCTGTACGCCGATAAGCATTTGCTTCGCCTGATTGCTGTAAGTGACAAAGCCATAATCAAACCATGCCGAGCTTCCCGCGACATCGGTAATAGCCTTTGCCAGCCAGCCACCGGTGCAAGATTCAGCACAGGTTATTTTTGCCTGACGCGCCTTCAGGCGCTCGCCTAACTGTTCGCTCAGTCGCAATATGTCTGTTTCTGTCATTACGGTATCCCGTTTTATCTATCGCACCTCATTCATCACCGCTCAATAGTAATGGTCGCCGTCTTCCTCGGGGTAGTATTTTTCCTTTCTCCACGTTCTTGCATCACAGGAATGCGAAGTCGCACGCAACATAACGCAACAGACTGTCGTATTATTGTCACCGTATCGGTATATGCTCGACACACAATAATAACGGTGATAGCGTTTTTTACGACATGCATGCCCCGCCTCGGGGCTTTTTTATTGGTACAACTGCAGAACACCGCAATGATTATCCGTAAGCTAATCCCCGACGACCTTGCTGAATTTCGGCGCATCAGACTGGAAGGCTTGCTGAACGCAGCTTACGCTTTCGGCAGCAATTGGCAAAAAGAGCAGGCCGAACCCGATAGCCTGTTCCTGGCCCGACTGGAACATAACCATATATGGGGTGTGTACGTCTGCACATGAATTAGGCGGCATTGCCGCTTACAGCGTAAACGATGATGAAGAAGGCACGATCTGGGGTGTTTACGTTGCCGAATCGCTACGCGGCACCGGTGCGTCTTACCCGCTAATGAGTGCATTGATTAATGACGCTCGTCTTCGCTTATCCCGCCTGACATTGACCGTCATGAATAATAATGCTCCGGCAATACAGCTTTACCGACACCTGGGGTTTGTACACAGGGCCGCTCTTCCGTCATCGCCGGCAGGCGACAGTGCACTTCAACAATGGTATTTGAAGCTAAAATAATGCAGGCCTGTCAGTTGAGCCGACAGGCCTGATGGGAACGGCATCCCAGAAGGAAATAACACTCTTGTTACGCAAAACCCCTGGCTACAGGGTGGATTAACGCATCAAGCGAGTTAACGTTACGTACCTCCGATACTTTCAGTTAAGTAAGACGCGGCGGTGATCCTGGAGCGGAATTAACGCCAGCCCCAAGGGCAGCCACCTGCCCGTCAACCCGAAAGCATACAGCGGCGGAAAAATCCTGTTATGCGTGTCTCATCCCTGGCGAGTTATTAGCGCGACGTTTTCCCTTTCATTTTTCACGTTATTCTATTTCCCATTCATTTTTAAAGCCCTGGAACGAAACCAATTACGTCTGTTTTATTTATCGGAAATAATTGCCTTAACATTACCTCCGATGAAAAAATATTTTTACTTCCCTGCATGATTGTACCCTGCTAAATTATTTAAATTGCAAAGCGAACCGGTGATACTAAAAAAAAGCCCACCGACGGGTGGGCTAAGCTATTGGTTTTCTCAACAGCAAGGGTTTAGTAGTACTGGCACGACAGTTATCCATTGACTGCCTGGTTATAAATTAGCTTTCTTTTCTTAAAACAACCTTAGTTTTATCGCCGCTAACGGAATTTAATTAAAACACTATGATGAAATCACATTTATACCCAAAATAATTCGAGTTGCAGGAAGACGGCGACGCAGAGAATCCCCGGGAGCTTACTCAAGTAAGTGACTGGGGTGAGCGACAAATCTGCCGGGAGCAGATTTGAACGCAGCGCGCTGCGGCCGTAGGGCGAGGCCCCAGGATGGGCCGAGTAATAAAGCCAACGCACCTGCAACGTGAAGTATGACGGGTATATCACTCTCAAAAAAAAGCCCACCATCAAGGTGGGCAAAAAACACTATTCTCTGGCATGAAGCATCCTGAAGACACAGGTTGGCGGTTTTCCTCCGCCTGAAAAAAATTCTACGACATTAATATTAAGCCAACATTAGGAAAACCAAAAAACACCTAAATCGCTAAAATTTTTTGGAGAACAGTTTTTCATTTTGTGAAAATGAAACACACAGTGAATAAACAATATGTACTCTTACGAATTAACCGTTCGGACGCATGAAAAGGAAAGCCCACCGAGTGGTGGGCAAAAAGAACATCTTTATAATAAATAAACCCTGGTGTTTGGCACTACAATGAGATTGACTGAAAACAAAATTACACCAGAGAGATTAAATTAACCTTAATAAAACGAATGCAATCTATTTTTTCTGTGATAATGACAACAGAAAAAAATCAAACACAAATAATAATACTTGCCGTGACCATCATGATGAACAAAAAGCCCATCAGAAAGATGGGCTAAAAAAGAATGAACATCGAAAATAAAATTCCTTACTCTAATAACATGGCACAGCAGTCAATTAACACTAAGTTAAAGTGTAACAGAAACCCGCCAGACTGCCCAAAAATCAGCCACTATTCTTTGTTTTTGTGAATGCGCGCAATCTCCCGGATGCGCCAGTGCCCCCTATCCTGCTGCCTGAGCAGATTTTTATTTCCTCACATTTGCAGGTTTCCACGGCCATCACGTACACTCGCCAGAAGAGATAACGAGACCTCGCTCTACAATCGGCTGCAGATAAACGTTCAGTACCGTAATGACTAACGGCAATAGCGGGGTATTGTCTGTTGCATTCGGCATTAAAGGGAGAAGACAACGTGCCATCATCATTTTTACGCGGACCTGGCATGATGGATAACCACACCGATCGGCTTAGCAGTTCGTTGATCATTCACCGATCGGCTGACGTGCTATTTGATTTGTGGCGTAATCCCCAAACATTGCCCGTATTGATGAACCATGTCGCCCATATTGACATCATTAACCGTACGGATTCTTTATGGCGCATGAAGGCCCCCTTCGGCCAGTATATTGAATGGAAGGCACGCATCGAGGATGAACAGCCGGGCGAGTTTATCTACTGGCGTTCATTGCCGGGCGCCAGAATTCCTAATGAAGGTCGTCTCTCGTTTCGGCCGCTCCCGAACAGCGAGAGTACCGAAGTCACCCTCAGCATTCGGTTCAATCCCCCCGGCGGCATTCTGGGAAGAACACTCAGCCAGGTGTTTCAACTGCTACCCAAAGAGATGTTAAACAAGACGTTACTACGCTTTAAACAGATGGCGGAACATCCTGAATCTTAGCTCTGGTGCATAAAAAAACGGGCGGCAGGAAAGCCCTACCGCCCGTCGTCGTTATATCGACGATATTATTTTTTGTCAGGCATCATGCGCAACAGCGTATCGTCACGCACCACATAGTGATGATACAGCGCAGCGACGGCATGGAACCCCACCAGGAAATAGCCGGCATTGGCAATCAGCTCATGGATGTTCAGTAAAATTTGTTTCATGTCTTCGTTCGGCTCTGCCGCTATCGGCATCGCAATACCGAATACTGACCAGTCAGCGCCACGGTAGTACATTCCCACCACACCTAATATCGGCAGCGCCAAAAACATCAGATACAGAAAGCCATGTACGGCATGGGAAGCGATCACCAGCAACCGAGCTGGTCGTGGGGTGATGGGAGGGGTCGGATAACGAAAGCGCTGCACCACTCTCAGGATCATCAGCACCCATACGGAAACACCACAGCTGTAGTGAATCGTCAACATTAATGCTCGTGCACTGCTTCCACGCGGAGCAAAACCACGCAGTTCCATCGCGGCGTAAGTGACTGCGACCAGCAGTAATGCCAGCCAGTGCAAGGCTATCTGAGATGAATGATACTTAGTCTTCATGGAATTCCTTCTCTGTATGGACATACAATCAATGTGAATATAGGACGCATACAGCCTAACGTCACTCTATTAAGCCAACCTTAGTTTTAAGCGACTTTTTAGTCAGACTCCACTCCTTCTATACTGTACTGCGGACAAAAAAATCCCGCCTTAAGCGAAGGCGGGAAAAACTACTCTCTGACAGGGATGAATAACACAACATCAACAAGGGTTGAGACAAACATTACCAGCCCCAGTGTATAGAACTGTCATCCGTCAGTAAGGTTGATTGGCAGGATGTAAGTCGAATTTGGTGCGGATAACATCACCTGACAGAGGGAAATCAGCGGGAAAAGGCCGCAAAGTCACGGCTACGTGCAAGTATGAAGCAGCGGTCATATAGAACAAAAAACCCAGCACCACGCCAGACAACGACACCAGACCGGCTCTGCGCCCCTGGCACACCGTGCGCGAGAGCAGGTAAATCATATTCGGGCCGGGTGTCAGCACCAGACCTAAAGCAATCGCAGACGCAACCACTCACTCCTCCGGAGGATAGTGATAATCCCAGCGGAAAAAACCGTGATCCTGAAACGAACCAGACTGTAACGACTGCTTTCGCGTTTTGACATAGTTTGGCGGCGGGCAGGTTACGTTGCACATCCAGTAGCCGGGAAACCAGCCCTCCATGCCGGGTAACAGCGCTATTTGCGTATCGAACGGATTCAGCTCAGGTAGCGAGTAGTAAACGAATTCACCAATAGAGTGTTCAATCCACTCTTCGGCACTGCCCAATTCCGCTAGCGCGTTAGGGTGCAACGGTGAACGGGCCAGATCGACAAACTCTTTGACGTGATTCATCGACCAGCCGCAAAACTCCAGCGAACGCGGCCGTTCCGCCATTTCATACAGTCGATCTACCGAAATTTCCGGCAACGGATCAGGCTGTTCGGGAAAAAACTCATTGTGCTTTTGCAGGCATAGCAACAGGTAGGATGCAACCAGCGCCCCTAACTCATGGATCACCAGCGCCGGGTGCTCACCCGCACCGCCGCCGATAATCAAATTGTCTGGCGTACATGAAAAATCATCCGCTCCCCAGGGAGAATCCGTCACGTCCTCCAGCGGATGATAGATTGGCAATCCGTTCAGAAAACCAACCAGTTCGTGTTTGATGGTATCGATGTAGCTCATGGTTACCGGCTTTTAAACAGTCATATAAGACAGATATCGGCGGGACATGGCCCGAATGATGTTCTTCGCAGGGTACACTGTGTTTATCGCCTTCTCCAGACCAATCTTTATCACCTAAGCGGCGATCACCCGACATGCCACATCTCTCTTCAGCAGCATAAAAAATCAAAAACACCACCGTATACAGATGTCATTAATGCATTTGTTTTTAATTGAGAAAAGTTAGTCTATTAAACTGATAGTCTTCGATATTTACTATAAGTTTTCATTCTAGTTACCGCGCGCTAGCCTGCCCGCAGAAGCTGTTCTTTCATTCACAACACAGGAAAAGACCATGAAACAAAAAGTCGCATTGGTCACTGGCGCAGGTCAGGGAATCGGCCGGGCCATTGCTCTTCGTCTGGCAAAAGACGGTTTTGCCGTCGCCGCCGTGGATTATAACGGTGATACCGCCGGCCAGGTGGCGCAGGAAATCAGGCAGCACGGCGGCAACGCCATTGCACTGATTGCGGATGTCTCCGACCGCGACCAGGTATTTCATGCGGTTCGCACCGCGCACAAACAACTGGGCGGCTTTCACGTGATCGTCAATAACGCCGGTATCGCCCCGACGACGCTAATCGAAGATATCACGCCGGAAATCGTTGATAAGGTATACAACATCAACGTGAAAGGCGTCATCTGGGGCATACAGGCTGCGCTGGAAGCGTTTAAGGCTCAGGGGCAAGGCGGGAAAATTATCAATGCAGCATCCCAGGCAGGCCACGTCGGCAACCCGGAACTGGCGGTTTACAGTTCCAGTAAATTCGCCGTACGTGGTCTGACGCAAACCGCTGCACGCGATTTGGCGCCGCTGGGCATCACCGTCAATGCTTACTGCCCGGGTATCGTTAAAACGCCAATGTGGGAAGAGATTGACCGCCAGATTTCCGAAGCGGCGGGCAAACCGCTTGGCTACGGCACAGCCGAGTTCGCCAAACGCATCACACTGGGCCGTTTGTCCGAGCCGGAAGATGTCGCCGCCTGCGTCTCCTACCTTGCCGGCCCTGACTCCGACTACATGACCGGCCAGGCGTTGCTGATCGACGGCGGTATGGTATTTAACTAAATAGGGTATTTCACTCAATGTGCACGACGGCATGGCTCGTCGTGCGCTTTATACCGTTACGCCGGCAGGCTTCAACACTTCTCGCCATACGGCGAGGGGTGTTTCTTCCCTTCCTCCTCTTCTGACCCGTGCGTAATGCAAACAGCAGAACACCATCACGGCCGGTGCTATAACGGTTTTTCAACCTTGTCTATGGCGACCTTCACCCTTTTAGCGACTCCCTACTCAGGGTATGCCTATTAATTCGATAGAAACAACTGCCGTTATCCATTTTGTCAAAAACGGTAAAGTAGCCACTGTTGCTGTAGGCGTTGAGACTCTCCAGTAACAGCGGCGGTTAACCAGACGGCCGACCATGAGCGGAAACCTCTCACACCCCGTCATGACGACAGGGAACGAACGATAGATAAACCGCATTCACCAACAGGGCATCGGTATTATCAAGGTCTCTGATGGAGAATCTTCTCTGCTTATAGCTTCGAGCAGTGCAATGGAATCACAGCAATAACCAAACCCTATTGTTGATAATAATCATACGGAAGATGAGGAAAGTTATGAGCAATCGCACCTCCATATATCGTGTCCCCGGCTGGAAAAAACCGCTGGCGATCATCATTTCACTCTTAATGGCCTCCCCGGTATTGGCAGATACCCTGACCCGCGATAATGGCGCACCGGTGGGCGACAACCAAAACTCGCAAACCGCGGGTCCCAACGGCCCGGTTTTACTGCAAGATGTCCAGTTGTTGCAGAAGCTGCAACGTTTTGATCGTGAACGTATTCCGGAACGCGTGGTACATGCCCGCGGCACCGGCGCACATGGGTCATTCACCGCGACGGAAGATATTTCGGATCTGACTATCGCCCAGGTGTTCAAAAAAGGCAGCGAAACCCCCGTATTCGTACGTTTCTCAAGCGTAGTGCACGGCAATCACTCTCCGGAAACCCTGCGTGACCCACGCGGCTTCGCCACCAAGTTCTATACCGCACAAGGCAACTGGGATCTGGTAGGCAATAATTTCCCGACCTTCTTCATTCGCGACGCCATTAAATTCCCGGATATGGTGCACGCGTTCAAACCCGACCCGCGTACCAATCAGGATAATGACGGACGCCGGTTTGATTTCTTCTCTCACGTTCCGGAATCTATTCGTACCCTGACCTTGCTCTACTCCAACGAAGGCACGCCGGCCAGTTATCGCAACATGGACGGCAACGGCGTTCATGCCTACAAGCTGGTTAATGCCAAAGGTGAAGTGCATTACGTCAAGTTCCACTGGAAGACGCTGCAAGGCGTGAAAAATCTCGATCCCAAACAGGTAGAGGAAGTTCAGGGCAAGGATTACAGCCACATGACCAACGATCTGGTTGCTGCTATCAACCGTAGCGACTATCCGAAGTGGGATCTTTACATCCAGGTGCTGACGCCGGACGATCTGGCTAAATTTGATTTCAACCCGCTGGATGCCACCAAAATCTGGCCTGGCGTACCGGAGCGTAAAATCGGCCAGATGGTGCTGAACAAGAATCCGGACAACTTCTTCCAGGAAACCGAGCAAGTTGCCATGGCGCCGGCCAACCTGGTTCCGGGTATCGAACCGTCTGAAGATCGGCTGCTGCAAGGTCGCCTGTTCTCCTACGCCGATACCCAGATGTACCGTCTGGGCGCTAACGGCCTGAGCTTGCCTATCAATGCTCCGCTGAAAAAAGCCAACAATATCAATCAGGATGGCAGCCTGAATAGCGGTCATACGCAAGACAAAGGCGTTAACTACCAGCCAAGCCGGCTGTATCCGCGCGAAGAGCTGGTTTCCGCCCGCTACAGCCAGACGCCGCTGAACGGCACCACGCAGCAGCGTAAAATCCAGAAAGAGCAGAATTTCAAACAGACCGGCGAACTGTATCGCTCGTACAGTAAAAAAGATCAGGATGATCTGGTACAAAGCCTTGGGTCCGCACTGGCGATGGCCGATACCGAAAGTAAAACCATCATGCTTTCTTACTTCTATAAGGCTGATGCAACCTACGGTACTCGCCTGACCAGCGTCGCCAAAGGCGACCTGAGCAAAGTACAGTCACTGGCCGGCAAACTGGCCGACTAAGGGAATATCGCCGCCCGGCACCTTCATCCGGGCGGCGATAATGACAAGGGAGTCGTCGTCATGAAACCGATTCATGTTCTTTTTTGCTTGCTGGCGTTCACTCAGGCAACCGCGCAGGCACAGCCAGCGGCGGTGCCGGTAACGCCGCCGGCCTCGCACATCGCGACAGCCACACCGCCAACGGCGAGTGAGCAGCAGATAAAAAGCCAGCTCAACCAATATTTATGGGATGCCGCCCGCACCGGCAACAACGCCGTCATTCAGGAATTTGCCGACGCGGGCTACAACCTCAACGCCCGGGATGAAAAAGGCTACACCGCCGTTATTCTGGCGGCTTATCACGGCTATTACGATACCGTATCGCTGTTGCTCAACCGCGGCGCCGACCCTTGCCTGCAAGATAATCGCGGTAATACCGCACTGATGGGCGCCGTATTTAAAGGTGAACTGAAGATTGCCCACTTATTGCTGAATGCAACATGTAATCCGGATACCCGCAATAACGTCGGGCAAACGGCGGCAATGTATGCATCGCTGTTTCAGCGCACGGAAATTCTCAAAGCGTTGCAGGAAAAAGGGGCGGATATGAACGCGACCGATGCGCTGGGTAATAGCGTGCAGGCGCTTGGAAAAGGTGAAGTAAAAGGGCAGTAGCCAAAACGAGCCGACTAAAACGACACGCCCCGCATGAAGCCATGATATTCAGGCGGGGCGTGTGATATCAGACTGGGTTAGCATGGATTCAGTCATCCCATTTGGGGCTTAGAAATGCGGCCAGAAATCCCGGTACAACAATCACGGCCAGAATCGCCAAATACACAGTAATCTGTTCGAACATAACAACCTCCTACGTCAACATGTAAAGCAACCTCATGGTTCCACCGCACATTCATACGATCAGACATTCACACAATCAGACATTCACTCATTACATGCAGATTTTATCGTCCGAAAGTTAAGCAAACATTAACGTTTTATTGAACATTAAAAAATCGGACCAGGACGAAAGCCCCAAAACAACCCTACTCTCGCCTCTCCCAACCACCACTTTCAGTGAGCCACATCCTGATGTACACCACAAAAAACAATAACCACTTGTTTTTAAAAACCTAATCACCTTTATACCCAAAATAATTCGAGTTGCAGGACAACACGCTCGCGTGTTGAACAACGCAAAGCGTTGGCCCGTCAGGGCAAGGCTCATTGAGCCTTGTAACGCGGCGACGCAGTGAATCCCCGGGAGCTTACATCAGTAAGTGACTGGGGTGAGCGAGGAAAGCCAACGAACCTGCAACTTGAAGTATGACGGGTATAGTCACGAAGGGAATTATACGCGAGCATATATAAAAATAGTGTAATGAATTTTATTGATAATAATAAAAACCTATATTTATTGTCAGCAGATACAAGAAAAATACACTATTCGTATGACGTATGCTTTACCTGATGCTGGAACGGACCATCAGGGACACCTTAAATATCCATATTCCGGATGCATTCCTGAAAAATAAAACAGACCATCGAAAAATAAGCCGATGGTCGTTATATTTCTTCAGTCTTAATCAATCCAATTATTAAAAAAATGACGTCGTTAATAGAAAGCCAGGCCGTCCTCTCCCGTTGTGAAAAAATGACCTAAAACAATATTTGCGTGGGGTCACAGATTCTTCGCTGACGGCTATTTTATCCATAAGATCAGCGAATACGCCCTGACCCTCTTCCCGCGGCAAAAACTACTGTTTTGTTATGAGCGTTTAGCAGAGGAAAAATCCCCCCGCCTGTCGTACCCCAGGATCGGGGCAATCCTGAATACCGAATAATACCGTTGTCCCCAAGAATGAAAAACCGATAGCCAATGATAACCAGAGAGGACACTTTTATGTGGAAACGCGTCATGTTAGCTTCAGCTGTGTGTGCGTCCTTGTCATCGGTCGCGCTGGCCGCGCCGTTAACGGTGGGATTTTCTCAAGTCGGCTCGGAATCAGGCTGGCGCGCGGCGGAAACCACAGTCGCGAAAGAACAGGCAAAAGCGCGCGGTATTAACCTGAAAATAGCCGATGCTCAGCAAAAACAGGAAAACCAGATCAAGGCGGTACGTTCCTTTATCGCACAAGGGGTGGATGCTATTTTCATTGCCCCCGTCGTGGCGACCGGCTGGGAGCCGGTGCTGAAAGAAGCCAAAGAAGCCAAAATCCCGGTGATCCTGCTGGACCGCGGTATCGACGTCAAAGATGACTCGCTGTATCTCACCACCGTACGTGCCGACAATATCAAGGAAGGGGCATTAATTGGCGAGTGGCTGATTAACAATGAAAACGGTAAAAACTGTAATGTCGTGCAGTTAGAAGGCACCGTCGGCGCCAGCGTCGCCATTGACCGTAAAAAAGGCTTTGAAAACGCTATCGCCAAAACACCCAATATTAAAATTATCCGTTCCCAGTCCGGCGACTTTACCCGTAGCGGCGGCAAGCAGGTAATGGAAAGTTTTATTAAGTCAGAAAATAACGGCAAGAATATCTGCATGGTTTTCGCCCATAACGACGATATGGTGATCGGTGCTATTCAGGCTATTAAGGAAGCCGGGTTAAAACCGGGAAAAGATATTCTGACCGGTTCGATTGACGGCGTACCGGATATTTTTCGCGCCATGCTGGCGGGCGAAGCTAATGTCTCGGTCGAACTGACGCCCAATATGGCAGGACCGGCGTTTGACGCGCTGGAAAAATATAAAAAGGAGGGTACATTGCCGCCCAAACTGATTCTGACGCCGTCCACCCTGTTCAAACCTGACAGCGCACAGACCGAGCTCGATAAGAAAAAGAACATGGGATATTGATCGTTTATCGTCATCTCCGTCCTGCCACCGCGACGGCAGGATGGAGGACATCGCCGGTTTTGTGAGGGAGAATCCCATGAACGATTTCGATAACCAGGAGATCCTGCGTACGGAAGGGCTGAGCAAATTTTTTCCCGGCGTAAAAGCGCTCGACAACGTCGATTTCAGCCTGCGGCGTGGTGAAATCATGGCGTTGCTGGGGGAAAACGGCGCAGGGAAATCCACATTGATCAAAACGCTCACTGGGGTGTATCAACGGGATGCCGGCGCGATTTACCTTGAAGGACAGTCTATCTCGCCGAAAAATACCGCTCACGCCCAGCAACTGGGGATCGGCACGGTGTATCAGGAAGTGAATCTGCTGCCCAATTTGTCGGTGGCGGATAACCTGTTTATCGGCCGCGAACCCCGGCGCTTCGGATTATTGCAACGCGCCGAGATGGAAAAACGCGCGGCGGCGCTGATGTCTTCCTACGGTTTCGAACTGGATGTACGCGAACCGCTGAACCGCTTTTCGGTCGCAATGCAGCAAATCGTCGCCATCTGCCGCACCATCGATCTTTCCGCCAAGGTATTGATCCTTGATGAGCCCACCGCCAGCCTCGACACGCAGGAAGTGGAGATGCTGTTCACCCTGATGCGTCAGTTGCGCGATCAGGGCGTCAGCCTGATCTTCGTCACCCATTTTCTCGACCAGGTTTATCAGGTGACCGACCGCATCACCGTGCTGCGCAACGGCGCGTTCGTCGGCACCCGCGATACCGCCTCACTGCTGCAAATAGAACTGGTGAAAATGATGCTGGGGCGCGAACTGGAACAAAACGCGCTGCAACGCGCCGGGCGCACGCTGCTGAGCGACAAGCCAGTGGTGGAATTCACAGGCTACGGCAAAAAAGGCGTGATTGAACCGTTTGAACTGGCGGTACGACCGGGTGAAATCGTCGGCCTCGCCGGGTTGCTGGGATCCGGGCGCACGGAAACCGCCGAAGTGATCTTCGGCATCAAACCGGCCGATCGCGGCGAAGCGGTGATCAAGGGAAAACCACAGACGCTGCGATCGCCACATCAGGCTTCCTGCCTTGGCATCGGTTTTTGCCCGGAAGATCGCAAAACCGACGGCATCATCGCCGCCGCCTCGGTGCGGGAAAATATTATTCTGGCGTTGCAGGCGCAGCGCGGCTGGCTACGGCCGATCCCGCGCCGGGAACAGATAGCCATCGCCGAGCGGTTCATCCGCCAGCTTGGCATCCGCACGCCGGGTACCGAGCAACCCATCGAATTACTGTCCGGCGGCAATCAACAGAAAGTGCTGCTATCTCGCTGGCTGCTGACCAAACCGCAATTCCTGATCCTCGATGAACCGACGCGCGGCATCGACGTCGGCGCCCACGCCGAAATCATCCGGTTGATCGAAAGCCTGTGCGCCAACGGGCTGGCGCTGCTGGTGATCTCATCCGAACTGGAGGAATTGGTGGGGTACGCCGACCGGGTGCTGATTATGCGTGACCGGCAGCAGGTGGCGGAAATCCCGCTCGACCAGCTATCCGTTTCCGCCATCATGAATGCCATCGCGGCATAAGGAGGGCATGGTGATGCCTCGATCACTGATCAAGCCGGGCTCCGATAAGCGCCCGTTTCGCTGGCCGGCGCTGCGGTTATCACAAGGTACGCCGCAGATTGCCGCGCTGGTGCTGGTGTTGCTGGTAGACAGCCTGGTCGCCAGCCACTTTTTCCAAATCGTGGTGCAGGATGGCCGCCTGTTCGGCAGCCCCATCGATATTCTCAACCGGGCAGCGCCGGTGGCGTTGCTGGCGATCGGCATGACGCTGGTGATCGCCACCGGTGGGATTGACCTGTCGGTCGGCGCCATTATGGCGATCGCCGGCGCGGTGGCGGCGTCGCTCACCGTGCAGGGCTACAGTCTGGGGATAGTGCTGCTGGCCGCACTCGGCGTCGGTATGCTGGCCGGGCTGTGGAACGGTATTCTGGTGGCGGTTCTGAAGATCCAGCCGTTCGTCGCGACCTTGATCCTGATGGTGGCCGGGCGTGGTATCGCTCAGTTGATCACCGCCGGGCAGATCGTCACGTTCAACTCACCACCGCTGGCCTGGCTCGGCAGCGGTGCGCTGTTCTGGTTTCCAACGCCTATCATCATCGCGTTGGTCACCTTGATTCTGTTCTGGCTGCTGGTGCGGCGCACCGCGCTGGGATTGTTCATCGAATCGGTGGGTATCAATATTCGGGCGGCGAAAAACGCCGGGGTCAGCACCCGCGCCATGGTCACGATGACTTACATGCTGAGCGGGCTGTGTGCCGCCATCGCCGGGGTGATCGTCACCGCCGATATCCGCGGAGCCGACGCCAACAACGCCGGTCTGTGGCTGGAGTTGGACGCCATTCTCGCGGTGGTGATCGGTGGCGGCTCGCTGATGGGCGGGCGCTTCAATCTGGCGCTGTCGGTGGTGGGTGCGCTGATTATTCAGGGCATGAACACCGGCATTCTACTGTCCGGCTTTCCGCCGGAGCTGAATCAGGTAGTGAAAGCTATCGTGGTGCTGTGCGTCTTGATCGTCCAGTCGCCGCGTTTCATGACCTTGCTGAAAGGAGCTGGCCATCATGATAAAGCGTAATCTGCCGCTGATGATCACACTGGCGGTGTTCGTGCTGGGTTACCTGTACTGCCTGACGCAATTTCCGGGCTTTGCCTCCACCCGGGTGATTTGCAACATTCTTACCGATAACGCCTTTCTTGGCATCATCGCCGTCGGCATGACCTTTGTGATCCTCTCCGGCGGTATCGACCTGTCCGTCGGGTCGGTGATCGCCTTCACCGGCGTGTTTCTCGCCAAAGCTATCGGCGTGTGGGGGCTGTCGCCGCTGGTGGCGTTCCCGCTGATTTTAGTGATGGGATGCGCTTTTGGTGCGTTCATGGGGCTACTCATCGATGCGTTAAAAATCCCGGCGTTTATTATCACGCTGGCGGGGATGTTCTTTCTGCGCGGCGCCAGTTATCTGGTGTCGAAAGAATCGCTGCCGATCAACCACCCGATCTATGAAACGCTCTCCAGCCTGGCGTGGACCATCCCCGGCGGCGGTCGGCTTAGCGCCATGGGGCTGCTGATGCTAATGGTGGTCGCCGTCGGCATCGTGCTGGCACGCCATACCCGCTTCGGCAATCAGGTTTACGCCATCGGCGGCAACAGCACCTCCGCCAATCTGATGGGCATTTCCACCCGCAGCACCACCCTTCGCATTTATATGCTGTCCACCGGGCTGGCGACCCTCGCCGGGATCGTATTTTCCATTTATACCTCGGCGGGGTATGCGCTGGCTGGGGTCGGCGTCGAGCTGGATGCCATCGCCTCGGTGGTGATCGGCGGTACGCTGCTGAGCGGCGGCGTCGGTACCGTGCTCGGCACGCTGTTCGGCGTGGCGATTCAGGGGCTGATCCAGACCTATATCAATTTCGACGGCACGCTGAGTTCCTGGTGGACCAAGATCGCCATCGGCGTGTTGTTGTTTGTGTTCATCGCCCTGCAACGCGGCCTGACCGCGCTGTGGGAAAACCGCCAGAATGCGCCGGTGCGCCGTATCGCCCCGCACGGATAACGGCAGCGCCCGCCGGCGGCAAACTTGCCATCGGCGGGAATACGCCTATGTTTGAATACAGGGATAGCGCATGTTGTCATCGGGCAACGACCCGATATCATACCCGTCATACTTCAAGTTGCAGGTGCGTTGGCTGCCCTCGCTCACCCCGGTCACTTACTTGAGTAAGCTCCTGGGGATTCGCTCTGTTGCCGCCTTCCTGCAACTTGAATTATTTAGGGTATATACCCACAGCGCTTTTCCCCCTTGCCACCCTTCGCTTTCCTTTCTTCACACCACCAGGTTGTACGTTGTTCGAACATAACGAGACGAGGCTACCGTCAGCACGGCAGTTAGCCTGTGCAACGGTCTTTTCCGGGTGGCGACACATTCATGGTTCGAGATTGACACGTTCTATCGAGAGGAAATGCTATGACTCACACCAAAAGCCACACAGCAAGCACACCTGAAGCAGAGCAGTCGCCACATTACGAAAGCAGCGGGCATAGCCTGCTGACTCTGGATAACGCCGGGCCGATCCAAATGGGATTTTGGGTGCCCAACCGGGTATGGGCTACCGCCAAATTCCTGATGCCACTGCGCGAACATATCGCCAACAAAAAACAGACCAATACCCTGACGCCGATGCAGCCGGTGCTCCAGAACTTTAAAAACTGGGTCACCAACCATAGCGTCTACCGTATGTGGCTCAATAGCATGATCGAACAATCCAACGCTTATGTGGCTTCGCTGCCCGAATCCACCCGTAAGGAGATCAGCGACGATGGCGACGCAACCTGGATAGACAGCTACGACAGCTTCTTCGAGATCCTCAACGAAATCATCACCACCTCGCCGTCGTTCAACACCACCGCACAAGTCGGGACGCCGATGAATGCGTTTCTGGCGGTCGCAATGGGCACAGAAGCAGGCGTGGCGCTGTTCCACGATGCGACGTTCAACCAGCAGTTCCGTCAGGTGCTGGACGCCTGGAACAGCTTCCTGAAAAGCAGCGCCTCGCTCGACAAACTCGATATCGCACAGCCGGAAAAACCCGGCTCCTGGATCTCCAAAGGCGCGTACCAGGCCGGCGTCTGGAACCAGATGCAGCACGATCCCAACCTGCCGGGTTACGGTTTCGCCAGCTGGAACGATTTCTTTATCCGTCAGTTCGTCCCCGGCGCACGCCCATTCCAGGGCGATCCGAATACCCAGATAGACATCGGCTGTGAAACCACGCCGTGGCGCTATGCCGACCAGTTGCAACTGGAGAGCCGGTTCTGGGTCAAAGACATTCCCTATTCGCTGCTCGATCTGTTCGGCGGTCAGCGGCAATGGGCCAAACTGTTCGAGGGAGGGCAGCTCTATCAAGGTTTCCTCTCCGCTACCCATTACCATCGCTGGAACGCGCCGCTGGACGGTTTTCTGGTGCGTTCCTGGGTTGAACCGGGTACTTACTTCGCTCAGCGCCCCGGGCAGGGCGAAAATCAGGGCACCTGGGAAGGCACCGAGTCGCAGCCGTACCTCGGCCATGTGGCCGCGCGCGCGGTGTTTATCTTCCAGCACAAGACCTGCGGCTACGTAGCGCTTATCTGCATCGGCATGGTGGAAGTCTCCAGCTGCGTGATTGAACCCAGCACCTTTATCGTTGAAGAGAGCGCCGAACCGGTCGGCATCACTCGCGGCGTCGAAATCGGTCACTTCGAATTCGGCGGCTCGACTCACATGATGATCTTCCAGAAAGATCGGGTGGCGTTGGAAAAATGGGCTATCGACGCCGTCCGTCACCGCAACGATAAAAATCCCGTCCCGCTGGGCAGCGTGATCGCCACCGCGCTGGATAGCAAAGGCCAATAAGCGCCCGCTCCGGGCTCCGGCTACGGTCGGAGCCCGTTTATCAACCCGGGCCGACGCCCGCTCCTGCGTGCATCGGCTTCAGTAAGGTCAGGTAAACCATGTGTACCACAATGATTATCACCCGCGGCGCCACCGCCGATGGCTCCACGATGGTGACCCATTCGGACGATGACGAACTGTCGGATCAGCGCTTTATCCATGTACCGGCACAGCATCATGCGCCGGGCAGCCTGCGCGGGATCATCGACGGCACCAACGTCAGCTATCCGCGCATCGTCAGCCAGGACCGGGGCGCCGGCTACCAGACGCCCGGTTGGCCGGAAACACCGATAATCGGCACTATTGCGCAGGTTGAGCACACCTACGCCTACTTCGACGGCAACTACGGCATCATGAACGAACATAATCTAATGTTCGGCGAATGCACCAACGGTGCCAGGTACGAACCGGCGCACGTCACAATGCAGCAGGCCGCCGAAAACAACACCCACTGCCGCCTGTTCTACAGCGCCGAGTTGTCGCGCATTGCGTTGGAACGCTGCAAAACCGCTCGGGAATCGGTGGAATTGATGGGGGCGTTGATTGACGAATACGGTTATTTCTCCACCGGTGAAACCTTGTTGGTTGCGGATGAAAACGAAGGCTGGGTATTTGAAATGTGCGCGCTGCCGGATGAAATCTACCACTCGGCCTGGGTCGCGCAGCGCGTCCCGGACGGCACCGTCTTCGTAGCGGCGAACGAATTCCGGATCCGGGAAATCCGGCAGGACTCGCCGGATCAGCTGTTTTCCCACAACTTACTGCCCGGGTTGAAAAAAGTCGGCTGGGCAACGCCGGAACAAGGCCCGGTCGACTGGCTGAAATCGGTCAGTTGGGGGGAATACAACCACCCCTACTATTCGCTGCGCCGCGTCTGGCGCATCTTCGATCGCATCAATCCGGATCTCGGCCTCAGCCCGTGGGTGAACGGCGGCAGTTACACTACCGACTACCCGTTCTCGGTTACCCCCAAAACCCCGCTGGTCGCTCGCGACCTGTTCGCGCTGTACCGCGACCACTACGAAGGCACCCCGTTCGACCTGACCAAAGGCGTCGCGGCCGGACCCTATGGCGATCCCAACCGCTACGTCGGCCCCTACGACGGCAACCAGAACAATGTCTCCGCTGACCGTACGCTGTTCGGCGCCTGGGAGCGCGCCATTTCGGTGTTCTATCAGGGCTATACCTACGTGGCGCAAACCCGCCCCGCGGCGCCGGATCTGACCCGCGGCATTGTCTGGTTTGGCCCGGACGTGGCTTACACGACCTGTTTTGCCCCCTTCCCGGCCAAACTCCCCGACCTGCCCGCCGCCTACCAGAGCGGCGATCCCCAGCAGTTTGATCGCCGGGCGGCATGGTGGGCGTTCGATTTCGTTGCCAACTGGGCCCGACTCAATTATCAGCGGATGTACCACGTGGATATCCAGCCGTTGCAGCACACGCTGGAAGCGCAGCAAGACGCGCGCGTGGCACAGTGGGACAACGCCATGGCGCAGCAGCCGGATGCGGCGCAACTGGCCCGGCTGTGCGAACAGAACGCCAACGAGGTACTCGCCCGCTGGTGGGCATTGGCGGATAGGCTGATCGCCAAATATTCCGATGGTTATATCAATCCGCCGCCGCTGCGCCCGCAAAACCCGCCCGCCATTCCCATCGGTTACCCGGCCGACTGGTTGAGCATCACCAACTATCGCGACGGGCCGATAAGCTACGACATGCCGGTCACCCTGGCGGCAACCCGCCGATGACGGCGCTACGGGGGTGTCGCTCCGCCCCCGTCTCATCCTGACGATTTCCATTCTGTTAATCAGGCGTTTTTTTTTCGTGATCTCTTTCACCCTTTATGTCGACTTGCCGAATTTTGTTATTCGCTTTGGCGAGCCGTTGCCACAATAACCGCAAGTCAACACAGGAACCGCAAGTCAACACAGGAAACACCGGGCCGCCGCCATCCGTACTGGCGCGGCATGAATAATGGAAGGGTTCTCTCAAGGATGAGATTCCCCCGTCGCGACGCAGCCAGCCATGCCGGCATACGCCTCTGCGCATACCGAGCCACACACGGCCCGACCTGCATAAGACACTGAATCCGCATCCGTACTTTTGACCACTGCACGTTTGATCAATCCGCTCCAGACCGGTGATCAACGACGCGTAACCAGGTGACACAACTAGAGGATAAGCCCTATGGAACACTCCGTGATCGAACCGACAGTACCGATGCCCCTGCCAGCGATGTTTGACGCGCCGAGCGGTATTTTCGACTCGCTTGACGACGCCGTTCAGGCCGCGACGCTGGCGCAACAGCAACTGAGCAGCGTCGAATTGCGCCAACAGGTCATTAAGGCCATTCGGGTCGCCGGCGAACGCTATGCACAAGTGCTGGCGGAAATGGCGGTCGCCGAAACCGGCATGGGCCGCGTGGTCGACAAATACATCAAAAACGTGTCGCAGGCGCGCCATACCCCCGGCATCGAATGCCTGTCGGCGGAAGTGCTGACCGGCGACAATGGTCTGACGTTAATTGAAAACGCGCCCTGGGGCGTCGTTGCGTCGGTCACGCCCTCGACCAACCCGGCGGCGACGGTGATCAACAACGCCATCAGCATGATCGCCGCCGGCAACAGCGTGGTGTTCGCGCCCCATCCGTCGGCGAAAAATGTGTCATTACGCACCATCAGTCTGCTGAATAAAGCCATCGTCGCCACCGGCGGCCCGGAAAACCTGCTGGTCAGCGTCGCGGATCCCAACATTGAAACCGCACAACGCCTGTTTCGCTACCCCGGCATCGGCCTGCTGGTGGTGACCGGCGGCGAAGCGGTGGTGGAAGCGGCACGCAAGCACACCGACAAACGGCTGATCGCCGCCGGCGCAGGCAACCCGCCGGTAGTGGTGGATGAAACGGCGGATATTCCGAAAGCAGCCCGCGCCATCGTTAAAGGCGCGTCATTCGACAACAACATTATCTGTGCCGATGAGAAAGTGCTGATCGTGGTAGACCGCATAGCCGATGCGCTGTTGGCGGAAATGCAGCGCAACAACGCCGTGCTGCTCACGCCGGAGCAAACCGAACGCTTGCTGCCGGCACTGTTGAGCGACATTGACGAGCAGGGGAAAGGCCGCGTCAACCGCGACTATGTCGGGCGCGATGCCGCTAAATTGGCCGCCGCCATCGGTCTGGACGTCAGCGAGTACACTCGCTTGCTGTTGGCGGAAACCGACGCCGACCACCCGTTTGCCGTCACCGAACTGATGATGCCGGTGCTGCCGGTGATCAGGGTGAAGAACGTGGATGACGCCATCGCGCTGGCAGTGAAGCTGGAGGGCGGTTGTCGCCACACCGCCGCGATGCATTCCACCAATATCAGAAACCTGAACCGCATGGCCAATGCCATCAATACCAGTATTTTCGTGAAAAACGGCCCTTGTATCGCCGGTCTGGGATTGGGCGGCGAAGGCTGGACTTCCATGACGATTTCGACGCCGACCGGCGAAGGCGTTACTTCGGCGCGCACCTTTGTACGCCTGCGTCGCTGTGTGCTGGTGGACATGTTCCGCATCGCCTGAATACGTTCATCTCGTTATTGCCGTTGGTGAATTGCCGTTGGTGAATCGCCGACGGCAATACCACCCGCCACAGCCACAAGGGAGATAAACCAAGGAAGTGATAAGAGGACGGGCCTGCCAGCGAGAAGGTAAAGTGTGCTTTAGCGCCTGTTCCTCCAAAACCGAATGCCGTATAACGGGTGATGCTTTGCAGACCCTGCCCGACATTGTCACGGAGGTGAGCTGACGATGAAACACAATCCGGTCAACCTGCATCATCTGGATGCAGAACGCCGTTTCCCGGCGACAACGGCGGTATCGCCGGACGATAACGTCCATCAGCGACAGACACAGGATGTCTATGCCCAGTCCCGCACCATCACCGCCTGGCAACAGATTTACGATCAGGTTTCGCCGGGCCACTTTCAGGGGGAATTACGCGAAATCCTGCTCGACGGTATCCAGCTTTGCCACGAATACACCAATCTAGCGTTGCGCCAGTCCTGCATGATATGGCCGGACTCTTTCTGGTTCGGCATTCCCGCTCGCCATGCCGGCACCGGCTTCATCGGTTCTCAGCCCATCAGCAACGGCGCGATTGCCGTCAGCCCCGGCGGCAAAGAATTCGAACTGAACACGCCGGATGATTACGCCATTCTGGGCGTGGCTATCTCCCGCGATGAACTGTTGCAGTACACCGATGTGCTCGAAGAGCCGGAACAACTCACCCGGCTGCTGGCGCAGAGCGCCACCTTGCTGGTGGAACCGCACAGGCGGGAAATCCTCTGGTCATTCGTACGCGAAGCGCTGTGGTATGGCTGCAACGAGCCGCAACGTCTCAAGCATAGCAACACGGCCAAGGTGATGAAGCACAACCTGCTGACCACGGTGATCTCGTTTCTGGAAAGCGCCCAGCCGGCCGACGCCAGCTCCGCACATACCGATAAACGCATCGGCTATCGCAGCCTGATCGGCCGCGCCAGGGAATACGTACTCAGCCAGCAGTCGGAGCCGGTCACGGTGCTCGATCTGTGCCGCCGCCTGCACGTCAGCCGCCGCACGTTGCAAAATGCCTTCTGCGATGTCATGGGGTGTGGTCCCAACGCCTGGCTGAAGATGATCCGCCTTAATGCGGTTCGCCGCGAGCTGGTCAGCCCCTACTCCCGTCACCACACCGTGCAAGACGCCGCCATGCAATGGGGGTTCTGGCACCTGAGCCAGTTCGCCTGCGACTACCAGCGGCTGTTCAATGAAAAGCCATCGGTGACGTTGAAATCACGGCTGGCAAGGTAAGGAAAAAACAGCGATAGGCTGAATCAAGGAAGGTGGGTGTTGCCGGATGCGTTATCACCCGGCAAGCATTCATTACGCATTCAGCGCATCAAATGCGCGGCGGATCTCGTCTTCCGGCAGCCGGATGCCGATAAATACCATCACGCTTTCGCGCGGTTCGTCCGCGTTCCACGGGCGATCCCAATCGGCGCTGTAGAGCCGTTGTACCCCCTGAAACAACAAGCGGCGATCATCATCGGCGATCGCCAGCACGCCTTTATAACGCAACAGGTTGTCGGCACAGTTCACCAGCAGTTGCTCCATCACCGCCGATACTGCCGCCATCTCCACCGGGCGCGTCAGTTGCACCACCAGCGAGGTGATGGCGTTATCCTGTTCAATCAACGGCCGGAAACGCGGCAGAGATACCGGCAACCGGTCGTTGAGCATGAAACCGTCCACCCCGAAGATCTGACGGTGGTCGATCTCGCCGTTGACCACCCGATGCAGCGTGGCACGCGCATTGATTCGTGCCAGTCTCGCTTCCAGCGCCTGGGTATCCCCCGCCAGATCGGTCTTGGTCAGCAAAATCCGGTCGGCGTAGCCTACCTGCGCCTGCGCCACGGTATGCCGGTTCAGTTGATCGTCGGCATGGACCGCATCGACCAGCGCGATTACCCCGTCCAGCAGGAAACGCTGGCTCAGGCGTTCGTCGGAAAAAAAGGTTTGAATCACCGGCCCCGGATCAGCCATGCCGGTACACTCGATCACCAGCCGCTCGAATATCAGCTCGCCGCTGTCGACCCCATCCAGCAGATCATGCAGCGCATCCGACAGTTCATTGGCGCTGCTGCAACAGATGCAGCCGTTACTCAGGGTGGTGATACGCGTCGCCCGGTCGCCCAGCAAGGCATCATCAATCGCCACCGCGCCGAATTCATTTTCAATCACCGCGATCTTCTCACCGTGATCGGCATGCAGCAGATGCCGCAACAGAGTCGTTTTACCGGCACCGAGAAAACCGGTGAGAATCGTCGCGGGTAATACGTTAGCCATCATCAAAAAACTCCTTGTCGCGCCCAGACGTTCAACAGCATCGGAAACCGCCCTTGCCGCTGCCGCCATAGCGGGCCTGCTGGCGCTCGCGGAAAAACTCCTCGTAGCTCATCACATCCTGGTCCGGGTGGTTGGTCTGCATATGCTGCACGTAGTTATCATAATCCGGGATACCCACCAGCATTCTGGCGGCCTGCCCCAGATATTTTCCCGCTTTCCCAAGGTTTCCGAACATATCGCCCTCTCTTTGTGTGAGCGCCTGACAGATATGAGCATCGACAGACATGAACGCCGACAGGCCCGTGCAGGCACCTGTCGGCGGTATTGTCCTCGCTCCCGCTTAGTGGTGAGAGGAGATCTTCACGCCGCCTTCCGGCACCGGCACATACGGTGTTTCGCGATCGGAACGTTCCGCCTGCTGACGCCCCTGCAACGCCGTGCGAATACCATAGAAGATTATGCTATACACCACCACCAGGAACAAAACGCTCAGCACGGCATTGGTGTAATTGTTCACCACGATGTGATGCATGTTGGCAATCTGCTGCGCACTCAAATCCGTGCCTTCGGCAATCCGCTGTTTGTAAACACGCGCCAGATACAGGAAGCCTTCCATCTGCGGGTTATTGCTAAACAGCTTCAGCCCCAACGCCCAGGTGGTGCAAATCAGCAACCAAATCGCCGGCAGCATCGTTACCCAAATATAGCGCGTACGTTTCATCTTGATCAGTACCACGGTGCCCAGCACCAGCGCCACGGCGGCCAACATCTGGTTGGAGATGCCGAACAGCGGCCACAGGCTCTTGACGCCGCCCAGCGGATCGACCACGCCCTGATACAACAGGTAGCCCCACAGACCGACGCAACCGGCAGTACCGACGATACCGGCGATCAGCGAGTCGGTTTTCTTCAGGAAGGGTACGAAGTTACCCAGCAGATCCTGCAGCATAAAGCGCCCGGAGCGGGTGCCGGCATCCAGCGCGGTCAGAATGAACAGCGCTTCAAACAGGATACCGAAGTGATACCAGAAGCCCATGTTGGCGCTCGGGATGATTTGGTGGAACACATAAGCGATACCCACCGCCAGCGTCGGTGCGCCACCGGCACGGTTCAGTACCGACGGTTCGCCGATGTCTTTCGCGGTTTGCAGGATCTGCTCCGGCGAAATCACAAAGCCCCAGGAACTGATGGTCGCCGCCGCCACGGTGGTGACATCATGCAACTGCGTCATGATGGCGGGCGCGTTGGCGCCACCCAGCTCGTGCAGGTTAGGCATGGTGATGCCTAACCCTACCGGCGGGGTGTTCATGGCGAAATACAAACCCGGTTCGATAATCGACGCCGCGACCAGCGCCATGATGGCGACGAAGGACTCCATCAGCATTGCGCCGTAACCGATAAACCGGGCATCTGTTTCGTTCGCCAGCAGCTTCGGTGTGGTACCGGACGCGATCAGCGCATGGAAACCGGATACCGCGCCACAGGCGATGGTAATAAACAGGAACGGGAACAGTGCGCCTTTCCACACCGGGCCGGTGCCGTCGATAAACTGCGTCATGGACGGCATTTTCAGCTCAGGGTTGATGATGACGATGCCGATCGCCAGACCGACGATCACCCCGATCTTCAGGAACGTCGCCAGGTAGTCGCGCGGTGCCAGAATCAGCCACACCGGCAGCAGCGCAGAGATAAACGCATAACCAATCAGCGCAAAGGTGATGGTGGTGTCTTTGAACGTCAGCGCCGGGCCCCAGTACGGATCATGCGCGATAACACCGCCGAACCAGATGGACAACAACAACAGCACGATACCGATGACAGACACTTCCCCCACCCGGCCGGGGCGCAGGAAGCGCATATAGATGCCCATGAACAGCGCAATCGGTACGGTGGAGCAGACGGTAAATACGCCCCACGGGCTTTCCGCCAGTGCTTTCACCACGATCAACGCCAGCACCGCCAGAATGATGATCATAATCAGGAAGCAGCCGAACAGCGCGATGGTGCCGGGTATCGGCCCCATTTCCTCTTTGATCATTTCCCCCAGCGACACCCCATTGCGGCGGGTCGACATGAACAGCACCATAAAATCCTGCACGGCGCCCGCCAGTACCACACCGGCCAGCAGCCACAGGGTGCCGGGCAGGTAGCCCATCTGGGCGGCCAGCACCGGCCCCACCAGCGGACCGGCACCGGCGATGGCGGCAAAGTGGTGGCCGAACAACACATTGCGGTTGGTCGGCACATAGTTGAGCCCGTCGTTGTTGACTACGGCGGGTGTGGCGCGGTTAGCGTCAAGTTGCATCACCTTACGCGCGATATACAGACTGTAGTAACGGTAAGCGACCAGATAGACCGCCACCGAAGCGACGACTACCCACATGGCGCTGACATGTTCGCCGCGGCGCAGTGCAACCACGCCAAGACAGCAAGCCCCGATGAACCCCAGTAAAGCCCAGGGAAGATGCCTGAGAAGTTTATCTTTCATAGCGTTTACTCTTCTTATTTGTGTATACCCTAAATAATTCGAGTTGCAGGACGGCGGCAAGCGAGTGAACCCCGATGAGCTTACTCAGGTAAGTGATTCGGGTGAACGAACGCAGCCAACACACCTGCAACGTGAAGTATGACGGGTATCATTACTAATGATGTAGTCACGTAATGTGACTGTAGTCAGGCTATTCGTCAGGTGATAGTTGAATTTGGGTCAGCGGTCGGATAAGCGGATGACCGGTCGCATACCGGGATAAGCGGTGACAGATTTTTACTTAAATTGACGAAATGCGCCCTGCGGCCAACGTTGCAGCCGCAGTAACGATGCCGTTGCCGTGTCATGAACAACACAAGAGACAGGATGAAAGGAACGGGAAATACGCCGCCCGCACACACGCGGGTCGGCATTAGCCTTTAAGACCAAGCAGTTGCTTGAGAGTTTTCAGATAGCGGCGGCTCACCGGCAACGCCTGGCCGCTTTTCAGCAGGATCTCCGCCTGACCGCTCTCCTCCAGCCGGATTTCACGCAAGTGGTCCATATTGACCAGATACTGCCGGTGACAACGCACCAGCGGGGTACGGCTTTCCAGCGTTTTCAGGGTTAATTCGGTAAAGCACTCTTCACCCTGCGGCCCGGTCACATAGACACCGCTTTGACGCGAGCTGGCGAATTGGACTTCGCTGCTTTTCATCAGGTAGATTCGGCTGTGGCCGGTACAGGGAATATAATCCAACCCGCGCTGATGGTCGGACAATGTGTCGATATTCTGCGCGGGACGCTCCCGGTGCAGATTACGCAAGGTTTTCGCCAGCCGCTGCGGATCAATCGGTTTAAGCAGATAGTCGAACGCCTGTTCTTCAAACGCTTTAATCGCGTACTCATCGTAAGCGGTAATGAACACGATGTAGGGCATATTGTCCGGATCGATCATGCCGATCATCTCCAGCCCGCTGATGCGCGGCATCTGAATATCCAGAAATACCACATCAGGGTGCAGCCGGTGAATGGCGCCGATCGCCTCTACCGCGTTGGCACACTCTCCCACCAGCTCCAGGCCGTCATCCTGCTCCAGCAGGCAACGCAGGTTGTCTCGCGCCAGCGGTTCATCATCAACAATCAGCACGCTCAACATCAGTGGCTTTCCTCGCAGGGCAACGTCAGATGGACATGGGTATAACGGTCCGGCTCGCATTCCACGTTCAGACCATATTCATTGCCGTAGCGGATGCGGATACGTTTATCCACCAGATTCATTCCCAGCCCGGTGCAGTTGGTGCCCGGCTGGTATAAACCGGCGTTATCTTCAATGCTTAACAACAGACGCTCCCCAAGCCGACTGGCGCTGATGGTGATGATCCCGGTGCCCAACAGGTGAGCGGTTCCGTGTTTAATCGCATTTTCCACCAGCGGCTGCAATGAAAATGCCGGTAATCGCATCGACATGAATTCCGCCGGCAGGTCAAAACGGATCTGTAGCCGCTCCTGAAAGCGCGCCTTTTCGATTTGCAGGTAAGCATTCACATGCTCTACCTCATCAGCCAGCGTCACGACTTCTTCTGAACGTTTGAGGTTTTTGCGGAAAAACGTCGACAACGACTGCACCAGCTTGCCCGCCTGGTCACTATCGCGGCGGATCACCGCCAACAGTGTATTGAGCGCGTTAAACAGAAAGTGTGGATTGACCTGGGCATGCAGTAGTTTGATTTCCGATTGCGTCAGCATCTGCTTGCTGCGCTCATACTGTCCGGCCAGGATTTGTGCCGCCAGCAGGCTGGCGATGCCTTCGCCGAAGGTGCGGTTGATGGAGCTGAACAGGCGGTTTTTGGCCTCATACAGCTTGATGGTGCCGATCACCTGCTGATTTTCGCCGCACAGCGGGATCACCAGCGTCGACCCGAGACGACAGGTAGATTGCAGCGAGCACTGATACGGCGTCTCGTTGCCGTCGGCGTAGACCACCTCGTTATGTTCGATGGCGCGCCGGGTATGGCCCGAGGCGATGGGCGTTCCCGGCAGGTGGTGATCGTCGCCGATGCCGATAAAAGCCAGCAGTTTCTCACGATCGGTGATCGCCACCGCGCCGATATCCATCTCCTGATAGATAACCTGCGCCACCCGCATACTGTTTTCTTCATTAAACCCCTGATGCAGGATACCTTCGGTACAGGCGGCGATTTTTAACGCCCGGGCGGAAAATGCCGAGGTATATTTTTCAAACATGGCGCGCCGGTCCAACAGGATGCGCATGAACATCGCCGCGCCGATACTGTTGGTGACGATCATCGGTGCCGCAATGTCTTTCACCAACGTCAGCGCGTCATCAAACGGCCGGGCCAGCAACAGAATGATCGCCATTTGCAGCAGTTCAGCGATAAAGGTCACCCCTGCCACGGTAAACGGGTTAAACAACCGGTCAACCCGCCCCCGGCGCATCAGCAAGCGGTGCGCCATGCCGCCCAGCAGCCCCTCGACAATGGTCGACACCATACAACTGAATGCGGTCATCCCCCCCAGCGAATAGCGATGCAACCCGCCGGTCATTCCCACCAGAATGCCGACGCCAGGGCCACCCAGCAGCCCGCCGAGCACCGCGCCAATCGCACGGGTATTGGCGATGGAGTCCTGCACATGCAGGCCAAAATAGGTGCCCATAATGCAGAACATGGAAAACATGGCATAGCACAGCAGCTTATGCGGCAACCGGACCGTGACCTGCATCAGCGGGATGAACAGCGGCGTTTTACTGAGCAAATAGGCGATTACCAGATAGACGCACATCTGCTGGAGCAACAGTAAAACCAGTTTGAACTCATACATGATAAAAACTCAGACGGGCAAAAAAACCGGGAATCGGACGATCCCCCGAGGAGCATACCCTAACACAAACTCACGAGGTTACCTTGACGAGATTCACTTATTTGTATACCCGTTTCCTAAAACAAAAGACCCCGAATGGCAACATCCGGGGTCTTCAAGACAAAAAACAATCGCCGTTTCAGGCTTAACCGCGAAGTTCTTCTTAACCGCGATGCTCTTCGATGTAACGAGCCAAATCCGCCGGGGTCTTCAGAACGTTAGCGACTTCAGTCGGCGGGATCATGCAGCCGTACACGTCCTGCACTTCCATCACCAGATCGACCGCCAGAATCGAGTCGAGGATGTCGGACTCGATCAGCTCATCGTTAAACCCCACTTTACGGGATAAGACCTTTTCAAACAGGGCGAGTATTTCTTGTTCCATCATATTTTCCTGGAGTAATTAATTAGTGCGGGCATGAGTATCCAGCAGTTTACGATCTATTTTACCGTTAGGATTCAGCGGTAACGCATCTTTAATAATAATTTGAGAGGGCACCATGTAGTGCGGGATCACCTGCGAAAGTGAGGTCTTAATCGCATCAGGGGCCATTTTCGTCACGCAGAAGGCCGCAATACGCAACACGCCGCCCCCTGATTTCATTAACGGCAACACTACCGCTTCGCTAATGTCCGGCATCGCCAGCAGACGATTTTCAATCTCGTTGATTTCAATGCGGTAACCATTCAGCTTGATCTGGCTGTCGTTGCGGCCCTGACAATACAGAATGCCGTCAACCTCGTAGCCCAGATCGCCGGTTTTATAACCCCGGAACGCCTCGCTCTCCCGGTGCAGCAATTTCGCCGCGTTCTCCTGCGCAAGCCCAAGGTAACCACGCATCACGTTTTTACCCCAGATAATCAGCTCACCCTCTGCGGTGATCTCCATTCTGGAGTCCGGCATCATCGCCCCCACCGGCAGCAGGTCGTTCTCACTGTTCAGTATCTCATCGGTAATGTCGATGACGGTGGTGGCGATGGTCGCTTCGGTTGGACCATAGGAGTTGAGAATTTTAGCGTGCGGGAAGCGGCGGCGCAGTTGTTTGACCAGCGCTTTGTTTAATACTTCACCGATAAACACGAAAACGCCGAGATCAGGCAAATAGTCGCTGTTGAACTGCGGGGAAAGCAGCCGCTGGTAGGCAAAAGACGGCGTGGAAACCCAAACGGAAACGCCGTTGCTTTTCAGCCGATCCAGCCAGTTTTCCGCGGCGATATCCTCTTTCGCATTCAGGACAATGTGCCCCCCGGTCGCCAGATTCGCCAGTAACGGAATCAACGACAGATCAAAGCTGAATACCGCATGATTCATCAACACCGGCAACTCAGGCAGTGCAAAGTCCTGACGAACCCACTTCATGAAATGCCACAGGCTTTCACGCCCGATCTGAACGCCTTTGGGCTTTCCGGTACTGCCGGAAGTGAACATGATATAAGCCAGATCCTGCTCGGCCAACACCTGCCCCGCCTCGCCGGTGGTCATAAACTGCCGTGTCGCCACATCATAGTAGTAAGGCGCTTTCGCCTGCCGGCAAATCTCGTTGAGCCGTTCCTGCGGATAGATACAGTCCACCGGGACGTAGGGAATGTTATGCAGCAGGCAGCTATAAATCGCTACGGCAAATTCCGCCTGCTGATGCCCGTATAGAACTACCGGAGTACCGGCAGGCTGCTGGCAATCCTGATAACGCTGCAGCCAGTCGGTAACGGCTACGGAAAGCTGTTGCCAGGTCAATGCTTCGTCGCTGCCGCTAATCGCCAGTTGCCGTGGGTTCGCGGGCTCGAGTAATGCTGTGTGCAAGAAATCTTGCAGTTCCTTAAGCTCGGAGAGGTAGTTCATAGTGGAGACATTCCGCTAAAGATGTAAAGGGAGACAGCGGCGCTGGCCAGCGTCAACATTCGTCCCAGAAACACAATCACTGGATAATGTAACCAGTTGCTGAGCGTTGGACTGCGTTTGGCTGACCACTGCAACATGTTATGTGCAACCGAAATGGCGCCAAACAGCGCGCCGCTGATGATATAGTGCCGTTCAAGTCCGTTCCATGCTCCCATACAAAACAGGGTGCAAAATATACCGATGTTTTGTGCCAGCGTTTTATTTTGTCGGAAAAAATCGATCTTCATCAGATTCATATAAATCGGCATAAAAACCACATCCCTTAGCCACTCAGACAAACTAATGTGGAAGCGGCGCCAGAAATCCTGCGGGTTTTTAGCCAGAATAGGCATATTGAAGTTTGCCGGAAGAGACAGGCCGAATAAGCGCCCGGCACCGATGGCCATATTGCTGTAACCGGCAAAATCAAAATAGAGATACGCACTGTAAGCCGCCGACATCACCACGCCGACGCTCAACGTAAACGGGCGATGGCTCCACGACTGAATAACCAGGTTATCTATCAGCATCGCAAACAAGAACTTCTGGATAATACCGATAAAAATTTGCTCCATGGCAGGTAAAAACTGCTCACGGGTAAGCCGAAAATCCGGCTTCTTAATATCCGTTATCCACGACCGCCAGCGGTACATCGGGCCGGCCTGGATCACCAGCGGCATAAAGAGATAGCAGAAGTAATGCAGGAAATTCCGGCCGTCTTTTTGAGTCCGATACAGTAATACATCAATGGCGCGAAACGTCATAAATGATAAGCCAATCATTCCCCAATGGTTGTTCAGGTGTAATTTCACCAACAACAACGGCAGCAGCGTCAGGGTAACGGCCTGCCAGGTCTTTAACCAGCCTTTTTCTTTCAGCGTCACAATAATATAAAAGCTCAGGAAAACTACCACGGGGATAATATAATCACCCTGGAAAATATATCCCCAGCCTAATAACACCAACACAGAAATGCCGGATAAATAAGTCAGCCGGTAATGCCATAGCCGATTAACCAGCACGAACAACAGTGCTAATGAAAACAGGCAGAAAAAAAATGTTCCGGAGCTATACATCATTCATCCTTCAGAACTTTTGATATTCAAAATGCACTTGTAAACTCATGCTGTCATCAACAGAAGTCCACGCGACGATGGTTACCGCCAGCAAGAGATAAATAAAAAAAAGGCGAATCGCGTATTTCATCATTTAAAACTCTCAGCAATAAAACGGTCCATCACCACCCATGCCGGGTCTGTTGGATGCAACCGGTCCCAGTTCCAGCCATTCTGATAAGGCAGTGCGTACATATCCAGATAAGGCACCTGATGTTCATCCAAAATCGCCTTGATTTGTTTATCAACCGACTGAAATTTCTCGTGATTTTTAATCGCCCACGGATTGACTGCATCCATAATCACCACCACCTGGACGTTACGCGCTTTCAGCAGTTTTATCGTCGCTTCAAACGTCTCCATTTGCGTGGGAAATAGCGGCGCGTTATCCCATTCATCCTGCGTTGGGTCGTCGTCGAAAACAGACTTATCCATCCACAACGTTTCTGCGCTTTGCTGGCGGGATTTATTCAGTTCCTGAGCATGCGCCAATTCACGATCCCAATCCGGCGTAATCGCGTTATTGGGCTGGCGAGGCCACGGTCTTTCCGGTTGAGGAACAATCTGCAACACGTCCAGCCAATACTTTTTTATCATTTCGCAGAAATTTGCAAACTGATAACTCACCGCTTGCCAAATAATAGTCGGACGCCAGCCATAAATCTTCATTTGACCAAACGTTAAATGACTGATCTCGTCCTCATTAATATGCTGTAAATAATCAACCAGTAAAGGACGTGCCTGCTCATCTTCCATCAGCGGGTTAAAAATCGGCGCTGGGAAATTATCGGCAAAAACCGCCGGTGGGATACCATCACCGTAAAAACTATCGGGTGCCAGTTGCAACACGACCTTGCTGCTCGCGTTCAGGTCGTTTTTAAAACGTGCCAGAAGTAAAAAATGCGTGATATTATCGATATAAATATCACCATAAGCGACCACCGGCCGCTGCAGCTGGTTATTAAAGTAATTATACACCGCGTAATATTCATCTTCGGACGTAGAAACCTCGGAGGCTCCGATGAAGAAGATGGCATTACCCTGCAACGCATGGGAAATGGCGGCTATTTTTTCTTTCAGCTCTTTTGGCGTTCCTTCCAGGGTTCTAATCAACGGCTGAAATTTTAGCGGCGGATCAAAGCTTGTCACCAGCGGGGGAACACTAAGAAACAAGACGGCAAGGGTCGCCATCATGATATGTAGGCAGAGAGTATTTTTGATTTTCATCATAAAAGTAAAACTACATCACATCAATTTGTTTGGAGTTTGTTAATTTTTATCTTCACAGCCACTCAACCACTGTTTTTTTCCGATACTATATACCAGGCTAATCTTCTATGATGAGCGTTGCTGTGTAACGGTATGTACAGTGTTTAGTTTGCCTTAATGATAGATTACATACCAACACGAAGGCGAACGCTAAAAAAGTAAGGAAGACGGCATCACTGCCATTAGCGCCCCGCGATGCTTTTTCGGTTCAGTGTACCGGTTGCAAGGCTTGCAGGCACGTAATCAAAGACATCGAACCGTTATCAAACTGCAGAAAAAAATCAGTCATCACCATAATAAAAAGGGCTTTTTTTTAAAAAAGAACAGGCTCATACCCATCATCCGACGAACTAATGACAAACACCTTATAATCGAGACTCTTTCACTTTATTTTCAAAAAAGTCAAAGACTCAGATCAAACGTGACATCAACTCGCCATTCACATACTTGCCGCTCACCCTCCTGCGTTGACGCCGCAATCTTCGCCACACCGTATCAGACATGCCTGATGTCTACCGGCGGTTCACCGCGGATTGATCTGCGCGCGCCATGATAAGCGCTCTCCTTCACCAGGCGATTATCCTGCATCAACAAACGCACGGAATCCGCCCCTCTCAACGTTAAGACATCGGCATCGGGCTTTATGGCGGCGCAAAAACAGCAAGATCCGGGTCGCCACAAGGCGCGTAACTTCCCATACTTGTCCCAACCCCGCCCTCACCCACACACGCATCCGGTGATGAAACAGCAAGATGGTTTGCCACAGGGGAGACTGGCGGTAACCTTTATCGCAACCAGTCTGCCGCACCCGAATAACGACCGATAAAGGGAGAAAGCATTACGATGTCAGACTACGCACGCATAGCCGATGCCATCACATTTATCGCCAGCCGGGTCAACCGCCAGCCGACGCTCGACGAAATTGCCGCACACGTGCACTTAAGCCCCTTCCACTTCCAGCGGCTGTTTAGTCGCTGGGCCGGCGTCACACCGAAACGCTTCCTGCAAGTGCTGACCCTTGAACGGGCCAAGGCGTTGCTGCGCGAGTCAAGGCCGCTACTCGACGTGGCCGACTCGGTGGGGTTAAGCAGCGGCTCACGGTTGTACGACCACTTCGTTCATCTGGAAGCGGTAACACCGGGGGAATACCAACAACAGGGTGCAGGCTTGGTGATCGAATACGCGGTTCACGATACGCCGTTCGGCAACGCGTTTATTGCCGTCACCCCCCGGGGTATCTGTAGCCTTTCCTTTCTGGACAACGCAGACGCAGGCGAGCAACGGGCAGAATTACATAACATGTGGCCACATGCCTTGCTGCATGAAAATCAGCCACGGATACGAACGGTGATAGAAACGATGTTCGCGGTAAAAAAGCCGCCGGACCGCCCAATCTCGTTACATGTTACCGGCACCAACTTTCAGATTAGCGTCTGGAAAGCGCTGTTGAAAATCCCCCCGGCAACCGTCGTGAGCTATTCCCAGGTGGCCGCCGCCGTCGGGCATCACAATGCAGCAAGAGCCGTTGGCCTGGCCGTCGGCGCCAATCCGGTCGCCTTCCTGATACCTTGCCACCGCGTCATCCAACAGAGCGGAAAAATCGGCGGCTACCACTGGGGAGAAACCCGAAAACACGCGCTTCACGCCTGGGAATCGGCACGGTATGAGTAGCCGGCGCTGACAGGTGGGCCAGCGTGTTTGTTTAACATCATGTTTCTTTCGATGGGGGAAAAACAGCAACAGACCGATTGGATTAATTGCTAGTGAATCAGTTCTGACTTGAAAACCCTGATGCTCATTCCGTGAACTCGGTCAGATCCTTGTCAGAGGCGTTTTGCAGCAGTGTCTGCCCATTCTGCGCAATCTCGCTTAACCGTTCAGCGGTTGGACGAAAACGCGCAGCGGTATACACCCTGATCTTACCCACCATTAGTGAACACTTGACTGTTCACTCTTACAAAAACTCAGGAAGAAGAAACTACATCTATTGTCATGGATGCATTTTTCGTTGAAAAGGAATCAAACCTCAAAACAAGAACGTGTTGGCTTCATTGTATTTTTGATAATAGATACAAACTGATAATATAATGACAAAGCACGCGATGCTTTGAAAGCTACAATTTTGGGTTTATATACTTCATAACAGGAATGTCAGATGGATATGATGAGTCTTTTTGTGGGGATTCTCGGGAGCATCATCGCAGCAGCCGTGATAACCCTTATTACCAAGTTGGTTTGGCCAAACTTTAGTGATACGTGCCTGTACAGGGGTATTCGTGTTGAAGGAGCATGGGACGTAATAGAAGAGCGTAATGGTGATAGTGCAACTGTAGGTCAGCTCAACCTAAAACAGCAAGGATGCCGTCTAAGCGGTACAAGTACCAGAACAAAGACTCGTGACGGTAAAGAATCAGATAGAAAATTCAATTACCACGGTTCAATTAGTGGCAATCAGATAACGTTGATTTTCGAAGATGCACGAGGAATTGGTTTTGATACCGGAACCTATGTATTTACTGTTTATAATGATGGTAAAACAATGGTGGGCATGTCGACATTCCACGGCAAGGCAGAGAATAAAATCATCTCGGAGACAAGAACATTAATAAAAACAATAAATTAAATTTAATTTTGGAAGGCTCACATAATAAACCTCAATACAAAATATTACACACTTAAAAGAATGCAGAATGAGTCGGTTTAATACTGAATTGTATTAGTCTCGACAGCCCTGTAAATAGCTCTGTGTAAATGATACCGTATTAAAAGTGATCGCTCAGGCGATCACCGAACTCGATAATAAAACGGCTCATCGCCAGCCGCCAGTTCTGGATAGGCATACTCCATTTTTTTGATGCCGACTGTATCGCCAGATAAATCACTTTCCGCACTGAGTCGCCCGTTGGGAATGTAAGTATCCCCTTTTAGCTCCACGCGCTTTGTAATTTCTTTCACTTCATTCAGTGTTCTAAACAAGTAAAATCCAGTATTTCTGTTCGGTACGTCCAGTCAAAGTGTTCGGTAAACGCATTCTGCGTTGGCTTGCCAGGCTTAATAAATTCCAATGTCACACAATGATCTTCTGTCGATTGTGCTAATGTGAGCGATACAAACTTAGGACTATGGAACCTGTGTAATAGCTAACTAATGGTTTGCAGGCCAGTACAGCATAGGTTTTCTACGCTTTGTATAAGTTTAGCCAGTGGAAAAAATCATGACTGATACAGCCTCAAAGAACGGTACGCCAGAATACTGATTACCCTAGATTTACGAAAAGGCATCATGATGAAAAGATTAAACCCCCCGAATGGCTGAGCTGTTTACCTTCGTTTCGAAAACTCACGCACTAGGTACAACAGATTAATCAGTATAGCCCAGAGATCAGAGGGAATGATTATTATTGCATTTGAACCCACAGTGAATTATCACCGGAACATAGCCTTGTGTTTTCAGGCTCATTGCATTGAATATCATAGTGTTTAATCTCTGGGGAGTAGATCACCCGAACTATGCGTTATGCCGGGATATTAAGATCGATTTCTCTCGCCAGTATTTCACGATTAAGATTATCTAACACGTTAAACGTTAGCAGGCTCCTTCCCTTTATTTTGGTTAATAATAACTCTGGCATGAGTGACAATATTTACTACCGAAATGAGAATGTATTCCTGTTGCAGCCATAACAGTGGATAGTTTTTTAGGTGAGCCTTCATAGCATTTAGGACAAAACGGTCCATTCGGTTTCCCTTCTACGGGGTTTAGTCGATAGTAGAAACCATCCCGAAAATCCAACTCATCCACAGCATTCAATTGAGCTTTGAGAGAAGTAATCTCGGCCTGGAGTGAAATTATTTCTTGCTGAGCCTCAGCTAGATTAATCTTTGCCTCACTTAGGCTTAAATATAGCTCACTCAGTTTTAAACGAAACTCTGCTTCATTGAATGCTGCAGTAGCCTCCTTCAGTTCTTTGGCAATATTGACGGCTAGTTTGACTGCGTTTAACCCAGCAGTAATCGATACAATGTCAGCCATTTTTTTTCCTTTGTAATAATCACTGAAATAGTCAGTCAACTATTTTATTATACAAAACTGGCTCATAAAGATCCTTGATAGAGTGCAAAAAAGTGACATTTAAAACTGGGATAATCAGATCGTTTTTTAACTTCAAATAACAAATCCTACATTTTTATGCATTATTAACGTTCGGTTTCGTTTTGCACACTGTTGCTGCGTAGCTCACAATTCAGACTGCGCAATCGCACATTTATCGCTCTTAAAACTCAGGTTTTCCATAGTTATAAAAGCGTAGGATGACACTGCGCAATTGGTCTACCTTACAGCAGGCTGAATGTTTAGGACTGGACGAGGCAGGAAATACACGAACAAAAGATAACAGTGCGCGGAGTAAGGATGCGTGCACAGTGGTATTTGCAGCGGCCATTACGATAAATGTCCGTGCGTTTGCAGGGGTGTTCCTCGCAGGTGGTGGTACTGCATTGCAGTGCCACGAAGTGATCTTCCCTACGGACGTGGGGTTATCACAACTCAATTCATTCTGCCACCGCACTACGGTGGCATTTTTCGGTTATAGCCTGGCTTTAATCGCCGTTAATGTCTTTTCCCTGTCGTTGCTGTGTCACGCGCCGATAGCGCGACGGCCAGATTTCTTGCGGTGTTTTTTCTACTGCCTGCGCGATCAGTCTTTCCCCTTTCGGCCAATGTCGGGATAACGCATTCGCCAGCGTTGACGAGGCCAGCCCATGCTGGCGTGATAGTGCCGCCAGCGTGGTTCCCCGTTTTCTTAATGCGGCAATGATATCTGCCGGATGCCAGTCACCTGTTTCCATTACTGCTCTCCTTTTGCCTGCAACCAGATATCCCATTTTGGGATATATCGAAACATGACAGATATTCGATTTTAGGATATTCGTCAAGAACATCATGTTATGGCATCAACTTATTCAGCCGAGTACCAGCGCATTATCAAAGCCCTGCGCGCAGCCAGAATCGCTCAAGGCGTGACTCAGACAACACTGGCACAAGCTCTCGGTAAACCACAATCCTTCATTGCCAAAATCGAGAACGGCGAGCGCAGGCTTGATATTGTGGAATTCATACACATCAGCCGCCTGCTTTCACTCGATCCTATCGCGCTCTTGCACCTGCTACTGAACAGCTAGTCACAGCGAGTCCCCTTTTCCAGACAACGTTAAAAATCCTTTTTTGGGATAAAGCGAACTATCACCGATAGTGCACCAGACCCGCTTTCGAGACTCAACGCATGGCTTCCACCTACACCGCTGAATATCAACTCGTTATCAAAACGCTGCGTGAAGCGCGTATCGCCAAAGGCATCACACAGGAAATGCTGGCGCAGGCGCTGGAACGCCCGCAATCGTTTATTGCCAAGGTCGAAAACGGGGAACGCAGACTGGATGTGGTGGAGTTTGTTCAACTGGCTCGTCTGCTGGCGCTTGACCCCGCTCAGGTGCTTAACAGCATCCCTTTCAGGCTCAAGCCATTGAGTTAAGCTTACCCTCGGCAACGGATCAGCGCATACAGCCCGCCCGGTAAATAGCGATTAATAGGGTCTGTAACCCTGGAGAATTAATAGAGCGGTTCAGGGTAATGGCGCAAATACGGCACAGCAACGAAAATGAATCGTGGAATAATTCGTGTAACTTATTGATTTAGATGGTGCCGATAATAGGAGTCGAACCTACGACCTTCGCATTACGAACTCAACAGACTGATGTTTCCCTCTGTTTCTCCTGTTCAAAATTGATTTTTTATTTTTTAAAATCAAATAATTAATCAACATTTAGGTTTCCACTCGTTCGCTGTCGTTTCCCCTGATATCATGCTAAGTGTGTACCCGAGAGTGTACCCCAGAAAGGACCTATTATGACAATCATCATCACTCAGGATCGACAGTTGGCATCCCTTTCAGTCACTGAAGAAGAGAAAGAAAACGTTGTCTCAGTCAAATCAAAAGCGGGTGGAGGCCTCTACGTTCGCGTACGCTATGGCAGCGAGAGTAAAAGCTGGATTTATCGTTACAGGATCGCACAAAAGCAAATCAAACTGACATTGGGTAGCTACCCTGCTATGAGCTTGGCTCAGGCTCGTCAGGCCCATGCCGACGCAGCAGAGCTGGTGAAGAAAGGCATTGATCCTCGTTACGTCAAAAAAAATGAGAAACAGCAAAACGAGCAAATGCCAATATTCGCTGACTTGTGGCAAAACTGGTTGGCATTCAGAACTGAGAGTAAACCCCTCAGCGCCCGCACCATTGCTGACTATGAAGGAACCTATCGCCGTCATCTTGAAAAAGCTTTGGGCAATATACGCGTTAACGATCTTTCACGCTCTGTCATTTTCGAGCATCTCAGCCGCGTGAGAAAGGAAAGCTCAGAAGGGGTTCGCAAAGGATTAATCATCCTGAATCTGGCCCTTGATCATGCCACGTTACAAGGACTGATTGAACATAACCCTGCTCGTCTACTCAAACCTGCCATGTTTGGCGCATCAATGGGTAAACCTCGTGAACGTTGGTTACCACAAAACGAACTCCACATGCTTTGGAAAGCACTTGATGAAGCCTCTGTTGGTGGTGGCTCCATTGCAGCAGGTGGTCGAGGAATAGCATCGAGCGTGGTGATGTCATTATCCGTTGCGAATGCACTTCGCCTGATCATATTCACGGGTGTTCGCCGGTCAGAAGCAGCAGAAATGCGTTGGGATCAAATTAACGGTGATCGTTGGACTATTCCTGCTACAAAAAATGGCAAAAGCCACATTGTCACACTACATCCCCACGCCTTATCCCTCATTCAAGAACAGCGCGTGATCACTGAAGGGGCGTATGTTTTCGGCTCCACCAGCAAGTCTGGATTTCCTATAACCGGTGATGCCCTCACACGTGCTCTGGAACGTGTGAGATCTAAATATCTTGCGGAACTTACGCCCTTCTCTCCTCATGACTTACGTCGCAGCGTGGCCACTGGTTGTGCAGAATATTTGGATGCACCAGAACGCTTGATAGAACTTCTGCTGAACCACGTTCCTAAAGATCGATTAATTCGGACTTATCAAGTTGGGCAACAAGCGGACAAACTGAAAAAGCTATTTCTACGCTGGGGTGATTTTATTCAGCAGGAAATCATTAACCCATCAGGGGCGATGCCAGATAATGTCGTTAAAGTTCAGTTTGGTGGTAAGTAACAAATAAGGTGCATGGCTCTGAGCGCAGTGTGGGCAGCAAGAGCCATGCGAGTCATTAAGCAAGGACTGAACTTAAGCAACGTTTGAAGTTAACCACCCCTTACGATGCAATGTATCTACGGCTAAAGATATCTGACGTGGTGTGAATTGCCGCTTTCTTTCATTCCAGGCATAGATAAAATCAGTAACATCTTCCGGGGACGTCAGCGATTCATATTGCATTGTCCAGTGAACCGTTGAAAGGAGTTCCAAACCAAAAGGCGATTCGAAACCTTCTACCAAATCAGATACTTTCTGAAAGCGGCGGTAAGTCTCTTCTTGCTGCTCAAGAAACGCTTTTGCTTCCTCTGCCACACCGGGAACCAGCGCGAGTTGCTTATCAGGCATATCACCGCCATCCGAATACCCTGAGATCATATGCCCCTCGATCGCGTTAAGCACATGCCGTAGGTTTTCCGCATAAGGCCCATAATGCGCTTTCTGATACTTAAGGCGTAATGGTTCCCCGGATTCTTGCATGAAATACATCAGCTTATGTAATTCTAGTAAAGAGATGAACGGATCTAACAACCCATTAAGATAACGCTGCATCAGTTCAACCAATGCGGCTCGCCCTGCTGTCATCTTTGGCACTTCTGTTTTATGTACCATACGTTCCGATGATGGTGCGCCGTTGGGATCGTAAATCGCAATTTGTACGGACTCAAGCGGTTGAACGGCAGACTCAATCAGGGGCTTAACATCTTGCCAGTCCAGGCCGCCTAAGCCACTCCCTAATGGGGGAATGGCAATGGAGCGAATATCATGTTGCCGGATAACGGCGACCAAATCGTCCAATCCTGCAACAATATCTTCAAGACGACTTTTCCCTTTCCAGTGGCGTTTGGTCGGAAAGTTAATGATATAACGAGGGTTTGTTAACTGCCCGGTCTCAAAGACGAACATTTTGCCCGGAACAACTTGTTTTGCTTTACAGGATGCAGCATAAGCTTTGAAGTTATCCGGGTAGGCATTTTTAAATTGCAATGCAATGCCTCGCCCCATTACGCCGACGCAATTAACGGTATTGATGATAGCTTCAGTCTCTGCCTGGAGGATATCGCCCTGTCTGTATTCAATCATTATGAAATCCTCATCAGTAGTACCATTCTCGTTTCACCTCAACAGGAGGACGATGCCCGCCAAGCGGGATCATGTTAGCAACCTGCTGATAAATCAAAGGTGAATGAACACCGATGCGCTCAATTAAATGCCAAGGGAAACAGCGCTCAATCAAAAACTCAGCCTGTTTCGCCTCTTTAGTTCCATTACCGCCGCTCCACTGATTGCTTTGTATCGCTTCCCAGTTCAGTTCTCCAAGCTGGGATTGTTGACAACGATCTTCGAAGTAAAGTGAACCGGCATTAGATAATGTAAACGCCCAGCGTTGGCGATGTTGCTCCGCCCATGCAATGGTTGTATAGAGGTCAGCTTCAAGATGCAAAATAGGTTCCTGACCACCACGGTAAGCCAACTCTGGATGATTGGACTTGTATATCAGGTATAGCATGACAGAGCGGGGACAAAAATAAAAAGGCACACATTGTCCCACATACAGATTGGGATAGTTTGTGAGCGTCAACTCATGGAGCCGACGCTGCTTAATGCTACTCATACCTATCATTGTACCGGCACCATGACGAACCGAGATTTGCTCGTCAGACAACAACCCTTGGGCAATGATCGAACGAAGTCGATCGATGTGAAGGATGTGGTAAATCTTGGGACGCTCAGGGATCGGCATACAAACCAGCTCCTTTTAGCAATTCAATGCTAACCTGCCGCAATAATAACAAATTCTGAGGGAGGAAATAGGCACGAATCCTAAGATTACCAGAAAGGAAATGACTACCTCGCCGCCAACATCCCCGGATAATGTTTGGCGATAATGTCGTTCATCTGATCGATCAAGTCAGGGCGTTTAAAGATGAGATGCCCGGTGCCTTTCTGAAAGTAACGCACACTAAAATACGCATCTTCGTATTCTTGCTGATGAGGATTATCACGGATATGGTTCATTAGCCGGATAGTCACATCGCCCCGGTTATCAGGAATGGGTTTGCCATCCAGCAAGGACAGCATCCGCTCCAGATCGGCCAGTTGATCGCGTCGCCAGCCCCAGTTCAGGCCAAAGCCCCAACGGTGGTACGTCACCAGATTGCTGATGATGATTTTCTTGCCAAAGTAGCAAGGATGGTTGGTTTTATAATCCCACGATAGCCCCTTGAATACATTAATCACCCCGCGTTCGAATACCTCCCGCTTACTCTGGTGAAGTTGTTCAAACGTGCTGAGAATATTGGCTTCGCTGATGGTCGGCAGGTCGCCCTCGTCCAGATTCTTATGCCACTGGCTGCGGGCTTGTGCGTCCATCAATGACAACATGCCGGATTTCAGCATCAGGTTGCGCCAGATATGGCTGTCCAGCGTGCGGATAATGGCTGGCATCGCCTTGTCAGGCGTTTCTGTCAGCCAGCAATCATAGCGATGCCCTGGCTTCAATGCCCAGTCTTCAGCGGTGCCGCCACCGATAGTCGCCGTTAGCGTTGAAATAGCCTGTAACTGGGTAATGAGCTGTTCTATCTGTTGCAGCGCGGCATCATGTCCAGTGACGATACGCGCAATGTTGGTCGAGCCAATCAGTTCGGTGTGGTCGGTTAACACCTCGGGTTCAGTGTGCATAGTGTGTTGTCCATACATAACAGCCAATACGCCAGCCGGTAAGGCTGGCGTATTATGCATCGGGGGGAAGGATTAATCGGTTTGGCGTTGTGTGACTGGAAAGCGGCTCGCAGTCTTTATGGCTTGAGCAGGCCGGTGGCGCGTCTGGCGCGGAGAATATCGACCGCGTTCAGAAACGGTTGTTGTTCCTGCCAGATAAAACCGCTGCGATCGATACGCACCAGCTCATAGCGCTCCACCAGAAAGTTCACGGCGTCCGGCAGCGAAACTCCGGCGTCGAGGTGGGCCTGGATCTCGGCTTCCTCGCAAAACGGCGTGTCGTTGAGCGTCAGCCCGTAGTGCTTGTCCAGCAGGTAAGTTAATAACTGTTGCCAGACATTTACAGGTGACAGGCATGATGATGCCTCCCGCGCCGGGGATGGGGATGGTGTTTCCATGGATAGGCTCTCTTAAGATAAATGCTTAAGGTGAAGGGAATGCAGTTGCCGGTGTGGCCGCCGTGGTCGGGTAAATCGTGATATAGACGTAGCCCGCACTGCCCAGTGTATCGGCCTCGCAGGTCAGTACGCCGTCATGCAGCGTGACGCGTTGCTGTCGGTAGGGATCGAGCTCACCGGTCACAAGCTTTTGCTCCAGTTGTTTCACCATCAGTGGGAAACGGTGTTCCAGATGGCAGGCCACGGTTGCACTGAAGGTGCCAGTCACACCGGCACGATCGGCGAGAAAATGCAGGTGACACCCTTCCTGTACCAGCCGGGCTCCAAAGCGCGGTTTCAGGGTGTGTTCAAGCCCCCATTCCGGGGCATCCGATAATGACAAGGTACTTTTCTCCTGACAGGTTAATGGAATGACAGCGAAAGGCCTTACAGCCAGCCGCGTTCGGCGAACGACACCACCTGACTGCCGCCAATGACCAGATGATCCAGCGTGCGGATATCCACCAGCTCAAGAGCGCTTTTTAGCCGTTCGGTAAGCGCCCGGTCTGGCGTGCTCGGTTCGGCATGGCCGGATGGGTGATTGTGCGCCAGGATCACCGCCGCCGCGTTGTGGCGCAGGGCCGCCTTGACGATTTCTCTGATGGGAATATCGACATGGTTGATGCTGCCCAGCGACATGGTTTCCCGGTCTATCAGGCGATGCTGGTTATCGAGAAACAGCACCATGAACACCTCCCGCTCCAGCGGGGCCAGATGCAGTTGCAGCCACATTCGGGTATAGGATGAGGCGGTAAACTGCTCGCCCGGCTGGCGCAGGTGGCGCTCCAGCAGGCGCTGGGCCCGGCGGATAATCCGTTGTTCGTGCTCAGACAACGGCGAACTCGGTGAGAATTCAGACATAACGTGATCCTTAAAAACAAAATGCCCCTGTTGCATAAGCAACAAGGGCACCATCGGAATAGGCAAGTAAGGTTTAAGCGGCAGTATTGATACAGTGGTGAATACCCTCCAGCTCCTGCTGTGTATTTTTAAGCCCAGGATTAAAGTGGCCTACTTTTTGGTCATTAACGTAAACATCAAACGTTGCGGCATGACTTAACGCGGTAATAAATCGTTCCCATGCATTATCTGCGTTACGCCACCCCAGAGAAGAAGGGAGTGGAAATTGCCGAGAGTCCACCACCACGGTTATAACCGTTTTCTCGTCATGCGAATCCGCCCCTCTACCATCAGGCAGCGTGATAAGTACATGGTGTTGTAATACCTTTTGGTTGTCTGGATTAGTCGTACAGTTGAGATTAAAAACGACCTTTTCCGGGCTGGTGATCATGTATTCGGAGACACCCATGCCAAAGCCGCTGGTCCACATATTCGGTATGGCCTGAGCCGTTGTGGCAATACAAGATAATGCAAACAGCAGCGCGTGATGTTTATATTTCATATTTCCCCCAGAGTTGAAAAAACTAACATCAACAATTTCCGTTACGACGACAGAGTTCTTTCATACTCTGTTGTGCTACCCATTGCTGTAACTGGCGATCCCTTTCTGATTGTCGGGCTTTAATGGCTGCCAGTTGTTTTTTATCAATACACTGTTCGGGAAGGACCATTAACACCTGGGGGGTTGCTTTTTGATTGATGAGCTCAAGCTGAACTTGAGTATCTATAATGCTGACATAGCAGCCTTTGCCGTTATCCTCTCCCTGATACACCACATCAAGGTCAGAATTATAACCACTGGCCGTTTTGAGATTCAGGCGGCGAACAGTTTTGCTTTTTTTGTCAGCCAGGAACAACGCTGTATCGTAGTCCCTGCGGATTAAAAATGTATGAGTCCACGGATAATAACCAATCATGGCGGCATTAAAACCCAGTGCATTCATCATCCTGTCATCGTCATAACCGTCAGCGGAAGTCCAGCCGCTCTCTTTCATTGCCATCCAGTGTTTCACATTACCCGTAATATCGTAGGCATGAGTGTTGCCAGTTAATATCAGGCTACCGGCCAGTATCATCGTACCCAGTATTTTCTTCATTGTGACATCCTTAAAATGTATTAACTTTTATTATCATCTACAGATATACCCCAATGAGAATTCAGACTTAACTGGCTGAATCCTCTTTGATTTTTTCAGATGGTGCTGGTGATAGAACGGTACGAATAAAGCCAAAGTGCGGAAGTGCCTGGATAAAGCCCGCTTGTGTGGTTAAGTGGCTCAGGCGCTTTCGTGGGATAAAGGTGGTGTTCAATACCGTTACAGCATGAATGGCCGTCAGCAGGTGAACCGTGATATGCCCGTTCAGTTCGCCGGTCAGATACCAGCGACCATCGAGGGATATCAGGCGGTACGGTGCCAGTCCGTCACAGCGTTCCCCGTCGGCCAGAAGCAGAACCCGCTGAAACGCGATAATGGCACTGACCAGCCGATAAAACACCAGTGCGCTGCCGGGGGATATTGCCTGGGGTGGCTGCCAAACCAGGCAGGGCATCCCTCCGGCAGTCAGTAACGTACCTGCCAGACGCCGGTCCAGCCCCGGAAAAATATCGGCAAGTCCGGCCCGGTGTGCAAAGGTCAGGGCATCCAGCGCCCCCTGTACTCCACCACCCAGGGTGCGCAGGCGGCAATGTCCCTGACTGTATTCCAAGTCCAGATACATCAGCCGCTCGCGAAAATCCCGCCGCAAGGTGCGGGTTGACACGCCAAACTCGGCAGCCAGCCGGGCCACATTCAGCGTTTCACCGGCAACCAGGCGGCTGATTATCAGTGACAGCCTGACAGCAAGCCGGTCATGGCGGCGCTCTGCCTGTGTCATATGTAAATCTCCGTGATGATTAACCGACAGAATATGAAGGTGATTCTAAAGAGGGGGGCGGACAGGATATGGACAGTTCAACGACTATTTTTCACTTACGGATAAACACAGATATCATGCAGGTTTCCGTTGATGTTGGTGAAGAAACAGACCTTCAAACCAAAGTGAAACGGACAGGGTGTGTCCAATTTTAACTCGCGGTTAACATGCTCCCCCCTGACACTGCGTCAGCAGACTTTCCGCCAGCACCCACAGCGCCCGGTTGAGCCGCACATCGTTGTCGATGCTGCTGACGGCACGGGTGCGGGCCCGTTTCCCCTGCGGGTTGCGACCGGGCAGCCCGCCCTTTATCAGGTTCTCCTGAATACGCTGAAAGGTAGTCCACAGGTCTTGCCGGTCGTCCTGCCAGCGGCGCGGCGTCAGGATTTGCGCTGCCGTCACCGGCTGATGCGCCTCACCAAAACGGTACGTCAGGGCGGCGTTTGCCAGCGCGGATTGCACCGGAGGCGGCAACAGCAACGACTGCATGGCATCGCGCTTTTCCTCGATGCGCTCAAAGGTATCCAGCACCTCATACGCGCCTTCAATCACCCGGCCCACCACATCGCCTTTATGGGGTACCCGCACCTCGCCAAAACTTTCGCCACAAATCAGCCCGTTCTGGCACACCTGTCGGAACAGCCCCGGCAGCATCTGGTAGCTGCTGGAGCCGTCATGGCTGTTGAGCAGGATGATTTCCGGCACCTGATGGCCGGTGATTTGCCCTTCCCGACGCAGGCGCAGCATGTGTTTGGTGTGCTCGCGACGGCTGTCGTCGCGCACGCGGGTCTGGCAGGCAAAGAACGGCTGGAAGCCTTCACGTTGTAAATTATCCAGAAGGGTAATCGTCGGAATGTAAGTGTATCGATCGCTGCGGGACTCATGCTTTTCCTCACTGAACACACTGGGTACGGTGCGAAACAGCTCTTCGCGGGTTAACGGACGGTCACGGCGGATAAGGTTTGCTGCGCCAAAGCGCGAGGCCAGACGGGTCATGGCAGACTCCTTGAGATGGCTGAAAATAAAAAGCCCGGTCGCACAGGCGACCGGGCTCGGAAAACGAAAATGGATGGGTAATCGACTTAGAAGAACACCGCCCACAAAGCGCGGGCCACGGACACCACGGTATCGCGCAGCGTCTGAATAAGCGTGCGCACCGTGGCCGGTATCAGCGGCAGACGGCTGACGGTATCGAGCGTGCTGCCCACCGTATCGGCAAAATCATCACGGGCTTTTTGAGTAACGCGTTCGCTACGAAGGGGCGGCTGTAGCTGTGTGACCAGCGGGCTGCTGGCTTCGCGTGGCAGGCTTGCCACCATCAGCGCCGCCATGTGCGACAGCCCCCAGCGCAGCCGCACCGAAACCGCGCAGACCGGGTGCACCGGCAAAAACAGGGTGTGCAGCAGGGCGATTTTGCGCGCAAGGCTTTGCCGTTGTTTGGCAGACAACGCCTTCACGCCACCCTCAGTGGGTTCAATCTTGTCCGCCTGACTGACCACAAACAACACCTTGTGCCGCCAGGCTTCGCCAATCACCTGATGGTAAAAGTGCTCGTCCACTGCCAGCGCCCGGTCATCGGCCTTGATTAGCCACAGCACCAGATCGAGATGCGGAAGTTGCTGGCGATACATCGCGGCATACTCAATATCACGCCGTTCACTTTCACCGACACCGGGCAGGTCTACCAGCGTCATGCAACGCTCACCCACGTTAAGGCGCAAGCGCAACGGCTCACGGGTAAAGGCCGACACATCACTGACCGGCGACACCTCACCGGCGAACAGCGCATTACACAGGCTGCTCTTGCCTGCACCGGTCTTGCCCATAATGCCGATAACCGGCTCGTAGTGGGTCAACTGCCGGATATGCTGCATGACTCGTTCTGAGGCCCATTCTGGTAAGTCCGTGAGTGAGGCCTGCAACAAATGTAGGCCTTCCTGATTTCTCATGACATCTCCTGAGACACATAAAACAAAAAAGGCGAATCCTTGAGAGATTCGCCGTAATGATGTTGCGTTCAGGGAAATGATATATGTCTGAAAAATTTTAGAGAGCAGGTAACTTATTAACAATAACCAAGGCTATAACCGGCCATGAGTATAGTATTTCTCGCCAATTACTGGCCGTATATAATTCATGCTAGTCCAGATCATGTGCCCCTAAAATTACCGATTCAGGGAATAAATTTTGCCCAACGATTGCCGCTTGAGCGGCGACGACATCTGGCACAAAGATGACAACAGCCAAGTCTGTTAAAACCGTGGTGATTCAAACAGATAATTACTTGAAAATAATATCTTCTCGCTTGCCATTATCTTGATATAGGAATAATTGGCCTTTCCATCCATAAGAAAGGCCATTGCTGTAAAAATAAATTATCCTCGGCTACAGTCGAAATTACTCAATATCATTTAAATTAACCCAATAAATTAGGGTCTTTCTGGCAGGACAAAACGTACTTCAATACGCCGCTGACGAGCATCCTCTGGTGGGATACCCGGGATAGGCTGAGAATCACCGTATCCAGCAACGATCACCCGACGTGCAATGGCTGGGGCAAGATCGCCCACGATAAATTTACGCGCTTCTCTCGCACGAGCTGCCGATAGCGTGAAATTGTCGTCATACACAGTGCAAAAACTTTCAAAATTCGTTACCGGTCGTATGACGGGCGAGTTATCGGTATACCCTTCAATAAACACCTGCCCGGTACTGAACTCGTTAAGAAACTTGACTACCTGTATTTCGATTGTGGTAAAAGCCTGACTCGCTTGTGAGGCAATACAAGCACTCCCTCGATTAAAAACACCATCACGTAGCGTGATTTTTTGTAAATTCACATCCAGTGCCACTAAGCCTTCATTCTCTGTACCATTAAGCGATGCTTTGATATTACCTAGCATCTCACCAACTTTAGCGTGCTGTGCATTAGCCCCTTGCTCCATCTCTTGCTTATGTTTGATATCCGACCACGTCTTTTGTAAAACCGACATCACCAACAGCAACATCACAACCGCCATCACACCAGACATCAGATCCGAGATGGAGACCCACTCATTAGGTTTGTCTTTCATGAGCAATCCCCTCAGGCGGCGTCGTTAACCGTGTGTAGTGTCACCAAGGTTTGGTCAAGGCTTTGTAACGTAGCGGCCAGCGGTTTTAGGCTTTGTTCAATTTGTTGAGTTATGCGATCTCGCTCAGGCGAAGAAAGTATTTCACGAATAACGCTCAATTCTTTGAGTCCATCAATCAGCCTGTTATCCAGCGAAGAGATAGCTGTAAATGCATCCGCACTGCTCAACATCTCATCACGTAATGATTCAATACTGCGTACCAATTGACTGATACCTGCATTAATGATGTCCATGCCTGATTGCAAGGGACTATGTTGTTGCATCACTTGTAGTTGACTAACCAGCGCTTCGATCGCAAGTGCACTTTTCTCGCCAGACTCCGTCATCCCCGCATAGCGGTTATTCAGGCTTGCGACCTGCCGATTGCTGTTGGATACCGCAGTAAGCCCATTAACAATTTGCTCACGCAAATCATCAACCAGTTTTGTCATGGCGATCACTTTCTCGTTCAATGTTTCACTGGTTATCATGAACTCACGCTGGGCATCACGCTGAGTTTTCATAGATTGGTCGATAGAAACGCGCACTTCACTCATAGTGGTGCCAACGTTCTGCGAGAGATCGGAAACAGCATGGGAAATACCATCCGTCGCATTTGCCATACTGGCGGATATCGAGCCCATATTCTGGCTAAAGCTTTCACCCATTTGATTAATAGTTGAACCAAGATCGTTTTTAACCGTTCCCAACATATCGGTAATACCTGTACGGAAATCACCAATTGCTGCTTGCAAGTCTCCTGCTGAATCACCCATTTCCTGCGCAGCATGAGCCATTTTTCCTGCTGATTGTTGTATGGCGACAAGATTATCGCTATTGGCGTCAATAAAACGTTGCAGTGATTCACGCGTCGTTGTCAGTTCAGCCAGTTGCTGCTGATTCTGTTCCGATTGAGCCTGGTCGCTTGCGACTAACAGTTGCAGTGTGGATTGCAACACATCGCTGAGTTTTGCCAAGTGATTTTCTCGGTTCTTATCTTGTAACGATGCCTCATGGCCTTGCTCTACCAGAATCTTTAATAAAGGCTCTAGCCCAGAGTGCAGCATTTGTAGCGATTGGCGTGTTGCTTCCCCCTCAATTTGAGTGCAAACCCCCACTCCCTGTAATGCATCAAGCAGCCGCTGGTGAGTTTGTTCATGTTCGATACGTTTATTTTGGCGAGAGAGTTCAAACGCGGCTTTCATCTTTTGTGTACACCAGCGCAAGCGTTTCTCATCATAGCCTTTTACGGCAACCCAAGTTTTTAGTATCAGGAATGCACTGATCCCCCACGTAGAGGTCTTAAATTTTGTCCCTAACCCTTCCATCATTCCCATTAGGTTGGACATGGCGCTATCCATTCCTGCGGAATTCGCATCAATCAATATGTTCGATGCCTTGTTAAGTGCGATTCCTAGGCCAAGGAACGTTCCCAGAAGCCCTAGAATCAACAAAATCCCAGGCATAACATCAGCCATTTTCTCTGCCGGACTAGCAACGACCGTACTGATTTCATTCACTGAACCATGTTCAACATCAATCGCGTCTGTAGATTCTGCGGATACGTTACCCTGCCATTTATTTTCCCAAAACTGAACATTAGCCTGACGTGAAAGCTGTACGATCGTCATGAGAACCAGAAACAACATCACTCCACCGAACATCAATTGGATAATTTCAACATCCGGTAACAGGAACGCAAGGAACTCATGAAATGTCATGCTGCCACCTCAACTAGTTTACTGGCACGTTCACGGCTGGCTTTTTCAAAGATGTTGGCAAAATCGATAATCAAGCTTTGCTGTTCACTATCAAGATCTTCCCAACGTTTACCAAACTGCGCACATTCAATAATCACCATACCGACTGTGCTGCTGTCTTCCATCAGGTATTCCTGACCGGCAAATTCTTCCGGTTCTTTTTCCAACATCTGTAAAAAGCCTTCTGCGGCAAAAACATAGTTGCGCATTTCATTGGTACGTTTACGTTTTGCCTCCATCGCAGCCTGTAACTCAGGTAAGCGAGCTTCCAGCGAACTAAGCATCACCACCTCTTCTCCTTGGAGATCCCCAAGGCGCTGACCGATCTGTAAACGGCGCAGCAATACCTGCTCTTTGGAAAGGCCGTCATTTAACGATTTCCACTCATTTTCCATATCCTGGAGGTTATAGCCCCAAGCCATGATCATTTCTTCAAAGACAAAAGGAATGAGTTTCTTACCAAAACGCGCCATCACAACGCGATCAAGGCGCTGTGCCGTTTCATCGCTCAATTGTGGATTGGGATTCAACAATTCGTTACCCGTTTCAATCAGGAACAAATCGTCATCCGTTATCGCATTAATGTCCTGCGCACGAGTCAGATGTTGTTCGGTATCTTTCAGCAGCTTTTGAGAGGCACGCAAACGAAGATAATGCTCAAAATCATTGATTTGAATATTCTCCACTACATCCTTAATTTTTGTGGAAAGTTGAGCATAGAGGATTATCAGGCTAGCGAGATCAACGGCACTGGCTGCTTCGCCACGCATTTGGCTACGGGCTTCGCGTAGCACTTCTTCATGCTCACGCGCTTTGTCCATTTCTTCCGGCGTGAGGAACAGGTCTTTAAGCTGTTTGGCTTTTTGTATAGCCCATTCAATGGCTTTACCAATACGTTTCGCCAACTCACTTTTGTCCCATTCAACTAACAGACCAAGCGCTTTATCCAACGCTTGCAATGCACCACCAATCCACGGGAATTGCGGTAACGCTTTCCCAGCCAGTTTTGCTGCATTCTGCACGATAGGGCGAATCACATTACTGATAAACGGCTTCACCTTCTCCCAAACGCTTTTTACACTTCCTACAAAGGTTTCCGCTTTCTCTGCCATCCAGGAAACAGCTTTAGCTGCGGTTTCTTTAACTGCATCCCAGGCCCGTCCAGCCGTGCTCGTCACAGAACTTTTTGCGCTACTGAACAAACTCTTGACGCTTGACAAAAAACCCATTTTTCTCTCCTATTATTTTTTATTGGATACCTAATAATTTTTTTGCTGTGCTGACTTCACTCGATGTACGCCCTGAATGCGTGGCAATCGCTTGATGAGAAGCAAAAACTTGTTCGATAGCACTACGTAAGTGATTGATACTGAGTTGTGGCGTTATCCCTTCTTGTTCGGCTTCCAGCAAAACCTTAGGTAGGGCAAGGCGCATACAAGTACGAATTTCACGACCGGCAAGCCCTGCAGAAAGAGCGCTGACAGCCTCTACCAGCGTTTCTCGCGCCTGAGATAACGGAATCTCCGCAACCAAAAATTTGTTCCATAGCTGTTGGCGCGCAGCAAGATCAGGCAAGGTAAACTCAACGTGATAACCAATACGGCTACGAAACGCTTCATCGTAATTTCGGGCAAAATTAGTGGCAAAAATCACAATACCTTCAAAGCGTTCCAACTCAATCAGTAAGGTAGAACGCATCGCGTTCACTTCATTATCGACACCTTGTGTAACAGAAGAGAGTCGTTTACCAAGTAGTGTGTCTGCTTCATCAAAAAAAAGTAATGCGCCTGTTTCTTTTGCTTTGGCAAACGCTAATTGGATATTCTTGGCTGTCTCCCCCATAAATTTACTTTCCAGTTCAGCAATCCCTAGCGCAATAAAAGGCATACGAAGTTGTCCTGCCAACGCTTCAGCACACAGGGTTTTTCCCGTTCCCGGCGGACCATAAAAATTGAGAATGGCTGTCACCCCCATAGGGTCAACACAAGCAAAATTCCATTGCTCATAGATAGTTTTATGAAAGCGTAATCGAGCCAGACACTCATCTAATGCTGTTCGGGTGGATTGAGATAAAATGACGTCTTTATCAAGGGTAAAACGAGGGTTTTTTATCATGTTGATATCTGAAAACACTCGACTATCTTCAACTCGCTCAAGTGAAGATAAAGGCTGTCTGGATGGAGCAGAGCCGTTACTGTTTGTTGCCATGAAACACTCATCCTTGACACATGAATTAATTAGCGAGATAAATATTAGCAGTATTCATTGTGAAATAAAAAAGCCATCATCTATATATATTAGATTTTCACTCGCCGCGCAATATACAACCAGGGATGTTACACCGTATTTATATCTGCGATGTTTTCCAGACTGGAATTAACATAATTACCCCTATCATCAGATAAAATGGCCCATATATAATTATTATCCTGGTATCACAGGAGTACAATAATATCGCCACCCGGGCAGAGAAATTATATCCCTGCCAAAACGTGCCTTGTACGGTCGGATTTCACACATCAAGATATGAAGTTATTCAGAAACAATACTCAGAAATTACTACAGCCAAACGATCTATATCCCTCACCAAAAATCTTACTTTTCACTTTGGTGAGATAGTCAATCCGGTTCAGTAAGTCGCTGGGATAAATGTCATTGAGAATATCGTCACGGTTCAGGGTATATTTACCATTAGGGGGGTATTGCACCAGGTGCTGTCCCTCTTCGGGGGTCAGGTTTAATGCACTACACCATGCCGAGGTGATCATGGTTCTTAGCGTATCTTCATCCAGATTGAAATCACCCAGGTGGTAATAAGCATCTTTGTTCAGGAACAGAAATACATGAAAGTGACGTTTACCATTCTGAGTAAATTCCCGTACCCACGCATAACGGAGCGTATTCGGGTGTACCCTTTTATCATCTTTACGTTTACGTTGTTCATCTGCTGCCAGTTTGGCTTTCAGTGAACTGGTAAATCTTGATATAGCACCTGAATCAGTATTAGCGATACAGGAAATGGTATCACCATTATCCAGAATAGCCGGGTCATGAAGATCCACCCGTATTGCCAGTGTACGGTTGTGTTCTTTAACAGCCTTATTAATGACTTCGATAATTCTTTCTTTGTATGATTTAACATGACTTCCATACTCGCTCTCGTAGATATTCATAATAAATTATTCCTTGATGGATAACAGTCATCGCATTACTGGCTATATCTTATTAGCGTGGTGGATATATGGGCATTGTTAATGACAATACGTTAATAGCAATATAATAACTATCCGACACTCTATTTCAGAAAAAAATAGCCACAGCCTGCGATGACTGATTAAAAGTTACTCTGCAATTAATTACAACGATGGCTCTTTAATAAAACGATTATTATCGTTTTAAATTTGGCTTGTCCGTTACATAAAACTATCGGCAGGTTGTATAAAAAGGGTTTTCCCTCTTTTCTCTGCCCGTATTTTCTTTTGTGAGTAAAGCGTACTGAGTAGTTCATTCACTTTACTCCGGTTCCTGAACCGGTTCGGACCATATTGCAGGATGGTTGTCTTCCTGATATACGGCACGAAATACTTGTAGCAATAATCTCTTATCCACGCGTAAAGTTCATCCGCTTCGGAACTTACCAGAATCAGGGGCTCGGGCTTAGAGAAAATTCGCACATATTCATCTGCATACCAGGCACTTATCTCTACGGCTGATTCCACCGCATTAAGAGATATGTCTCCTTCATCACCGTTGAAATAATGCAGCAGTGCAGCAATTCTTGCCATGTTCTCTGCGATCTTAGACGCATAATCCTTAAAGTCAGACAGGTAGCCAATCAGGCCCATTTCCGACTCGACTTTGTTATAAAATTCGATCCAGCGTTTTTCTGCCTTAGGAGAGAAGTGCAGGCATTGACGCTCATTTTCATCGTTTTTGGCTATGCTCTCATTAACGATCTCCATCAGTCGCTGATGAAATATCGGCAGATGCTCACTTGAGACAACCGAACTGGTAATTTGTCTGTAGCCTTGTGTTGAGCCAGGCTGGCACATAAGACACCGTGCGAAGAAGCCTATCCCTTTTGCCATATCGCCTTTCCGCTCGATGTAGCCCTTAAAAACATCAGGCTGAATCATCAGCGACAGCGTCATTCTGGCATCCCTGATTAATTTATCAGGCTCTTTTTTCCTTTCTACGGGAAACATTGCACCATCCCACATCTTGTTGATGAAAGGCAGCTCGTTCAACGTGTAACCGTTAAAAATAGTGCCAGCCTCATCAGACATAATACCGACAGATCGCCAGCGCCCACAGAGGTGATCTTTTATCGCCGCTGGTGTGGCATCGTTGAATATCTGTTTGTACCTTACCGGTGCCTCCGGGTACGCCGCCAGCAGTGCTTTCAGTCGTTCATTCGTTATGGAATGCTCTTTATTAAGGCGAATGTCTGATTTCAGTTTTGACATCAGGGCTTTCTTCTCAACATTAAAAGCCGTTTCATCATTTCGCCAGATGGCAAGATCATGCGTATACTTTTTAAATAAATTTTCTTCCAGTTGATGTAATGGCTTCATCAGCAGTTTATCAACCGTACTTTTTCGCTCACCAGATTCCGCCAGCGTCAGTAAAAAAAGCGATACCGGGCTGCGCAAATTATTCAGTCGGCACACATCAATCCGGTTCTGACAGGCAAGCGAAATACCCCCCAATACCGATGCGGCAATCAAGCCCGTGGGAGCCTGAGTGTGCTGCTCCACTTCATAAACCGCGTTTTTGATGATCTGCGGAAACACGTGTACAGGAAAAGGACGACCACACAGCATAGATACCTCTTATTCAGTTAATGTTTAAAACGATTCCCCTTACCTTGCTATTCCGCTATTAATGGCAGAAATAGCAGGATGAACACGGGGCATTCAGGAAAAAAAGCAAAAAATAAATGCCAAAAAAACCCTGATGCTAACGCTCATTGATCCAACAAAGCAGGTCACTTAACAGCCATCCGCAGGATTTCAGGCCGATAGACTTACGTTGTGGAAACTTACCCACCTGTTCCAGTTTCCACGCGGTAGAGCGGGAAATGGACGTGATTCTCTGGCGCTCACATTCACGCACCAGGCGATCGCCTTGCTCACCGTAATCCCGAAGGATTCGTAGGCGCTCTTCAGCTGTCGGGATGATAAATACGGTGCTCATATTGCCTCCTTTTGTTTCGATGGACGCAATGATGCGGTAGAACGCAATTGAAAATAAAGAGGGTTTAGCCTTACTAAGCGTCTTAGTAGCAAGAGCTTTTTTACGCGTCCCCCCGTCATTCACATAGTAGTTAACCCACTGAAATTAATATCGAAATATGTAAAATAGTGAGATTAAAAAACGCCCTATAAGGCTGCTTACTGGCGATGAAAAAGGTTTATGGCAGGAGGTGTAGCTCTGTTGAGCTGAGACATGTGCCGACGTCTGAAATGAAAATTACTCGCAAATAAGCCGGAGTTGATGGGTGAAGCTGCCGACACAGCTCGGGTATACGAGCACTAATATCATCTAAATAGCTATATGGACACCGACCCAACGCAAGCACGGGCTGATTTGTCTGACGTCATGCCCGAATGTCTTAAACTGGCGGGACCAGTAATTGGCACTCCCGCACGCTTCCATCACAATTCTGGACAAGGGTTGCTGAGCAATAAAAGCCATCAGCTTTTCACGAGTGATCATTTTGTTCGCCTTTTTCTCGCCTTGTGCAGAAACGATATGAACCTGAAAAACTCGCTTTGCCAGATCAATTCCGATAATTTGTTCTATGGGACAGCTCTTCATTGTGCTGATGGATGACACTTACAGCATGGTTCACTGAAGCCAATATGGGGAGGTGCCCATTTCATTATCGCGTATAGCACTACATTTGGAATGTGTGCGATCTCCCATCAGCTTTGGCCTTTCACGATGAGAAGTGAAGCATCAATGTGCGAAACTATCTAGTTACTGAACTAATCCTACCCAGCAATAGGAGACAAACTTACTTTTTCATGACCGTTTTTTATAACCATTTTTTTACCTCCTCCTTGCTAAAGGAAAAATCTAATTTATATTTTTCTTGCTGTGCTAGCTCTGTCAACATTTTCGCTACCGCAAATTCGCTTTTTCTAATATTTTTTTCTTTGCATACCTCATTGATAAAAATAGATAATGTTTCTATCTGTACGGCATAGGTTCTAGATTGATGTTTTATTTCCTCTGGTTTCTTTATCCACCCTTCGATAGTTTTCCCCTTTGTTCTTCCATTATAATTACTTTTGAGATGTTCGGCCGCTTTATAGGCTATTGTTTCATCATTCCCTTCCCTATCCCCCCACCACTCACGAATAACGATATATAATGCAACCCTGTGTTTTAGAACAGGATAAGATTTTACAGAATCAAATGCCCCTACGTCGTTAGGTGAGTTTGATGAATTTTTTTCATTAAGGTAGTTTTTATTCACTAACTCCGTTAAGAGAACCTTCTTCAAATTAGGAAAATGTAATTTAATATCATCTTTCCTGACAACTAACTCATTTCTTTCGATATACACAGGCTCATCAAAGATCAAGTGTTCGCAATCAGTTGAAAAATAATTTTCTTTACCATGATAGCGATAAACAAGCACAGCACCGGGAATATCTCTTTTTCTTTTAAAAGTCTCTAGATCCGTTAACGTATACTTTTTAGACAAATGAGCAATGTACGTCGGCTTTACCACCCAAAATCCGAATGCAGTTCCAAAGAATACCGTCTCATAAAACTTTCCTTTAGGCGAAATATTTTTAAAGTCAAACTCTGAATATAGATATTTTTCTACAGTTACCAATCTTTCCGAGAAATTATCTTCAGGAATAAAAATTGATGTTTTTAGTCCTTTATAGTCATGGTAAAATCTTTCATTAAACGTAGCACTCCCTCCTTCATGGGTGTACATGTTTGAGGAAAATTGCTTTATTCTGCATGGGTGAGCTTCAAAATAGACAAAAAGGGTAATATCTCCATCAGTCCATTTTTGGATAATGTCCTTAATGTGAATATTGTATTCATTAACCACTTCTGACAAAGAAAGGTAGTTATCCACATTATCCATCTTAGCCTTCAATATCATCAAAAAATTAATAAAAATAGTATGTTATCAACATCTATTGACTAAAAACTGACTAAAAATTTCTGATATAAGCAGAGGTTCTTCATTACAAATCCCTAACACGCGCTTATAAAGAATTTAAATTTATAGATATTACAAGGAGTTGTAAATATAAAAATTTTGACCTGCTCTCCGTTGATTAATACGCAGTGATGTTAGTAATGTCTTCATCAGCAACTTGATGGCATTCCCATAAAGAAGCGTTTTTCTGACGAACAGATCATCAGTATTCTCCGCGAGGCCAAAGCCGAGGTTTCTGCACGGGAGCTTTGCCGCAACCGATGCGACCTTCTACATCTATGGACTACCTCCGTTTTGCAAGTACTGAATCTGGTTTTAGGTTGTTGCTTACATCTATCCGGCATCAGTAAAACTTGTGCCCAAATGGGTGATGGGAATTTTGTAAAAAAACAACAGAGATAACCTATACATTGTAATTTGTGTACCCGAGAGTGTACCCGAGAGCAAGAAAAGGAGATTTCAGAGAGGGGTAATATCGTAACTTACTGATTTTATGGTGCCGATAATAGGAGTCGAACCTACGACCTTCGCATTACGAATGCGCTGCTCTACCAACTGAGCTATATCGGCCCTGAGAGCGTCCCGCGAGTGCGTGACGATGAACTACGGGGTGACAAACTAGTCAAATCATTACGGTAAGTCAATACTTGTGCGTATCGTCTGATGGTTTTCTAAGCGCCCTGCCCGGCAGGCGATCACTCGCGGCTGCCGGACATGATGGGTTCACGCACGAACCAGATCGTCGCCGTAACCAATCCATTTATAGGTAGTGAGCGCTTCCAGCCCCATTGGGCCGCGGGCGTGCAGCTTCTGGGTGCTGACCGCCACTTCCGCCCCCAGGCCAAACTGGCCGCCGTCGGTAAAGCGGGTGCTGGCGTTGACGTATACTGCCGCGGAATCCACTTCACGCACGAAACGTTCAGCGTTGCTGATGGATCGCGTCAGAATCGCATCGGAATGCTGGGTGCCGTGCTGGCGGATGTGGGCAATCGCCGCCGCCATGTCCTCAACCAGCGTGACGTTGAGATCGTTGGCGAGCCATTCGTCATCGTAATCCTTCTCGTTGACGGCGACGACCGTGGCCGGCCCGTTCGCCAGATACGGCATGGCGCTGTCGCTGGCGTGCAGCGTGACGTTGGCTCGAGCCATTTTTTCACTGAGCAGCGGCAGAAAACGTGCGGCAATCGTCTGATGCACCAACAGGGTTTCCAGGCTGTTGCAAGCGCTGGGGCGCTGTATTTTGGCGCTTTCGATAACAGTCAGCGCTTTTTCAAAATCAATGCTGTCGTCGGCAAACATATGGCACACGCCGATGCCGCCGGTAATCACCGGAATGGTGGACTGCTCGCGGCACAGTTTGTGCAGCCCGGCACCGCCGCGTGGGATCAGCATATCCACGTAGCGATCGAGCTTCAGCAATTGGTTGACCAGCTCACGATCCGGGCTTTCAATCGCCTGAATCGCGGCGGCGGGTAAGCCGCATTCGGTGAGCGCCTGCTGAATCACTTTTACCGTGGCGGCGTTGGTGCGATACGTCTCTTTACCGCCGCGCAATATCACCGCATTACCGGTTTTCAGGCACAGGCTGGCGACATCCACCGTCACGTTCGGCCGGGCTTCATAAATCACCCCCACCACGCCGAGCGGCACACGGCGGCGCTCCAGTTTCAGGCCATTGTCCAGCATCCGGCCATCCATCACTTCGCCGACCGGGTCATTCAGACGGCACACCTGACGCACATCGTCGGCAATCGCTTTCAGGCGCGCCGGAGTCAGTTGCAACCGATCCAACAACGCCTCGCTCATGCCATTTTCTCTGGCCTGCGCCAGATCCTGCTCGTTGGCGGAAAGAATGGCGTCGCGCTGGGCTTCCAGCAGATCCGCTATCGTCATCAACGCCTTATTTTTCTGGCTGGTGCTTAGCGCCGCCAGTTGATAAGAGGCTGCTCTGGCTGCCTGCCCCATTTGCTCAAGCATGATGTGTTCCTCAAATAATAATCATGTCATCGCGATGAACCGCGACCGGGCCGTATTCATACCCCAGGATTTCGGCAATCTCCTGGGAGTGGTGCCCGGCTATCATGCGCAGCGCGTCGCTGTTGTAACGGGTCACGGCATGGGCCAGATCACGCCCGTTCAGGCTGCGGATACGAATGACTTCGCCACGGGAGAAATTGCCCGCCACCTCACGGATGCCTTTCGGCAACAGGGAGCTACCGCGCTCCAGCATGGCGGCCAGCGCGCCGTCATCTACAGTTATCTCACCGGCTGGCGGCGCCCCGAAGATCCAGCGTTTGCGGCTTTCCAGCGGGGTTTCCAGCGCGTGGAAGCGGGTGCCGACCGAGACATCGTTAATCACATCGGCAATCACACCGGCGCGGTTGCCTGCGGCAATCACCACCTCGATACCGGAACGGCACGCCACGTCGGCGGCCTGCAATTTGGTAGACATGCCGCCCGTGCCCAGGCCGGAGACGCTGCCGCCGGCAATCTGACGCAGTTCGTCGGTCACGCCTTGCACTTCACGGATAAGCTCCGCATCGGGATTGGTGCGCGGGTCGGCGGTGAACAGCCCGGTCTGATCGGTCAACAGCAGCAGTTTATCGGCATCCGCCAGCATGGCGGCCAGCGCCGACAGGTTATCGTTATCACCGACTTTGATTTCCGCCGTCGCCACCGCATCGTTCTCGTTAATCACCGGAACAATGTGGTTGTCGAGCAGGGCGCGCATGGTATCGCGGGCATTGAGGAAACGTTCCCGGTCTTCCAGGTCGGCACGGGTCAGCAGCATCTGGCCAATATGGATGCCATAGATGGAGAACAGTTGTTCCCACAGTTGAATCAACCGGCTCTGCCCCACCGCCGCCAGCAACTGCTTGGTAGCGATGGTCGGTGGCAGTTCCGGATATCCCAGATGCTCGCGGCCGGCGGCAATCGCCCCGGAAGTCACAATCACAATGCGATGCCCTGCGGCATGCTGCTGGGCGCACTGGCGCACCAGTTCAACAATATGGGCGCGATTGAGGCGGCGTGAACCGCCGGTCAGCACGCTGGTGCCCAGTTTTACAACCAAAGTCTGGCTGCCACTCATAATATTTCTGCCGTTGCGTTGAACTATAAACAATAAGGATGAAAAAACGTTGTAACAGGAGAGACGCGCTATGCCAACCAGCACAACGCGAAAACCCCAGGCTCCGGCGCGATGCCGGACAGCATCATGGTCGTGCGGAGAGGGAAAAAGGTGGGTCGAGTTGTTCTACCAGCGCCTGCAGGCGGGTATGGAAATCTTCACGGGTAGCCAGCACTTTCTCATGTACCTCAATATCTTTGATGGTTTCTTCGCGCCAGTTGCCGGCCTTATCGAACAGGCCGATGCGATAGGTATAAAACAGGGTTTGCTCCTGCCATTCCAGATTAAGCCACCAGCCCCAAAACTCTCGCTTTTCCGGCGCGGGTTTTACATTGACACAAACCGCCAGGCAATCAAAGAAAAAACGCTTTTCTTCGCACTGATCTTCACGCAAATACGGCCCCAATGAGGCAAATTTCTTGATGAGCCTGCTTTTCACTGCCATGACACCCTCCTTTAAACCAGAAGACTTCCAAGCATTCGCAGCGACGGAAATGTGTCAACCCTGCCGGACTTCCGGCGAGGGTTCAAGTTTTTTTGTCTCCGCCGTTTCAGGGCGCGAGCCATGTCACACGATGCGCAAATTGATAAGAAAAACTACTTATTTACAGTTATTTATTTATCAATCTACAGTTACACACGTCAACACTAAAATCCGTAATATGTGTGTCAGCCTGCAACAGAGCGCTGATGTTCATCTGCCGAAAGATACATGGCGGTAAAAAAAGGCGCGATTCATTCATAAGTAATGGCGTGGTATTGGTTGGCATGCCGGCAGCTACCGCACACCCAACATGCCGGGATTATCGCAACTGCCGGCGCAACCAGTCGGTCATCTGTTGCAACGCCAGATGAAACGTCTGATATACCGGTGAAAAGTTCAGTGCCAGCAATTTCCCCTGCTGTGACGAATTGACGATCAATTGCGATTCTTCCGGCGGGCTAATCAGGTCATCTTTCCAGTAGCCGGAAAGCATCGGCGTGGGGCAGCGCCGCCCCAGCAATCCTTGTGTTTTGAGGGAGTAACGCCCCATCTCCATCAACAATGCCGTATCCGAGGAGTAAGTCATGCCAAGACGGCTGGCCAGCACATCCATGAACATATCCGGCACCTGGCGCTGGCGCTGGGCATCCGAAAGCAGGTGATGCACAATCGGCCCAAGACAGGCCACCGCCCGCAATCGACCGGCTTCCAGATACGCCAGCCGCACTGCGATATTCGCCCCAAAACGGAACCCAAAAGCGCCGACGCGGGTATGATCAATCCAGGGCACATCCGGTAACGCACGGACAACCTGTTGATGCAGAAAACTGGAATCCTGATCCAGTTTCCAGCGTGACGAAAATCCTACCGACGGCATATCTACCGTCAGCATCGCGAACCCCGCCGGAGCCAGATAATCCTGAAACAAACGGTGATAATCGCACTGCAGCATGTCCAGGCTGCCGCAGATCAGTACGGTCGGAAACGGTGCCGTTCCCTGAGCAGGCAGATGCAGGAAAGCGGTCAGTTGCCCTCCGCCTTCTATCGGAAAAGTCAGGGTCTTCAGTTCGTAGGAGAGATAATTAGCGGCCTCTTCATAAGCGCGATTAGCCAGCGTCTGGGCCTGCTCCGCCAGTCCATCCCCCTTGAGATGAGGATAAGCGGCGATACTGTAAAGATTGGCGGCGTTCAACCAGCACTGGCCTGCCTGCTCACTCTGCGAATGGTGCCCGGCCTGCTGCTGCCAGTGCATACCTTGCGATACCCATTCGTAGATCCAGTTGCCGCCCCGATAGCCTATTACCGTATCCAGCCGCTGGTCGTCACTACGTTCCGCCTGACTGGCGGCAATGCGCGACAGCACTTCTTCAATCTCCCACGGGTGTACACCGCGCCAGATCCACAGCAAGCGGTTGATCATCCGATACCAGTTGCGGGTATTTTCGCCCTCCAGAGCCGAGTGCATCACCGCCGCACCGCTCGCATTGCGGGAGCGCTGAATCAGCGTGGAGGTTTCCTGATGGTTTATCGATGGTTTAAACAGCGTTTCGGACAGGTTGGCCTGAATCACAGCAGCCTCCGTGGACGAATCAAAGAGAGAAAGAATGGTGATGATGTAAAGAAACAGCTTACCGGAGCGTGGCGGCGAAAAACACCGATACCGCGTAATTATGCCGACGAAAACAAACGCGCCCGGCATAACCGGGCGCGTTGGCAATCAATGCGGCGATGGATTAACGCCCAACCAAAGGCGGCACAAATACCACGCCCATATCCCACGGCTGCTCAATCCAGGTATCCTGCGGGATATCGACTTCGTAGTCGTCCACCAGCGGTTTACCGGCCGGTTTGGCGAAAATAGTGATAAAGTGGGCTTTCGGGTACATCTCGCGGATCGCTTTGGCGGTGCCGCCGGTATCCACCAAATCATCAATCACGATGTAGCCTTCACCGTCGCCTTCAGCACGTTTCAACACTTTCAGTTCGCGCTGGTTGTCATGATCGTAGCTGGAGATACACACGGTATCGACATTGCGAATACCCAGCTCGCGAGCCAACAAGGCTCCCGGAACCAAGCCGCCACGGCTCACGGCAATAATGCCTTTCCACTGTTCGGCCGGCAGCAGACGCTGAGCCAGTTTACGGGCATGGATTTGCAACATATCCCAGGTGACGATGTACTTTTCACTCATAAAACATATCCCAGCCAACAGTATCGTCGGCTTAATCAGAGTCAGAAGGGGAAAATAAGGTTGCGCGAGATTATAGATAGCTGGTCGGACAAAAACCAGTATTTATGCGCACACGATCAAATAGTAACTCACCGTAATTAATTAACCGTTCGTAATGTGAAAAAGTTATTAGACGCCATGTTACAAATACGTTACAAACAAGGAGAACAAAAAACAGCCAGGAGAACACCCATGACGATTCTTGACAGTTTCCTCCTCGCACAACTGGACGTGCTCGCCCCTTTCTTTGTCATCACCATACTGATGTTGTTCTGCTTTGAACTGATCATCAGCTTACGCCTGCTGCGTCAGCGACAGCCGGCCTTGATCCCGGTGGCAACACGTCATCACGACACCGTTTCCGATACGCGCCGTCGTCACGATTAATCACAAAGCACAGGAAGAGAGTCACCTCTCTTCCCCTGATTCTCGTCTACCGCAGCCACCACCACGCACGACGCCGCCCTATACCGCACGGCTATGCATAATCCTTATGCCGCGGACATTCTCTACGATCGCGAGAAAGTGGTATTCTGTCCTGACATGCCTGCGTCCTCAGGCGATTAATAACGATGTTGTTCCGGCATCACACGCTGTTTATCGCGTGAGTGCTTAACTGGAGAGGTTAATTAAATAGTGTCTGTCTTGTCTCAACTCTCCCCACAGCCGCTGTGGGATATTTTCGCCAAAATCTGTTCTATTCCGCATCCTTCTTACCATGAAGAAGCACTGGCGACCTATATTCTGTCCTGGGCGCAGGAGCGCGGCCTTCATACGGAACGTGATCAGGTAGGCAATATTCTGCTGCGTAAACCGGCGACGCCCGGCATGGAAAACCGTAAATCGGTGGTTCTCCAGGCGCATCTGGACATGGTGCCGCAGAAAAACAACGACACGGTACATGATTTCACGACCGATCCGATCCAGCCCTATATTGATGGCGAGTGGATCAAGGCTCGCGGCACCACGCTGGGTGCAGACAACGGTATCGGTATGGCCTCTGCTCTGGCCGTTCTGGCTGACGACAGCGTAGAACACGGGCCGCTGGAAGTGCTGCTGACCATGACGGAAGAAGCCGGCATGGATGGGGCGTTCGGCCTGCAACCCAACTGGCTACAGGGCGACATCCTGATCAATACCGATTCCGAAGAGGAAGGCGAAATTTACATGGGTTGCGCCGGCGGTATTGATTTTCTGACCCGCCTGGCATTGCAGCGTGAAGCGGTTCCGACCGGTTACCAGACGATGACACTGGTCATCAAAGGGCTGAAAGGCGGCCATTCCGGCTGCGATATCCACCTGGGCCTCGGCAACGTCAACAAACTGCTGGCGCGTTTTCTGGCGCAACACGCCGCAGAACTGGATCTGCGCATTATCGACCTGCACGGCGGTACGCTGCGTAACGCCATTCCGCGCGAAGGGGCGATTACGCTGGCGGTGCCGGCCGACAAGGCGGATGCCCTGAAGGCCGCGTCGCAAGCTTATCTGGCCGTGCTGAAGCACGAACTCGCCGCGGTAGAAAAAAACATCACCCTGTTACTGGAAACGGCAGACAGCACATCAGCCGCGTTGACCACCGCCAGCCGCGACCGTTTTATCGCGCTGCTGAATAGCATGCCGAACGGCGTGATCCGCATGAGTGATGATGTGAAAGGCGTCGTGGAAACGTCGCTGAATGTCGGCGTAGTCAGCATGACCGATGCACAGGCTGAAATTCACTGCCTGATTCGCTCATTGGTCGACAGCGGCAAAGACTATGTCGTCAGTATGCTCACTTCGCTGGGCGAACTGGCGGGTGCCGAGACCCAGGCCAAGGGCGGTTACCCAGGCTGGCAGCCGGATGCACAGTCGCCGGTGATGCACCTGGTACGCGAAACCTACCAGAAGCAGTTCGACAAAACCCCGAACATTATGGTGATTCATGCCGGGCTGGAGTGCGGCTTGTTCAAGAAACCGTATCCGGACATGGATATGGTTTCCATTGGGCCGACCATCACCGGGCCGCACTCGCCGGATGAACAGGTTCATATCGCCAGCGTCGGCCAGTACTGGAAACTACTGACGGCGCTGCTGAAAGCCATTCCGGAACGCGGGTAACCCGCACGAGTGATGCCCCTGGGCGGGCATCACTCGCCTGCCTCATTCACCACAACGCGCCTCTACAACGTGTAACGTTCCGTCGCCGGTTTCAATCCCACGGCAATATCAATTGCCGCTCGAGTTGCGGGTCGATCAACGACACATGCAACCCAACCAGCCGAACCCCCCTCGCGTCGCGTCGCTGCTCCCAGCTCTCCCGCGCCAGCCTCAGCAAATCCGGCTTATTCAACACCGGCCAGACATGTTCCTGCGTCGTCTGGCGAAAATCATCGAATTTGAGTTTGACCCCTTGCCGCGCGATATGCAGATCCGGGCGAACACGCCGCAAGCGCAGTTCAAGCTCGTCATACAGCCGTTCGACCAACGCTTCACAAGCCGCCCAGTCATAAATATCCTGTGCCAGCGTTTTTTCTACCCCGACCGATTTTCGCAGACGATCCGGCGAAACCTGACGTTCATCAATGCCATGGCAACGTTCCCACAACACCCGGCCGAACTTCCCGAATTCCCGCAACAGTTCGCTCAGCGCGTAGCGGCGAACATCGGCACAGGTGTGCAAGCCGCACTCGGCCAGTCTTCTGGCGGTTACACTGCCGACGCCGGGAATTTTTTCCAGCGGCAATGCCAGCAGAAACGCCTCCATTTGCACAGGTGAAATGACATACTGCCCGTTGGGTTTGTTTTGTTCGGAAGCGACTTTGGCGAGAAACTTGATCGGTGCAATACCGGCCGACGCAGTAAGGTGCAATTCATTAAAAATCGCCTAGCGGATTTCCTGCGCCATCAGCGTAGCTGAACCGCCGCAATAGGGGCTGTCGGTCACATCAAGATACGCTTCGTCCAGCGACAGCGGCTCAATCAATGACGTGTAGCGGGAAAAAATCTCACGAATCTGGCCGGAGACCGCTTTGTATTCGTCCATACGGCCGGGCAATAGCGTCAAATGAGGGCAGAGCCGCAACGCGGTCGCCGTTGCCATCGCGCTGCGCACACCATAGCGACGAGCCGGATAGTTGGCGGTGCAAATCACGCCACGACGATCAGCGCTGCCGCCAATCGCCAGCGGAATATCGCGCAGGCGCGGGTTATCCCGCATCTCTATTGCGGCGTAAAAGCAATCCATATCGACATGAATGATTTTGCGCATCGCCCCTCCGAAAACTGTATAAATATACAGTCAACATTAGCCACGAGCAAGCCTTCTGCGACTCGGGGCCGCATCATCAACCGAGCGGCGGTGCTGTCGGCAGGAGGTGCCATCGGCAGGAATAGTCCGATTTTTTATTCTTTTTTCCTTCCTGAATAAAACAGATACGGTGATAATGTGGGTCCGCGACTTGACATCAGACTATCTCCCACTACGGGGCATAGCCTAATGGCAGGACCAAGCCTGACAGATAAAAAACATGCGGGGCGTCATCGCCATTACCGTATTCAGAATCCCCCCATAATTTTGCGTTGCCGGGCAACATACAGGCGTTTGAAGCGCGCCCGGCGACCTGAAATATGACGGGTATAAAATAACAGCGCTAATAATCAGGATTAACAATGCACAAAGTCGCGTTTTCGCTTGCGATGTTGTTTATTTTGCCTTCCGTCGCCATCAACAGCAGCTACGCCAACCCGCTCTCACCGGTGGCGACCGAAACCAAACAGCAGGTTACCGGTTCACCGGTTTATATTCAGATCTTCAAGGAAGAACGGGTTCTGGAGCTTTATGCCATGATTAGCGGCGAATACAAATTGGTACAGAGTTACCCGATTTGTAAATACTCCGGCGGTCTTGGCCCCAAAATGACCGAAGGCGATTTCAAAAGCCCGGAAGGGTTTTATCAGGTTGATTTGAGACAACTTAAGCCCGATAGCCATTATTACCGTGCGATTAACGTCGGTTTCCCGAACGAGTATGACCGCGCGCATGGTTATTCCGGCCGCTACCTGATGATTCACGGCGAGTGCGTGTCTATCGGCTGCTATGCCATGACCAATAAATACATCGAAGAGATTTACACCTACGTGGAGAAAGCGCTGCGCAACGGGCAGCAAAAAGTAGAGCTGGCGATTTACCCGTTCCGCATGACCGAGCAGAACATGAAACGCCACAGCCGCTCCAACTATTACAAATTCTGGAGTCAACTGCAGCCGGGCTATGCCTACTTCAACCGGACCCATCAACCGCCGGCGGTATCGGTGCTTAACGGGCAGTATGTGGTTAACCAGTCCTCGCCCGCGACTCAACCGGCGTCAAATTATACGCTCGCCAAAACAAAATAAGACGAATTCGCCTGGCTGAATCGGATGCCAGGTTTCGTTGCCGGTCAACGGCTGAGTCGCCAGCACAGTGACCACATCGTTCGGTGTGGTCTGCTGCTGGAAGTCTATCTCCACGTCATCATCCAGCAAGGTCGCCTTACCAAACGGTGCTCGTCGGGTAATCCAGTGCAGTTTGGTCGAACAGAACGCCATCACGAACTGCCCGTCCGACAGCAACATGTTGAATACGCCTTTCTTGCGTAGTTGGTCCGCCAGCGTGGCGATATAACGGAACACCGCCGGCCAGTTCGACGGCGTGCGCGGATAGCGTTGCGACAACTGATACAACAACCAGCAAAAAGCATACTCGCTATCGGTTTCCCCGACCGGACGAAAATGACCGGTTTTCAGGCGACGATACCCTTTCAGTTGACCGTTGTGGGCAAAGGTCCAGTTTCGGCCCCACAGCTCGCGGGTAAACGGGTGGGTATTCTCCAGCGCCACTGCGCCGCGGTTAGCCTGGCGAATATGGGAAACCACCGCACGGGATTTGATCGGATAGTTCTGCACCAATTCGGCAATCGGCGAGTTGAAGCTGGGCAGCGGATCCTTGAAGGTACGGCAACCGTTGCCTTCGTAGAACGTAATCCCCCAGCCATCGCGGTGCGGCCCGGTACGGCCGCCCCGCTGCATCAGGCCGGTAAAGCTGAAACAGATATCCGTTGGGACGTTGGCACTCATCCCAAGCAGTTCACACATGTCCGGTTCCTTTAACGACGTAGGGTTCCTTTAACTGTCGCACCTCATGATCGGCGATCAGTTGCCGGCCATTTCCTTTTCAATCAGTTGAATCAGAATGTGGATCGCCTTGATATGCACTTCCTGAATACGGTCGGCATAACCGAAGTGCGGTACACGAATTTCTACATCGGCGGTGCCGGCCATTTTGCCGCCGTCTTTACCGGTCAACGTAATCACTTTCATACGTTTAGCGCGTGCAGCGCTGATTGCCTTGATGATATTGCCGGAATTGCCGGAGGTGGAAATACCCAGCAGCACATCCCCTTCACGCCCGAGCGACTCGACATAACGGGAGAACACGAAGTCATAACCGAAATCGTTGCTGACGCAGGACAGATGACTCGGGTCGGAAATCGCGATGGCCGGGTAGCCGGGGCGGTTCTCACGGTAACGGCCGGTCAGTTCTTCAGCGAAATGCATGGCGTCGCAATGAGAGCCGCCATTGCCGCAGGAGATGACCTTGCCGCCGGCTTTAAAGGCGTCCGCCAGCAAAACCGCCGCATCCTGAATCGCCTGAATATTGGCGTCGTCACTTAAAAATGTATTCAGCGTGGATGCTGCTTCTTTCAGCTCATTACGGATTAAGTCCTGGTACATGGAATCCTCTCATTCAATGACATCATGATATGTAGGCTATGTCCCCTGATGATGCCTGGGTCGCGGCAGGCTCGGTTACCGGCAAGCCCGCGATAAAGAGACATAACCTGTATTGCCGTGCAGTGTAGCGGATCACCCAAACCACGAGAAGCAGACAATTGCCAAACGGCGGCACCGCGCATCAGCGGCCCTCTGCAAATGTGAGTTTGTGAGTCAAGTTGTAATTACGTTGTAAAAAAATTGATAAAAACATTTCACTGAACTAAAAACAGACTATACCAACAGGTCAGACCACAAGGCGTGAACTGATTATACGGACTGGAGAATAAAATCATGGTTGCAGTCAGTATCCTGATCGTTTTAATGCTTATCGGCGCATTGTTCTACCACCGAATCTCACTGTGGCTGAGTAGCGCATTGCTGGTGCTCTGGGTTGTCGCCATGACGGCGCTACAGCTATGGTCGCCCTGGCTGCTGGTGCCGCTCGGGCTGTTGCTGGCGCCATTACTGGTCACGCCGTGGCGGCAACGTATTATCTCCACACCGGCACTGACGGCATTCCGGCGGGTTATGCCGCCGATGTCGAAAACGGAGAAAGAAGCGATTGATGCCGGCACCACCTGGTGGGAAGGCGAACTGTTTCGCGGCACGCCGGACTGGCGTACCCTGCATGCCTATCCGCGCCCGGTGTTAACGCCGGAAGAACAGGCGTTTCTGGACGGGCCGGTGGAAGAAGCCTGCCGTCTGGCGAATGATTTTGAAATCACCCACGAGCGCGCCGATTTACCGCCTGAACTGTGGGCGTTCCTGAAACAACACCGCTTCTTTGCGCTGATCATCAAAAAAGAGTACGGCGGACTGGAATTTTCCGCTTACGCACAGGCGATGGTGCTGCAAAAACTGGCCGGCGTCTCCAGTATTCTGGCGATCACCGTCGGTGTTCCTAACTCACTCGGGCCCGGAGAACTACTCCAACACTACGGCACCGACGAACAGAAGAATCACTACCTGCCGCGGCTGGCGCGCGGCGACGACATTCCCTGCTTCGCGCTGACCAGTCCGGAAGCCGGGTCCGATGCCGGCGCCATCCCCGATCTGGGTGTGGTGTGTTACGGCCATTGGCAGGGCCGGCAGGTGTTGGGAATGCGGCTGACCTGGAATAAACGCTATATTACGCTGGCACCGGTCGCGACTGTGCTCGGTCTGGCATTCCGGCTGTACGACCCGGATCACCTGCTGGGCAACCAGGATGATATCGGTATTACCTGCGCGCTGATCCCCACACACACCGAAGGCGTCAGAATCGGCCGCCGTCACTTCCCGATTAATATTCCGTTCCAGAATGGCCCGACGCAGGGCGAAAACATTTTCGTTCCGCTGGATTACATCATCGGCGGGCCGAGTATGGCGGGTCAGGGCTGGCGGATGCTGATGGAATGCCTGTCCGTCGGGCGCGGCATCACGCTGCCGTCCAACGCGACCGGCGGCCTGAAAAGCGTGGCGCTGGCAACCGGCGCTTATGCGCGTATCCGCCGCCAGTTCAAACTGCCGATCGGCAAAATGGAAGGCATTGAAGAGCCGCTGGCGCGCATGGCCGGCAACGCCTACGTGATGGATGCCGCCGCGACGCTGATCACCAGCGGCATTATGCAAGGCGCACGGCCGTCGGTGCTGTCTGCCATCGTCAAGTATCACTGCACCCACCGCGGCCAGCGCGGCATCATCGATGCGATGGATATCACCGGCGGCAAAGGCATCTGCCTGGGGCCGTCCAACTTTGTCGCACGTCACTATCAGGGTGCGCCGATTGCCATCACCGTCGAAGGCGCCAATATTCTGACCCGCAGTATGATTATTTTCGGGCAGGGTGCCATTCGCTGCCATCCCTACATACTGAAAGAGATGGGTGCCGCGCAGGACAATGACCTGAAGGCGTTTGACCGGGCACTGTTCGGCCATCTTGGGCACATCGGCGGCAACGCGATACGCAGCCTGTGGCTGGGCCTGACCAACGGGCGCACCAGCCGCGCGCCGGTCAACGATGTCACCCGCCGCTACTACCAGCGCCTGAACCGGCTAAGCGCCAATCTGGCGCTGCTGGCAGATGTCTCGATGGGCGTGCTGGGCGGCAGCCTGAAACGCCGCGAACGCCTTTCCGCCCGTCTGGGTGACGTACTGAGCCAGCTGTATCTGGCTTCCGCCACATTGAAGCGCTACGACGAAGAAGGCCGCCAGCAGGCTGACCTGCCGCTGGTGCACTGGGGAGTACAGGATTGCCTGCATCAGGCGGAACAGGCCATCATCGATCTGCTGCACAACTTCCCCAACAAGCTGGTAGCCCGGTTGCTGCGCGGAATGATTTTCCCGTCCGGCCACGCCAGCGAGTCTCCCAGCGACCAGTTGGATCACCAACTGGCCAGGCTGTTGCAGGCGCCGTCGGCAACCCGCAATCGCCTGGGCCGCGGGCTCTACCTGAAAGCCGGCGCGCATCACCCGGCGGCGCAGTTGGAACAGGCATTGCTGGATATTCTGGCAGCCGAGCCGATTTATCAGCGTTTATCGCAATCGGCAGGTTACCCGCTACCCTTTATGCAACTGGATAAATTGGCGGAACACGGGCTGGCGGAAGGGGTGATTACGCCGGAAGAAGCCAGCGTATTGATACAGGCGGAAGCCAGTCGGCTACGTTCCATCAACGTCGATGATTTTGCCCCGGACGCGCTGAGTGCGCACAAGGCGGCGGCAGAGCAACGACTGCCTGCCGATACGGCAGCCTGAAACCAGGTACGGCGCCTTTTATCCGCAAAAGGCGCCGTGTTTTTGCTATCAGGCTCAGGCACCGCTCTGACGCACCCGCGCCAGCAGGGCTTCCGGGCCGTCGATATGCGCCGCGGCCAGAATCAGCGTTTTGCCAAGCTGAATGGCATGGCGCTGGCAGGATTGGCGAGCGGCATCGTCGGCGATGGTATCGAGATCAGCGACATGCGCCAGCCCGATGGTGCGGCGAATCAGTTCGGTGCCGCAATAGCCCACCGCGTCCTGCCACACCTGCTGCAGGAAGCGCTCAACGTACCCCTTCGTCGCCAGCGCCGGGTCACGGCTTTTCTCATGGCTCAGCGCCGCAAAGCGGTTAGCGAAGGTCTGCCACAGCGCCACGATATCCGCCAGACGCCGCTCCCGTGCAGCAGACGCCTCACGCGGCGGCAATAATCCCGGCAACCCGCAATAATTCAACAGCAGGTTGCCGATCGCCGTGCCGAGATCAAACCCGATCGGGCCGTAAAAACCGAATTCGGCGTCGATCACCTTCAGGCGATTTTCCGCCACAAAAATCGATCCGCTGTGAATATCACCGTGCAGCAGCGCTTGCGCTTTACTCAAAAAGGCGTGCTTAAGTGCGGCGACCGCACAACGGAGCGGCGTGTCGTCACGCAAGGCCAGCACATCAGGCAGCAGCGCCGGGTCGAACTGGTTACGCTCATGCTCGATGTACGGATCGGTGAAGAACAGATCTTCCGTTATCTGGCACAACTCCGGGTTGGTAAAACGGCTTACCGCCGCCTTTTTGTCATGAGGAGACTGGTAGAAATCCGAATGATGGAACAGCGCCTGCGCCAGATATTCCCCCAGTTGCGCCGCCGCTTGCGGATAGTCATGCCCTTTCACCAGTTCGCGCCGCCAGATCTCGTGGTCAGACAAGTCTTCCTGCACCATCACCGCCAGTGCCGGATCATGGTGCAACACCGTCACCGTATATTGCGGGCAGTACTGCGCATGTGCCAGCAGCGTTTCCGCTTCGATGCGGGCGCGATCCAGCGTCAGCGGCCAGGACTCGCCGACACAGCGAACATACGGCAACGCCTGCTTGACGATCACCCGGCTGATGCCCTGCGTATCGCGGATCTTGAACACCAGATTCAGGTTACCGTCGCCGATTTCATCGGCTGCCATCAACGACTGCGGATCCGCAACCCCGCCATATTGACGGGCATACTGCACGGCATCGTCCGCGTTAAAAGTACGGTAAAGCGACATGGCCAACCTCGTTTATCTACTTATGTGTTTGACGTATGTGTTTGCTGTTTCTATTTGAAGTATGAAGGGTATAGACATAAAAGCGTTTGGACGTCTATACATCTGTATCGCATATTGGCAGAATAAGAATCCTGATGCAATAACGCAACACGGATTTAACCACCCATGCAGACTGTTAACACCACCAGCCTCAACCTCGTTGATAACCAGCTCTGGATCCTTGACCAACAGGCGTTACCGCAGGAAAAAATCTGGTGCCCCTGCCCGGATGTCGATGCTCTGGTCAGTCATATTCGTACTCTGCGGGTACGCGGCGCACCGCTGATCGGGCTGTCCGCCAGCCTGCTGCTGGCGTTGCTGGCGGAACAGGGTCAATCCCGGCCACAGCTGGCGCAGGCACTGGAGACGCTGCGGGCTTCCCGCCCAACCGCCGTCAACCTGATGAATAATCTGGATCGCATGAAGCAGGCGCTGGTGGCCGATGATTTCGTCAACGCCATGACGCAGGAAGCGCTGCGGTTGATTGAGGAAGATAAAGCGCTGTGCGAACGCATCGCCGATAACGGTGCCGCGCTGGTGAAACCGGGTAGCCGCCTGTTAACCCACTGCAACACCGGCGGGCTGGCGACGGCGGGCGTCGGTACGGCAATCGGCGTCATCCTGCGTGCTCACCGACAGGGTAACGTGGAGAAAGTCTGGGTAGATGAAACCCGTCCGTTGTTGCAGGGCGGGCGGCTGACCGCCTGGGAGCTGGGCGAATTGGCTATCCCTTATCACCTGATCTGCGACTCGATGGCTGCGTCGCTGATGGCGCAAGGCCAGGTCGATGCCATCTGGGTCGGCGCGGATCGCATCGCCGCTAACGGTGACGTCGCCAACAAAATAGGGACTTACAGCCTGGCGGTGCTGGCGCATTACCACGGTATTCCGTTTTATGTCGCCGCGCCCCACACCACCCACGATCCGCACTGCCCGGACGGCAACGCTATTCCGATCGAACAACGTGCGGCCGGCGAAGTCACCGGCGTGGCCGGCAGTTTCGGTCAGTGCCAGTGGGCGCCGCACAACGCCCCGGTGTATAACCCGGCGTTCGATGTCACCCCTGCAGCACTGATTAGCGGCTGGGTGCTGGATAGCGGCGTGATCACCCCGGAACAGGTTAGCGCCGGCATTTTTCAGCACCCGCTGGCCGGATAAGCGCCGGGCAAGAAACGCGGCGTCACCACCGCAGAACAGGCCGTATCCGGTAGATGCCGGCACGGCCTGCAACACGATCACGCCAGTTTCGGGTACGCGTCGGCGATGGTATCGCCGGTGAAGTGCGCAATCCAGCCATCCGGGTTGTTGAACAAACGAATGGCGGTGAAATGCGGTTCAGAACCCATATCGAACCAATGCGGTATACCGGCAGGCACCGACAGCAGATCGTTCTTTTCACACAGGATCTGAAAAATCCGCCCGTCCACATGCAGGCAGAACAAGCCGGCCCCTTCAACGAAGAAACGCACTTCATCTTCAGCGTGGGTATGTTCCGACAGAAACTTGGTACGCAATGCCTCTTTTTGCGGGTTATCGGCACGCATGCTGATGACATCCCAACTTTGATAGCCTTTCTCCGCCACCAGTTTATCGATCTCATGCTGATACGCCGCCAGCACTTCCTCGGCAGAAGGGTTGGCGCTCAGGTCGCGGTCAGCCTGCCAGCGTTCAAAACGCACATTGATAGCGCTCAGTTGCTGAACGATCGCATCGGCATCGTGGCTTTGCCACACCGGCTGACCGGCATCGGTATCACTGAAAATAGTTAAGGCGCTCATGACGGGTTCTCCTGTGAGTTGGCCTGATAGGCGTTCAGGTCTAACTGATCAAAACGGTTTACCTGATGATGCAGGCTGTCGACATCGGCGTCATCACGGATCAACTGGCAGGTGTGCCAGCCCGCCTGTGCGGCGGCATCCAGTTCCTGACGAATATCGGACAAGAACAGCACCTCGCCGGCAGGCAGCCCAATCGCACCGGCGATGTTCCGATAGGATGTCACTTCACGCTTGGCGCCGACGCCGGTATCGAAATAACCGGTAAACAGCGGCCGTAAATCACCCTCGTCGCTGTGACCAAACAGCAGATGCTGCGCTTCCACCGAACCGGACGAGTAGACATACAGCGCGATGCCCTGCTCACGCCAGGCCCGCAACTGCGGCGCGACATCGCTATACACATGGCCGCGAAAATCGCCGTTACGGTAACCGCTGCGCCAGATAATGCCCTGCAACAACTTCAATGCCGGCGATTTGCGGTCTTCATCCATGAACTGATTGAACGCCGCCAGCAGTTGCGCGGGAGAAGCCTCCGGCTGCCCCAGTTCCTGACGCGCTAACGCCAGCGCCGCGGCAATCTCTGCATCCTGCTCCGCCTGCGCCACCGCATCGGCCAGACGCGCGCGGGCATACGGGAATAACACGTTGTGTACAAAGCGAATATCGCTGGTGGTGCCTTCTATGTCGGTGACAATCGCCTTGATCATTTCGCCTCCAGTAAACGTCGTTGCAATTCGCACTGGAACAGGAACTCCAGCCCTTCCAGATGGCGACGAGCTTCTTTTACATCATTTCCCCAGCAGTACAGGCCGTGCCCGCGCACCAGCAAACCGTAATGCAGCGGCGCGACCTCATGATGGGCCGCAACCCGCTGCGCCAGCGCCGGAATATCCTGAGAGTTATCGAAAATCGGGATCGCTACCGCATCAAGGTGGGTACGCTGGCCGCTCAGCGACTTCTGCATTTCGTAGCCCTGCAACACCAGCGCGTCGCTTTTTTCTACCCGCGACAGCACCGTGGCGTTGACCGAATGGGTATGCAGTACCGCACCGACAGCCGGAAGCAAGCGATAAAGCAACGTATGCAAGCCGGTTTCCGCCGACGGCGTGCGACCGCTCGGTACGTGATTCGTCGCGATATCGACCCGCAAAAAATCTTCCGCACTCAGGCTGCCTTTGTCTTTACCGGATTCGGTAATCAGGCATTGCCGTTCATCCAGACGAACGGACATATTACCGCCCGTCGCCGGGCACCAGCCTTTCTCGCCGATCCAGCGGCAGGCAGCCACCAGGGCATCCAGTTGTGGGGTATCACTCATAAATCGTCCTGTACAGGTGAAGGCGTCACGCGGTTGTCTCCCAGGGATGAAACCCGTTAATGAGCCTGCTTATTATGTTTGGTTATAGCTTAGCCAATTACGGAATTTAGCCGTTTAAACGTCCAAGCGTCTTGATTGCCAAATACTAGCATCCTGTATATAGTGGCAGCAATAACAGGCTTGCAGGAGTCCTTTTTCAGCCATGAGCGCCGCACTGATCCCCGACAGCAAACTCCCTTCCCTCGGCACCACTATTTTTACCCAGATGAGCGCTTTGGCGCAGCAGCATCAGGCGATTAACCTGTCGCAAGGGTTTCCTGATTTTGACGGCCCCGACTACCTGAAACAGCGTCTGGCCTATCATGTCAGTCAGGGGGCCAATCAGTACGCGCCGATGACCGGCGTGGCGCCGCTGCGACAGGCGATTGCGGAAAAGACCGCCGCGCTCTATGGCTGGCAACCGGACGCCGATAGCGAAGTCACGGTCACGGCTGGTGCTACCGAAGCGTTGTTTGCCGCCATCAGCGCACTGGTGCGGCCGGGCGATGAAGTTGTCTGCTTTGATCCCAGCTACGACAGTTACGCCCCGGCGGTACAACTGGCGGGCGGCGTGCTGAAGCGAATCGCCCTGCAACCGCCGGCGTTTCGTGTTGATTGGGCGGCGTTCGGCGACTTACTGAACGACCGTACCCGGCTGGTGATCGTCAATACGCCGCACAATCCGTCTGCCACCGTCTGGCAGCAGGAGGACTTCCGCCAGCTCTGGCAGGCCATCGCCAGCCGCCACATCTATGTGCTGAGCGACGAAGTGTACGAACACATCTGCTTTGCCGCAGACGGTCACGCCAGCGTGCTGGCGCATCCGGAATTACGCCAACGGGCCATCGCGGTGTCTTCGTTTGGCAAAACCTACCACATGACCGGCTGGAAGGTGGGTTATTGCATTGCTCCGGCGCTACTCAGCGCGGAAGTGCGTAAGGTACATCAATATCTGACGTTTTCCGTCAACACGCCGGCCCAGTTGGCGCTGGCCGATATGCTGCAACAGCAGCCGCAACACTGGCGTGAACTGCCGGACTTTTATCGCGCCAAACGCGACCGCTTCGTTAACGCGCTGGCGGCCAGTCGGCTGGATATCCTGCCCTGTGAAGGCACCTACTTCCTGCTGGCGGACTATCGCGCCATTTCCAGCCAGGATGATGTCAGTTTCTGCCGCTGGCTGACCGAGCATATCGGCGTGGCGGCGATCCCACTGTCTGTTTTCTGCGCGGCCCCCTTCCCTCATACGCTGATTCGGTTATGCTTTGCTAAACAGGAATCAACCCTGGATGCGGCTGCGGAGCGTTTATGTCAACTTTAAAGGTCACCCTGTTACAACAACCGTTGGTGTGGATGGATGGTCCTGCCAATCTGAGCCATTTTGACGGCCTGTTAAGCGAGATTACCGACCGCGACCTGATCGTGCTGCCGGAAATGTTCACCACCGGTTTTGCCATGGAAGCGGCCAAAAGCAGCCTGGAACAGCCGGTGGTAGAAACCTGGCTGAAACAGTGGGCACAGCGCAACAATGCGCTGGTAGGCGGCAGCGTGGCGGTGCAGAGCGACAAGGGGGCGGTTAACCGCTTTCTGCTGGCCGACCCGCAGGGACGACTGTACCAGTACGATAAGCGTCACCTGTTCCGCATGGCGGGCGAGCATGAGTATTACCAGTCCGGCCAGACGCGGGAAATCGTGGAATGGCGCGGCTGGCGGATTATGCCGCTGATCTGCTACGACTTGCGCTTTCCGGTGTGGTCCCGCAATCGTCAGGATTACGATCTGGCGCTGTACGTCGCCAACTGGCCGGCACCGCGCGCGCAGCACTGGAAAACCCTGCTGGCGGCACGGGCGATTGAAAATCAGGCTTACGTGGCGGGCTGCAACCGCGTCGGCACCGACGGCAACGGCCACAGCTATCAGGGCGACAGCCTGATTATCGACGCACAAGGCGCGATTCTGGCTTCAGCCCCCGAGCATCAGCCTGCGCGCCTTGACGCCGAATTATCGCTGGAAGCGCTGCAAAGCTACCGTGAAGCCTTCCCCGCCTGGCGCGACGCCGATAGATTCAGTGTGTAATATCAAGAGTCAAGAGCGCTTTTGATTCAGACTGCTGACAAACGCATTAAGTACAGGATGAGGCATCTTTCCGGCGTCAAAAACTGCGCTGAGGTGGGCGACTTCGCCGGGTGAGCCGCATGGACGCGGCGAAAGCCCGTGTCGTGTTGGACAAAAACGCCGGGAGCGTTTTTGAACAGCGTTTACGCTGGCCCGAAGGGCGAGCCCCAAGGATGGGGCGAGTAATCGCGTCACGGGCGGCCCGAACCGCGAAGTCGAACGCCGAAGGTAGCGCGTAGCGCCGCAGTTTAGCCACCAGCCAGTGGTCAAGGAGAGGTGGCGCTTGCACCTCTCCTTGTCGTGCGTGCAATGAAGCAGCAAAGAAATTACACCGTTTATCCCGCACGAAATTATTCCCTGCCCCAACAAACTTCACCATTCACAAGACATTCACCATTCACAAGACAATATAGCTGTTTGTCAACAGCCTCATTATCGATATCCCCACACCGTGAGCAGCAGCGCCTGCAATGCCAGCGCGACATCATCGGTCAATACCGATTCGTCAGGGTGATGGCTGATGCCGCCCTTGCAGCGCATAAATAGCATCCCCACCGGCCAGCGTTCGGCGATGGCGATGGCGTCATGGCCGGCGCCGCTGGGTAACGACAGGTTTTCGCCCTGCACCTGCATCACCGCCGCCGACAGCCGCTGTTGCAATGCGTCATCGCAGCGAGTGGCGGCAATGCGGTAATACTCGTCGGCGCTAAAAGCGCAATGGCGTTGCATGGCGATATCCTGCGCCAGCGTCAGCAACCGTTGCAGCAACGCATCCAGCGGTTTATCGTCCGGCCCGCGAATATCCAGCGTCAACCTCACCTCACCGGGAATCACGTTGGCCGCGCCGGGCAGGCACTGCAACGTACCGAAGGTCGCCACCAGATAAGGATCGCTATCGCGCGTCATCTGCTCCGCCTGGGTCATCCAGGCGGCGGCGGCGGCCAGCGCGTCCTGACGTTGCGACATCGGCACCGTGCCGGCATGGCCGGCGTGACCGGTAAAGGTGCAGTTCAGCCGCCGGGCGCCGTTAATGGCCGTCACCACCCCTAACGCCAACCCGGCCTGTTCCAGACACGGGCCTTGTTCGATATGCAATTCCAGATAGGCCAGAATCTCCGCCGCCGGTCGCGCCGCCTGAGCGATAGCCTCCGGGTCCAGCCCGGCCTGTGTCAGTGCCTGCGCCACGGTAACGCCGTTGGCATCCGGGCGTGACAGCCAGCCGTCGGGCCAGGTGCCGGTCAATCCGCGGCTGCCCAGCAACGTGACGTCAAAACGGGTGCCCTCTTCATCGCCAAAACCGACCACTTCCAGCGCTACCGGCAGGCGAATACCGTGCTGATGCAGGAATGACACGGTTTCAATCGCCGCCAACACCCCCAGCATGCCGTCGTAACGTCCGGCGTTACGCACGGTGTCGAGGTGCGAGCCCAGCAGCAGCGCCGGTGCGCCCGGCGTGCTGCCTTCATAGCGCCCGCAAATATTGCCCACGCTGTCCTGCCACACGCGCATTCCGGCTTCGCGCATCCACTCGCCGGTTTGCTGGTTGGTCTGCAAATGCTGCGGCGACAGATAAACGCGCGTCAGTTGACCGTGGGTTTCACTGATGGTCGCCAGTTGATCGCAACGCGTCATCACCCGTCTGGCCGCCGCCTGCGCATTGAAATCCGTCATCACGCTGTCCATCAGCACCTCGCTCATGTCGGCGCCTGCGCGGCGTCGTACACAGTCCAGGCGGCCTGCAACGCCGCCCCTTGCACAGAACGGAAACCAAGACGGTTCAGTACCGCTTCCAGCGCGGTCAACGTTTGCATCACGCAGTCTTTACGTGCGTTATAGCCCATGGTGCCGATACGCCAAATCTTGCCCTGCAACGGCCCGAACGAGGTGCCGATCTCGATGGCGAAATCCTCCAGCAGCAGCTTGCGCACCTGCTCACCGTGAATACCCGACGGGATCACCACGCCCAGCACGTTACTCATTTTGTTGGCGATGTCGCCGTAGGGCTGCAACCCCATGCCTTCAATACCGGCCAACAACGCCTTGCCGTGCAACTGGTGACGGGCGATACAGCTATCCAGCCCTTCTTCCAGAATGATGCGGGCGCACTCGCGGGAAGCGAACAACATGCTGGTGGCTTCAGTATGGTGGTTCAACCGCTCCGGTCCCCAGTAATCCATGATCATGCCGAGGTCGAAGTAGTTGGAGTAAATCATTTCGTCGTCACCGTCCTGATGGTCGGTGGTGCGGATCCCCTGCTCCACGCATTTGCGCTGGCGAATCACCGCTTCCATACGCGAACTGAGCGTCACCGGCGAGCTGCCGGACGGGCCGCCCAGGCATTTCTGCAACCCGGCCGAGACCGCATCCAGCCCCCAGGCATCGGTTTCCAGCGGGTTGCCGCCGAACGAGGCGGTGGCATCGGTATAAAACAGCACGTCATGACGACGGCAGATGTCTCCCAGTTCAGCCAGCGGCTGCAACAGGGTGGTGGAGGTATCGCCCTGCACGGTGAGCAACAGGCGCGGCTTCACCCGCTTGATGGCGTCTTCTATTTGGTCCGGCGTGAACACTTCGCCCCACGGCACCTCGATGGTGTGGACATCGGCGCGGCAGCGGCGAGCTATCTCGCACAGCAGGTGGCCGAAACGGCCAAATACCGGCACCAGCACCCGGTCGCCGGGGCGGATCGCCGAAACCAGAATGGCTTCAATGCCAGCGCGGGAAGTGCCGTCCACCAGCATGGTCCAGCGGTTGTCGGTACGGAACAGTTGGCGGTACAGCGCCATCACCTGATTCATGTACCCGGTCATCGCCGGGTCATACTGCCCGACCAGTTGGCTGGCCATCGCGCGCAGTACGCGCGGGTCGGCATTGATCGGGCCGGGCCCCATGAGCAAACGATGGGGCGGATTGATCTGTGCAAACAGGTCGTTAGGCATGTGATGAACTCCTGATGTCCTTAAAGCATAAAAATCGTAATAGCCGATACCGCTTACGGCGCTACAGCCGTACCGAGGCGATAAACTGTTTCAATTCGGCGGTCTGCGGATTGGCGAACAGCACATCGCCGCTCCCCTGCTCCCACACCTTGCCTTGATGCATAAACACCACCCGGTCGCCCACTTCGCGGGCGAAATTCATCTCGTGGGTGACCAGAATCAGCGTCATGCCTTCCGCCGCCAGTTGTTCCAGCACCTTCAGCACTTCACCGACCAGCTCCGGGTCCAGCGCCGAGGTGATCTCATCGCACAGCAGTACTTTCGGGCTCATCGCCAGCGCGCGGGCGATCGCCACCCGTTGTTGCTGGCCGCCGGACAGGCTGGACGGGTAGTAATCGATGCGTTCGCCCAGCCCGACCTTCTCCAGCATCTTCACGCCCAGCTCACGGCACTCGGCGGCGCTTTTCCCCAGCACCAGTTTGGGTGCCAGCATCACGTTTTCCAGCGCGGTCATATGCGGGAACAGGTTGAAATTCTGGAAGATCATGCCGACGGAACGGCTGATTTCCCGCGCCTGCGAATCACGGTCGGTCACGGTCATGCCACCCAGCTTGATGCTGCCGTCCTGATAGCCTTCCAGCCCGTTGATACAGCGCAACAGGGTGCTTTTGCCGGAACCGCTGCGACCGATGATGGAGATAACCTCACCCGCATCAATATCCAGATCCACCCCTTTCAGCACGTGGTTCTGGCCGTAATATTTATGGACCTGATTAATGGTGATGAGCGGCATTGAATTTCTTCTCCAGATAACGGCTGTAGTACGACAACGGGTAACACAACAGGAAATAGCCCAGCGCCACCAGCCCGAACACCTTGAATGGCTGGTATGTCACGTTATTGAGCATGGTGCCGGCCTTGGTCAGCTCGACAAAACCGATGATTGACGCCAGCGCGGTGCCTTTGATCACCTGCACCGAAAACCCTACCGTCGGCGCAATGGCAATGCGCATCGCCTGAGGCGCAATCACCCGGGTCAACGTCTGTGTGAAAGTCAGCCCCAGACAACGACAGGCTTCCCATTGCCCTTTCGGCAAGGCCTGCACGCTGCCGTGCCAGATATCCACCAGAAATGCGCTGGTAAACAGCGTCAGCGCTAGGGCGGCGGCCGTCCACGGGCTAACGTCGATACCGAACAGCCCCAGCCCGAAAAACGCCAGAAACAGCTGCATCAGCAGCGGCGTGCCCTGAAATACATTGGCGTATAGCCGGGTCAGACGCATCGGCCAGCGACGTTTGGTTAGTCGCAGCAGCAACAACGGCAACGTCACCACACCGCCGCCGAAAAACGCCACCAGCGACAACAGCACCGTCCAGCGCCCGGCCAGCAGCAGGTTGCGCACAATATCCCAGTCAGTAAATGTCATCATCAGCGCGGTGTCCCCAGAAAACGTCGCCCGACCAGCAACAGCAGCTGACGCATCAGCATCGACAGCACCAGATAGCAGAGTGTGGTCACCAGATACACCTCAAAACTGAGGAAAGTCCGTGACTGAATTAAGTTGGCGGCAAAGGTCAGCTCTTCAAACGACACCTGCGACACCACGGATGAACCGAGCATCACGATGATGCACTGACTGACCAGCGCCGGATAAATCCGTTGCAGCGCGGGCGGCAAAATCACCCGCGTAAAGGTCTGAGCACGCGACAACCCCAGCACTCGCGCGGCCTCCCACTGGCCTTTCGGCGTCACCTGGATGCCGGCACGAATAATCTCCGTGCTGTAAGCACCCAGGTTCACCAACATCGCCAGCAGGGCGGCCTGCCCGGCGGTGAGTTTGAGCCCCAACCCCGGCAGACCGAACACGATGAAAAACAGTTGCACCACAAACGGCGTATTGCGGATAAGCTCGACGTACAAGCCCCACAAGCGGCTGACGAGGGTCGGCTTACCGCTGCGTAATGCCGCACCGCCAATGCCGATGGCAATCCCGCCGAGTGTCGCCATCGTCGTCAGTTGTACGGTGACCCACAAGCCGGCCAGTAACTCCGGCCAGTATGGCCACAGCGCCGCGAAATGAAGCTGATAAGTCATGGCGTATCCTTAGGCGCCCAGATTGGCCGGCAGCGGCGCTTTCAGCCATTTTTCGGACAGGCCGTTGAGCGTGTTGTCCTTAAGCGCTTTTTCAATCAGCTCGTTGACTTTCGCTTTCAGCGCAGGCTCGTCCTTTTTCAGGCCGATGTAGCAGGGCGAGTCTTTCAGCATGAATTTGGCGACAGGCGCTTTCGCCGGGTTCTTCTCGGCAATCGCCGCCACCACCAGGTTGCCGGTGGCGATATACTGCACCTGACCGGACATATAAGCCGACAGCGTGGTGTTGTTGTCTTCATAGCGCTTGATGTCGGCGGTTTTGGGCGCAGTCTCGGTCAGCACCATGTCTTCCACCGCACCGCGGGTCACGCCGACGGTTTTACCTTGCAACGCCGCCGGCGCGCCGACATCCGTCTCTTTCGGGCCGAACACGCCCAGGAAGAACGGCGCATAAGCGCTACTGAAGTCGATCACTTTTTCACGTTCCGCATTTTTACCCAGGCTGGAAATCACCAGATCGACCTTGTCGGTCTGCAAATACGGCACACGGTTGGCGCTGGTCACCGGCACCAGCTGCAACTTTAGTTTCATCTCATCGGCCAGGTAGCGGGCCATGTCGATGTCGTAGCCCTGCGGCTGCAAATCGGTGCCGACCGAACCAAACGGCGGGAAGTCCTGCGGCACCGCAACACGCAGTACGCCGCGCTTCTGGATATCCTGCCATTGATCCGCCATCGCTTGTCCTGCCTGAGCCATCAACAGCGCTGCGCCAACTACTGCCAAAACACGTTTTCCGATCTTCATTGCTGTGCCCCCGGTTAAATTAATTTGAAACCAAAGATTCTTCAATAAAAATATTGAAACCTTTGTTGCAGATTAAAAAGCAAAATGTATGCCAGATAATCAGCCGATGTTTTGTAGCGACAGGCAAAGGGTAACAGCGGCGGATTCAGGGAATCACAGGGAGATGGAGGGTATAGCAAGGCGCCCGACGTTCAGTCCGCAGCGCACAATGACAGGGCATTAAAACGGGAATCGATTGCACCAAAAAAGGACATTTGCACCAGTAAGACGCGTGGTTAGCGCTGCTCCAGCTCGTCCAGTTGCAGATAAAGATCGGCGATATCGTGGATACGCTGACGCCCTTCCGCCAGCATCTGGTGCAGCAGCGCGTTGCTGATCAGATTGACCAGACTCATGGCGCCGGCGTAGCTGTCAAACGCTGATACGCTGTCCAGCGGTGCGGTCAGCGACCAGGAGGCCAGCGTCGGCAGCGTATGCACCTGCGGCTCGCACAGCAGCAACACCGGAATCCGGCGGGCGTGCAGTTGCTGCAACACTGGCAGAATCAGGCGCGGGCGGCGGCGAAACGCCACCACCACCACGACATCCCGCTCGTCGAGATCCGTCAGTTCTTCCGCCAGCGTCTGGCCGGGCTGCGCCAGCAACGGCACCTGCGGGCGGATTTGCAACAGTTGCTGGCGCAGGTGCAATGCCACCGGGTAGCTGTTGCGCAGCCCGAGAATACACACGCGCCGGGCCTGCTGTAGCGCGGCGATCACCGCGCCGAACTGCTGCGGATCGATCTGGTTGACCCACTGCGTCAGGTTGGCCATCTCCTGCTTGTAATGACGCGCCAGCAGCGTGTTGCCCTGCACCGCGTCCCGATTATCGGTCAACGGCATCCCGCTCTGGCGCAGGGTGCGCAGCTCATCACGCATTTCGCGGTAGCTGGGGTAGCCGAGGCGGCGGAACAGACGGCTGACCGTAGCCTTGGAAACGCCGCTCAGCCGCGCCAGCTCGGCGCTGTTGTAGCTGATAAGGTCGTCCAGATGGTCGAAGATAAACTCCGCCACCCGCTGCTCTTGCGGCGACAGTTCGCTGTACCGGCTGCGCAACCGTTCGTCAATCTGCTTCATGCCTGCCCTTGTCATTGTTTGAAAACGATAAGTTTGAAAACGATATGTTTGAAGACGATAAGTGTGAAGACGGTAAGTTTGAACGTTGTCAGTTTGAACACTGTAACTTTTGTTTCATCTTTTCGACGTTATGATGAACATAGCATACAACCGTTGGTCGGCAGCAAGCAGAAAAGATGGAACGGCTTTTGCTTAGCATCGACCACCCTACAGTCTACTAAGAGCCTTATCCTCATGATGCAAAGTCATATCGCCCCGTCGGGCATGGCGGTCACACCGCATCATCTTGCCAGCGCCAGCGCGCAGCGTGTTTTGCGTGCCGGAGGCAATGCCATTGAAGCGATGGTGGCCGCTGCCGCAGCGATAGCCGTGGTTTACCCGCATATGAACGGTCTGGGCGGCGATGGTTTTTGGTTGATCGTACCGCCGCAGGGCGCTCCGATCGCCATTGACGCCAGCGGTGCCGCCGGTTCGCTGGCGACCCGCGCTCGCTACGCCGGTGAAAGCCGTATTCCTCACCGTGGCCCCAACGCCGCACTGACCGTCGCCGGGACGGTAGGCGGATGGCAGGCAGCGCTGGATTACGCCGCTGAACTGGATCTCGGTACGCCCTTACCGCTGGCGCAGCTAGTGGAAGACGCTATCCACTACGCCCGCCACGGCATACCGGTCACCCAGTCGCAAGAAGACGCGCTGACCAGCCGCCAGCACGAACTGCGCGATTTCCCCGAATTCCGCCGCGTATTCATGCCGCAAGGCACCATTCCACGTACCGGCAGCCGTTTTACCCAGCCGGATCTGGCCGATACCCTGCAACAACTGGCGCAAGACGGGCTGGACAGCTTTTATCGCGGCGCGCTGGCGGCACGCATGGCGAAACAGATGGCCGCGCTGGGCCTGCCGGTCACCGCCGGCGACCTGGCGGATTACCGTGCCCGCCGCACCACGCCGCTGGTGCTGAAACACAGCAAAGGCGAAGTGTTTAACCTGGCGCCGCCGACGCAAGGGCTGGTATCGCTGGCGATTCTGGGGATTACCGACAGGCTGGGGATGGCGGACTTGAGCGACAGCCAGACCATTCACCGCATAGTAGAAGCCACCAAACTGGCGTTTGGGCTACGCGACAAATACATCACCGACCCGAAACTGATCACGCAGGATATTCAGGCGCTGCTGTCTGATACCCCTTTGCAGACGCTCGCCGCCCGTGTAGACACCCGCATAGCCGCCCCCTGGGGGCAAGGCAAAGGGCCGGGCGATACCGTCTGGATGGGCGTGTGCGATCGCCACGGGGTGTCGGTTTCGTTCATTCAGAGTATTTATCACGAATTCGGTAGCGGCATGGTGCTGCCGGGCACCGGCGTGCTGTGGCAAAACCGCGGCGCTTCTTTCAGCCTGGACCCAGCCCACTTGCTGGCGCTGGAGCCGGGCAAACAACCCTTTCACACGCTCAACCCGGCGGCGGCGCGCTTGTCTGACGGGCGCACGATGGTCTACGGCTCAATGGGCGGCGACGGTCAGCCACAGACGCAGGCCGCGCTGTTCATTCGTCATGTGATGCAAGGCGTGCCGTTACAACAGGCGATTACGGCGCCGCGCTGGTTGCTGGGGCGAACCTGGGGGCAGTCGTCCGATACGCTCAAACTGGAGGAGCGTTTCACGCCGGCCACCGTCGATGCGTTGCGTACTCTCGGCCACGATGTGGAACTGCTTACCGGATTTAGCGAAACCGTCGGTCACGCCGGTGCCATTGTTCGCCACGTCAACGGCATGCTGGAAGGCGCCAGCGATCCGCGCAGCAACGGCAGCGCGGTCGGCTATTAATTTTTCAACCCTAAGGTGCTAATTATGAAAAACAGGGATATCGATCAGGACACGCTGGCCGCGTACCTGCAACAAATGGAAGTCCTGATGGGGCTGGAATTGAATAACGCCCGTCGTCAGGAATTGCACGTCCAGTTCAGCCGCATCGCCGCGATGGCGCAGCCGCTGATGGCGTTCCCGTTGGATGAGCGTCAGGAAGTGGCGGGGGTCTACCGGCCATGAATCCCGCGCAACTGTCTATCCGCTCGTTGCAGGCTGAGCTGGCGGCCGGTCACCTTTCCGCCATCGACATCGCCCGCGACACGCTCGCGCGCATCGAACAGCACAACCCGGCTGTCAATGCTTATACCGCCGTCACGGCACAACGTATGCTGACGGAAGCCAACGGCGTGGACCTCAAGCGCCGGTTAGGTGAGCCGCTGCCCGCGCTGGCTGGCGTACCCTATGCGGTAAAAAACCTGTTCGATGTCGCCGGCGAAACCACCCTGGCCGGCGCCAGGCTGTTCAGCCAGCGCCCAGCGGCCGCTCAGGATGCATTCGCCGTACGCCAGCTACAAGCACAGGGGGCGTTGCTCTCCGGCCTGCTGAATATGGATGCCTACGCCTACGGTTTTACCACCGAGAACAGCCACTACGGCGCCACCCGCAACCCGCACGATTTGACACGCATCGCCGGCGGCTCATCCGGCGGCTCGGCGGCGGCGGTAGCGGCCGGTTTGGTGAATTTTGCGCTGGGCAGCGACACCAATGGGTCGATCCGCGTTCCCGCTTCGTTGTGCGGTATCTTCGGGCTGAAGCCGACGTTTGGCCGGTTATCACGTCAGGGAACCCAGCCGTTTGTCGGCAGCCTCGATCACATCGGCCCGCTGGCGCGTAGCATAGACGATCTGGCGCTGGTGTATGACGTACTGCAAGGCCGTGATCCGGCCGATCGGTTTCAGGCGGATCAACCACTGCGATCCACGGTGCCTTCACTGGCGGACGCCGCGCCGCTGCGCAGCCGGGTACTGGGCGGTTACTTCGCGCAATGGTGCGATGAACAGGCCACCACCGCTGTGCAGCAAGTCGCCGACGCCTTAAATGCCGACAGCGAGGTGACACTGGATAATGCTGCGCTGGCGCGTACCGCGGCGTTTATTCTTTCCGCCAGCGAAGGCGGTAATCAGTACCTGCCGGCGCTGCGCGACGCACCGGATCAATTTGAGCCGCTTTCGCGTGAACGACTGTTGGCCGGTGCGATGATCCCCGCCGCCTGGTATGTGCAGGCCCAGCGTTTCCGTGATCATTTCCGCCGCGAAGTGCTGGCGCTGTTCAACGATACCGATCTGCTGATTGCCCCGGCGACGCCCTGCCCGGCAACGCCGATCGGCCAGGAAACCATGCGTATCAACCATACCGATTTACCGATCCGCGCCAGCATGGGCATGTTGACCCAGCCGATTTCGTTCGTTGGTCTGCCGGTGGTCACCGTGCCGCTGGCAACCGCCGGTGGATTGCCGATCGGCGTGCAGTTAATCGCCGCGCCGTGGCGGGAGGACGTCGCGCTGCACGCCGCCTGGCATCTTGAACAGCAGGGCATCGCGCAGGCGCTGCCGCCCATGACGTTTCACCCACAAGGACTTTCCGCATGACACCCGAGAGCACTACGTCCGACATTAATCTGCCCGAGGTACTGGCCGAGGTCACCGACGCCTTTTACCGCTATGAACAGGCGCTGACCGGCAACGATGTTGAGGTACTAGACCAGTTGTTCTGGCACGATGAACGCACCGTGCGTTACGGCGCGTCTGAAAACCTGTACGGCATTGAGCAGATCCGCGAATTTCGCGCCGCCCGCCCGTCAGCCGGGCTGGACAGGCAGTTGCACAACACCGTGATCACCACCTACGGCCGCGACATGGCGGTCGCCAGTACCGAGTTTCGTCGTGAAGGCAGCGAGAAAATCGGCCGCCAGATGCAAACCTGGCGGCGTACTGAGCAAGGCTGGCGGATCGTAGCGGCCCATGTGAGCCTGATGGTGTAACGGTTGCGATATCCATGTCGGATAGCCACTGGCATGTCGGATAGCCGCTAGATTTACCGGCTATCCGATTGCCCGCCAGAGGTGGGAGCGGTCGAGAGGATCTCGGCAAGTAATGACGGCGATACCGGCATAAGCCCCATCTTCAGCCCAAAAGGCTTAAACACTTTGTTGATAATATCCGCCGTATAATTGCCCTTGCCGTTCTCTATTTCGGACAAGGTTTTGCGTGATACCCCCACCAAACTGGCGTAAGCCTCCTGCCGAAGGCCCAACACGTTAAGACGCAATTCTTTAAGTGCGTTTCCCTGCGATATCTCGCCGAACATCATCCTGCGGATAATGTTTTGCATGGCAAGCCGCCGCTCGCTGGTATTGAGTGGCCGGGAGTTTTTTGATGCCCTCACTTTTGCGATATCCGCTATCTCGGTTACCACGGCGACGGATGACGGCTGAAAATACGTCTGCGCTACACTGCGCTCCTGCATACGCTGACGTAGCTTGCGTATGGTTGCCTGAACATCCTGTGCATCGGCGTAGTTATCGTTATTATTGCGGTCCTGACTCATAACACCCCCCAGCGCTGTAACTTTTCAGGAAGGTAATCAAACCCAATGGAGGGCAAAGTGATGATCGATTCGGGTACACCGCGCCGCTGAAGCCGCGCTTTCAGACCAACCAATTGCGTGGCTGTCTGCTGTAATTTTGCCATCAACAATTCTGGTGGAAGAATGTCGGAAAACAACTGCGCGATCCGCTCAAACTGATAATCACCGCCTACCTCCAGCGGCTCTGGCCATTTGGTCGTTCTGGCAATGCCTGCCGGGTCCGCTTTCATCGGCGCAAAATCATAAATCGGCGCCAGCCGAATCCCTCGCTCGTCCCTGAGGAAAGCGGTATTGCGGCCGTGGTTATCACTGTTGCCAAACGCAATGTTCAACAGATCACGTCGTATCCACTCGATCACGAACGCCGCAGGGTCAAACGCTTTTCCGTCTACGCTCACCGTATGGCTGGACACGATTTTGGCTATCAGCGTGCGAATCGTTCGATCATGGCGCAGCGCACTGCCCGGCCCGACTCGCAGCAGGGAATACACCGACTCCATGCCGTACCTCTTAACCAGCCCATTACCAGGGAATTCAATATCAAAGCGCGGTAACCAGAGCGACGGGTAATGCAGCCCTTCTTCCAGACGCATACCCGCCACAGGAATGGTGTCGAACCCCATCTCGGCCAGTTCATGGTAATAATGAAACTCGGCTCGCAGGATGTCGCAGTCAATCTCGCTACGCTGACCGCGTGGAAACTTCACCAGATAGGCGGCATCGCAACAATCGAGGTCATCCTGCCAGGTATCGATCCATACCTCATCCTCCGCATTGCAACGCAATAGCAGTTTGGGCGCCTCGCCGCCTGCACCTGTAGCACCGCCAGCCGCAGCACCACGCTGCTGTGCATAATCCAGAAAATCGCTGGCCCGATTCTTTACGTCCTCCACGCTGAAAAATCGGGTGGTGCCGTTATGCTGTGCAGGAATTGACTCTTTGATACGCAAGTGACCAACCGGAGCAATGGTGGCGTGACGCAGCAAGACATAATTTTGCAACTGTGTCGGTAACCCGGAGAGATCAAGATGCTCAATCCAATACTGTCGGCTAGCTCCGGCCGGGATGATGTCATCCAGAAAGCGCATCCATCCAGGCTCGCCACCATCGTCAAAGAAGATCCGCACCGGATAATTGACGGAAACCGCGTGGTGGTCATCGCAATCCATATAGTCAATGCCATAATCGGACGCATAATCCAGCCGGGTTAGCAGGTAATTATCCCGATCGCTCTCGGGAAAACCGATCTCGGCAATATCCTGCCACGCATTGTCGATAAACGCCTGTACGGTCAGTCTCTCCATAGCCCCTCCGATCTCATTACGCGTAATATATCACACGTAAAACACCAAAAAGACCATTAACATCACCAAAAGGTTACATTAACTTGCCGCCACGCTTTTAACGTTACCTTTATGTATCAAAAACTCCTTTTATTGATAATGAAACCTATACGTTTCACAAAATACAAAAAAGCCAGACAATGAAACCCATAGGTAACATTGCCTGGCTAATACCTGTAATCCGGCGGCGCAATGAGTGCCTTATTGCGTCAGGCTCGATACGGATGTGTACGATACCAGTGCTCGGCGATATCCTGACGACGACATACCCACACTCGCTCGTGCTGCTGGATATAATCCAAGAACCGCTGTAACGCCCGAAAACGTCCCGGCCGCCCCAGCAGACGGCAATGCATACCAATCGACATCATTTTCGGTGCTTCTTCCCCTTCGGCGTACAGCACGTCAAAGCTGTCCTTCAGATAACTGAAAAACTGCTCGCCGCTGTTGAAACCCTGCGGTGAAGCGAAACGCATATCGTTGGCATCCAGCGTGTAGGGAACGATTAGATGCGGTTTCAGCTCGCCGCTTGCCCGTCTTACCGGCAACCAGAACGGCAGATCGTCGCCGTAGTAGTCGCTGTCGTACAGAAAACCGCCCTGCTCCAGCACCAGTTGCCGGGTGTGCGGGCTGTCGCGCCCGGTGTACCAGCCCAGCGGTGGCTGACCGAATAAATCGGTGTGCACTGCGATAGCCTGTTGCAAATGCGCCCGTTCGGTGTCGATATCCATATTCTGGTAGTGAATCCAGCGCCAGCCGTGGCTGACCACATCGTAATCCGCCGTTCTGATGGCTTCGACCACCGCCGGGTTACGCGCCAACGCCATCGCCACGCCAAACACCGTCAGCGGCAGGCCACGGCGCTGAAATTCCTGATGAATACGCCAGAAACCGGCACGAGAACCGTATTCATAGAGCGAGTCCATCGACATATGCCGCGCCGGGTAACTGGCAGCGCCGATGATATCGGACAGAAACTGCTCGGAACCGGCGTCGCCGTGCAGCACATGGTTTTCCGCCCCTTCTTCGTAATTCAGCACAAACTGAACCGCAATGCGCGCCTGTCCAGGCCAGCGAGCGTGCGGCGGTTGACCGGCATAACCGATCAGATCGCGCGGGTAGTCAGGATCTGAACTCCACTGCTGAGAGAGTGTCATGGTGTCTTTCCTTATTATGAGAGCCGCAACGGCACGGCGTCGATTAACGCAACGTCCCGAACGCGCCGGTTAACGGCTTGTCCAGTGGATAATCCAGATCGCCGTGTTTGCTGGTGGCGAGCCCCAGTCCAACCAGCGACTCCACCATCTTCACCGCCGCACCGACGCCGTCGATCACCGGGATCCCCAACTCCTGCGTCAGCGCCTGCGCCAGATCGGCCATACCGCCGCAGCCCAGCACAATGGCGCCGGATCCATCCTGCCGCTTCGCTTGTATACACATTTCCCGCACCTTATGCTGCGCCAGCCCTTGCCCATCTTCCAACGCCAGTACCGGCAGGTCGATGGCGTGCAGCGCGGCGCAGTGGTGCTCGAAGCCGTAGCGTTGCACCAGATGACGGGCGATGATCAGCGTGCGCGGCAGCGTGGTGACGATGGAAAAGCGCGTCGCCACCAGCGTCGCCAGATGCATCGCCGCTTCGGCGATCCCCAACACCGGCGCACTCGCCAGTTCCCGCGCCGCCAGCAGACCGGGATCGCCAAAGCAGGCGATGACATGACCGTTGACCCCCTGCTCGCGCCCCAGCCGAACCTGCTCCAGCACGCCGAGGGTCGCCACCGCTTCATCAAAATGCCCTTCGATCGACGGCACCCCTTGCGATGGGCATACCGCCAGAATCGCAGTACCGGGTGCCGCCGCTCGCCGCGCCGCTTCACCGATGGTTTCCGTCATCGTCAGGCTGGTATTGGGGTTGATTACCTGAATCACGCATCCGCTCATGCGCCCTGCTCCTTTTTGGGGTTATCGAACGACTTCAGATGGCTGAACAGCCGCGAGAAATCCGGCGTGGTCGCGCTATCACCGCCGAAACGCAGGCTGGCGACGATATCGTCGAAATGCTGTTGCATGGCGGTCGTCAGCGCCGCCAAATCACGGTTACGCAGCAGTGTCAGCAGATCATGGTGATCATGACAACGGCAGCCTTGCTGCCAGGGGGCACCATAAGCCGCGATCACCAGAGATGACCGCAGCGTCAATTGCGACACCATACTGGTCAGCACGCTGTTGCCGGAAATCGCCTGCAACTGAATATGAAAGGCGGCCGACAGGCGGATCGCCTCCGGCCCGTTGCGATCCTGATGGGCTTTTTCCTCCGCCTTCATCAGTTTTTCCAGCGCCGCCAGGTGCGGCGGCTGGCAGTGGGCCAGCACCGCAGGCAGGTTGGCGCACTCCATCAGGCTACGGGTTTGAAAGATCTCACGTGCTTCTTCTACCGTCGGCGTCGCCACCTGTGCACCACGTTTGGGCAACAGCGTGATCATTTGCACCGTTGCCAGACGCTGTAACACCTTGCGGATCCCGGTACGACTCACGCCAAATACGTCCGCCAGCGCCTCTTCCGGCAGACGAGCACCGGGCAGCAATTGATGTTCAACAATCGCGTTTAACAGCGCCTGATAGATAACGTCATCTTTTTGCTCGAAAATTGTCTCTTGCCCGAGACCATAAATATCGTTCATTGGTTTCTTCCGTCATCACGCCACCACCAGATCGTACACAAAAAATAAATTTATTGTATACAAAATTCACCAATCTGGCCCAAATCCTGCAACACCTCACAGGACAGGTTATTCACCTCTATTTTTCATCGTCATCAAAAAAGGAGCAGATTCCATGCCAGAAAACATGACGCCCGCCGGAAGCGCTCCGGCACACTACAGCCCGAGACTGTGCAACGAAGACCTGGCGCCGACACGCGAGCAAAACTGGTCCTGGTACAACATCTTTTCCTTCTGGATGTCGGATGTTCACAGTATGGGCGGCTACGTGGTGGCGGCCAGCTTCTTTACGCTGGGTCTGGCCAGTTGGCAGGTACTGCTGTGCTTGCTGGCGGGCATTTGCATCGTGCAACTGTGCGCCAATCTGGTGGCCAAACCCAGCCAGCTCAGCGGCGTACCCTATGCGGTGATTTGTCGTCAGTCGTTTGGGGTGTTCGGCGCCAATATTCCGGCGGTGATTCGTGGGTTGATCGCATTCGCCTGGTACGGTATCCAGACCTATCTGGCCGCCAATGCGTTGATGCTGGTGCTGCTGAAATTCGTTCCGTCGCTCACCGCGTTGACCACCAGCCACTGGCTGGGCCTGTCGACGCTGGGCTGGCTGTGCTTTGGTGTGATGTGGCTGCTGCAGGCGATGGTGTTCTGGCACGGGATGAGCGCCATCAAGCGCTTTATCGATATCGCCGGTCCGGCGGTTTACGTGGTGATGCTGGCGCTGGCCGGATGGATTGTATACAAAACCGGGCTGGACAATATTTCCTTCACACTGAGCAGCAAAGCCCTCAGCGGCGGCGAGCAGATCTGGCAGATGATCACCGCGACCGCGCTGGTGGTGTCCTATTTCTCCGGCCCGTTGCTCAACTTCGGCGATTTCTCCCGCTACGCTAAAAGTATGCAGGAAATCCACCGCGGTAACCGCTGGGGGCTGCCTTTCAACTTCCTGCTATTCTCCATCGTCACGGTGGTGATTGTCTCCGGCACGCAATCCCTGTTCGGCCAGATGATCACCGACCCGATCGAAACCGTCAGCCGCGTCGGCAATAGCGTGGCGGTGGCGTTGGGCCTGCTGACCATGATCGTCGCCACCATCGGCATCAACATTGTCGCCAACTTCGTCTCCCCGGCGTTCGATTTCTCCAACTGCTCGCCGCAGCGCATCAGTTTCCGCACCGGCGGGATGATCGCCGCAGTCGGCTCCGTATTGCTGACTCCCTGGAATCTGTTCAACTCACCGGAGTTGATACATTACACGCTCGACGTGCTGGGCGCGTTTATCGGCCCGCTGTTCGGCATCCTGCTGGCGGATTTTTACCTGATCAAAGGCGGCAAGGTCGATGTCGATGCGCTGTTCAACGATACGCCGAATGGCCGCTACTGGTATCGCAACGGCATTAACCCGAATGCCGTGCTGGCGCTGCTGCCGTCGGTGGCTATCGGGCTGGTGATAAGCTTCGTGCCGGCCTGGCATGAAGTCGCCAATTTCAGTTGGTTTATCGGCGTGGCGTTGGGCGCGGGCAGCTATCGCTATCTGGCGCGTCGGGAAAAAGCCCATACGCCGACTACCGCCAGCCTGCCGGGTTTAGTGCTGGGTAAAGAATAACCCCCATTTCCGGATCGCGACACGGCATCGCGATCCGGCTATTTATTCCGCCGCCTGGCTCTTATTCCGCCGCCTGGCTGCAAATCGAATTATTTTGGGTATATTTACCGCTCCCGCTTTATTTTCCTCACATATTCCGGTGACGAATAAATTCAGAATCCTCTGATTATTCCCAGGCTTGATCAGGCTATTTCCCACGAAATAACTCCGAACAACATCGCCCCCCAAATCCTGACATCACCATCTTATAAGTCGACTCATACCATGAATAGAGTCACGAAAAAAAACCATTTTCCAAACAGGAATACGCATAAAAAACAAATGAATTTCAAAAAAACCATATATTTACCATCCAAATCCGCAAAAAATTTATTATTGTCGCCATGAGGAAACACACGTATCACGCTGATAAAACCCACAACAAAAAACTCGACAATACATTGAAAAATAAAAATAAATTAATATTTTTACCTACAGGATAATTCTGTTTCATTTTTTAAAACTCCAACACCCCCGCTTACAAAAATATCGTTCATCCGTTAATGCAATACATAAACCAGGACAAACTCAAGGGTTGTCACATGGATTAATTCTGGTTAGGGTATAAACAGTCTTACCCACAACGAGGTCAAAATAAAAATCACACCGCACAGGAAACCTTTAATTACATGGCAATTAAAATTGAAGTAAAACATCTGTATAAGATATTCGGCGAGCATCCAAACCGGGCTTTCAGGCTTCTGGAACAAGGGCTCAATAAAGATCAAATATTTGAGAAAACCGGTCTGACTGTCGGCGTGAAAGACGCCAATCTGACCATTGAAGAAGGCGAAGTTTTTGTGATCATGGGATTATCCGGTTCCGGTAAATCCACTCTGGTACGCCTTCTCAATCGCCTGATAGAACCGACACGCGGCCAGGTGCTGATCGACGGCGAGGATATTTCCCGCCTGCCGGACGGTGCATTGCGTGCCCTGCGTCGTAAGAAGATCAGCATGGTGTTTCAGTCTTTCGCGCTGATGCCTCACCTGAATGTGCTCGACAATACCGCATTCGGCATGGATTTAGCCGGCGTGCCCCGCGAAAAACGCGAGCAAAAAGCGCTGCATGCCTTGCAGCAGGTCGGGCTCGAAACATACGCCGGCACCTACCCGGACGAGCTCTCCGGTGGCATGCGCCAGCGTGTCGGCCTGGCCCGTGCGCTGGCCAACGATCCGGACATTTTGCTGATGGACGAAGCCTTTTCCGCGCTTGACCCGTTGATCCGTACCGAGATGCAGGATGAGCTGATCAAGCTACAGGCGCGTCAGCAACGTACCATCGTTTTCATCTCGCACGATCTGGATGAAGCTATGCGCATCGGCGATCGCATCGCCATCATGCATAGCGGCGAGGTGGTCCAGGTCGGCACGCCGGATGAGATCCTCAATAATCCGGCCAACGACTATGTACGCACGTTCTTCCGCGGCGTGGACATCAGCCATGTGTTCAGCGCCAAAGACATCGCTCGCCGCCGTCCGGTCACGATCATCCGCAAAACGCCGGGCGTCGGCCCGCGATCCGCGCTGAAGATCCTGCAAGAAGAGGATCGCGAGTACGGCTATGTGCTGGAACGGGGCCGTAAATTCATCGGCGTAGTCTCCATTGATTCACTCAAACAGGCGCTGCGTGATCAGCAGCCGCTGGAGCAGGCGCTGCTGCCCGCACCGTTGCCGGTTCCTGGGGATATGTCGCTCAACGAGCTGATATCTCAGGTGGCTCAGGCACCCTGCGCCGTACCTGTTGTGGGGGAACACCATGAATACCTCGGCATTATCTCCAAGGGGATGCTGCTGCAGGCACTGGATAAGGAGAGTACGCTGCATGACTGATACCACGCAAAATCCCTGGGAAGAAAGCCAACTACCGGATCCCACCGCCAACGCCGCCAACCACCACCCGGCCGCGGTGAGTTCATCCGGCGGCCACCCGGCGCAAACCGATCCCTGGGTGGCCTCATCCGCGCCGGCGGGAAACGCTCAGACGCAAGATAACCCTGACGATGCCTGGAATACGTCGCCCCCACCCGCCGCCAATGACGTACATCAGGATGGCAGCGACTGGCTGAACACGCCGACGCCGGCACCTGAGCACATCAACCTGATGGATCCGTTCCGGCATACGCTGGTGCCGCTCGACCGTTGGGTGACGGAAGGCATCGACTGGCTGGTATTGCATTTTCGCCCGCTGTTTCAGGGTATCCGCGTGCCGGTCGATGTCATTCTCACCGGTTTTCAACAACTGCTGACCAGCCTGCCTGCCCCCGTCGCTATTCTGGCGTTTTCTCTGCTGGCCTGGCAGGTCTCCAGTTTCGGCATGGGCGTCGCGACATTGCTGTCGCTGGTCATCATCGGCGCTATCGGCGCCTGGTCTCAGGCGATGGTGACACTGGCGCTGGTGCTGACGGCACTGTTTTTCTGCATCATTCTCGGCTTGCCGCTGGGTATCTGGCTGGCGCATAGCGACCGCGCCGCCCGCGTTGTGCGTCCGCTGCTGGATGCCATGCAAACCACCCCGGCCTTCGTTTACCTGGTGCCGATAGTGATGCTATTCGGTATCGGCAACGTGCCGGGCGTCGTCGTGACGATTATTTTCGCTCTGCCGCCGATTGTTCGTCTGACCATACTCGGCATTCGCCAGGTGCCGGCCGATCTGGTGGAAGCGGCGCAATCCTTTGGCGCCAGCCCGCGCCAGATGCTGTTCAAGGTCCAGTTGCCGCTGGCGATGCCTACCATCATGGCCGGTATCAACCAAACACTGATGCTGACGCTGTCGATGGTCGTCATCGCCTCGATGATCGCCGTCGGCGGGCTTGGGCAGATGGTGTTGCGCGGCATCGGCCGCCTCGACATGGGGCTGGCTTCCATCGGCGGAGTCAGCATCGTCATTCTGGCCATCATTCTGGACCGTTTGACCCAATCGCTGGGGCGCGATGCCCGCAGCCGCAGTCATCGCCACTGGTTCCAGCGTGGGCCGCTGGGGTGGTTGATTCGCCCTTTCCTCACATCCCAGGGATGACCCATCCGGTCGGCACCGTCTGAACTTGCGGCCGATAACGCCCGGCTGCGCCTTTTGATACGACAGCCAGTCGCTGGCGACCACGTATTGAATCAACATGAGGACTATCCGTATGCGTAATATCAGCATGGCAACGCTTGCCCTGACTACCGTACTGAGTACCGGCTTGTTTGCCGCCGACGACCTTCCCGGCAAAGGCATCACCGTCAAGCCGGTGCAAAGCACTCTTTCTGAAGAAACCTTCCAGACGCTGCTGGTCAGCAAGGCGTTGGAGAAACTGGGTTATACCGTCGATACCCCCAGCGAAGTCGACTACAACGTCGGTTACACCTCGATCGCCAACGGCGACGCCACATTCAGTGCAGTCAACTGGCAACCGTTGCATGACGACATGTATCAGGCGGCCGGCGGCGACGCCGCCTTCTATCGTCAGGGCGTCTATGTTTCCGGTGCGGCACAAGGGTATCTGATCGACAAGAAAACCGCCGATAAATACCACATTACTCGTTTGGATCAGCTCAAGGATCCCAAGCTGGCCGCCTTGTTCGACACCAACGGCGACGGCAAAGCGGATCTGACCGGCTGTAACCCCGGTTGGGGATGTGATGGCGTGATTAATCATCAGATTCAGGCTTACGGGCTGAATAATACCGTCAACCACAATCAGGGGAACTACGCGGCGTTAATCGCCGACACGATCACGCGTTACAAACAAGGGAAATCGATTCTTTATTTCACCTGGACGCCGTACTGGGTAAGCGATGTGCTGGTGCCGGGACGGGACGTGGTGTGGCTGCAGGTACCATTCTCCTCGCTGCCCGGCAAACAGAAAAATACCGACACCCAATTACCCAATGGCGCCAATTACGGTTTTCCGGTCAACAAGATGCGCATCATCGCCAACAAAGCCTGGGCTGAAAAGAACCCTGCGGCGGCCAAACTGTTCGCCATCATGAAACTGCCGCTGGCAGACATTAATGCCCAGAACCTGCGTATGCATCAGGGCGAAGCGTCTCAGGAGGATATCGAACGCCACGTCAACGGCTGGGTTAACGCGCACCAGGCGCAATTTAATCGTTGGATTGATTCCGCCCGCGCCGCCGCCAAATAGCACATTCGCCAAACAGTACATTCACCAAACAGTACATTCGCCAAACAGCACAGCGATCGCAACGACATCATCTGGAGGATACCGGAGTGGGTATCCTCACGCTTTTTTCCCTCGCGTCACGACAGCTAAACCGCCTCCGATAGCCCATTCTTTCTGGCCTGTCTGATAAAACGCCTGATTATTCTCATGAGAATTTATAAGACAAATTGCTGGATTCTCCAGCGTGACTGTTCAATACTAAATCAATTATTCAAGCGCAACATCAAGTTAACCATTCCACATGTCCGTATCTTCCTCCTCCGTCGGCTTAACTCCGGCACTGACGTTGTTAATGTCCGCCGCCACCGGGTTGGCGGTTGCCAGCAACTATTATGCTCAACCCTTGTTGGACGCTATCGCTCAAGCCTTCAGCCTGTCGGTCAATCAGGCCGGTTTTATCGTCACCGCAGCCCAACTGGGCTATGCCTGCGGCCTGATGTTTCTGGTGCCGTTGGGCGACCGGTTTGAGCGCCGCCGCTTAATTGTCGGTATGACACTGCTGGCGGCGGGCGGCATGTTGATTACCGCCTCCGCACCATCGTTATGGCTGATGGTGACCGGCACCGCCATAACCGGTTTGTTCTCGGTGGTAGCACAGATTCTGGTACCGCTGGCAGCGACGCTGGCTTCACCGGCACATCGAGGCAAAGTCGTTGGGACCATTATGAGCGGCCTGTTGCTCGGCATCCTGCTGGCCAGAACGCTGGCCGGCGCGCTGGCCTCGTTGGGGGACTGGCGCACGGTCTATTGGGTAGCCAGTCTATTGATGACGGCAATGGCGCTGTTGATGTGGCGCGCGCTGCCGCAGTATCGTCCATCCACTGATCTGAATTACCTGCAGTTACTCATTTCCATCTTCCGGCTCTTCGGCAACTCCCGCGTGTTGCGCACCCGTGCGCTCATGGGCGCGATTTCATTCTCCAATTTCAGCATCATGTGGACATCAATGGCGTTTCTGCTTTCCGCCGCGCCTTACCACTACAGCGAAGGCGTGATCGGACTATTCGGGCTGGCCGGAGCGGCGGGCGCGCTGGCCGCCGGCCGTGCAGGCCGACTGGTGGACCAGGGTAAAGCCAGGCTCTCCACTACGGTAGGCTGGTTGTTGCTGATTTTGTCGTGGCTGCCGATCGCCGCCGGCGTCAATGCCATAGTGCCGCTGCTGATCGGCATCGTCGTGCTGGACATGGCGGTTCAGGGGATGCATGTCACCAATCAAAGCGTGACGTACCGCATACAGCCGGAGGCGCGTAATCGCCTCACTGCCGGTTACATGACCAGCTATTTCATCGGCGGCGCCCTCGGCTCGGTGATCTCCGCTTACGCTTACCAGCATTTCGGCTGGCTCGGCGTCTCAGGCGCCGGGTGTCTTCTGAGCCTGTTGGGTCTGCTGGTGTGGTGGCGGGGCTATCATGACGAGTCATCGCTACCGGAGATGCGCTAAGTGACGACGCCTCACGCTTCGTTTGCCAGAGGCTTGCTGGATAGCATGCCCATCGTCATCGGCTACGTTCCGGTCGCGTTTGCATTTGGTCTGAACGCCGTCAAACTGGGTTTCACGCCGCTCGAAGCGATTTTTTTGTCCTGCGTTATCTACGCCGGCGCCAGCCAGTTTGTCATCACCGCATTACTGAGCGCCGGCGCCTCGATTTGGGTGGCCGCCTTAACCGTCATGGCAATGGATGTCCGCCACGTCTTGTACGGCCCGTCACTGCGTCACCGCATCAGGCAACGCCTGCCGACCGCCAGAACCGCCTGGTGGGCTTTCGGTCTGACCGACGAGGTGTTTGCCGCCGCCACCGTACGGTTATCAAGGGATAACCGACGCTGGAGTGAAGCCTGGATGCTGGGCGTGGCACTAAACGCCTGGTTGTCGTGGGTCGCCGGTACGGTAATCGGCGCACTGTTCGGCAACGGCCCGTTGGACGGCTATCCCGCGGTCGAAGCCGCACTCTCGTTTATGCTGCCGGCCCTGTTTTTGAGCTTCCTGCTGGCGTCATTCAGGCGTCGTCAGAGTCTGGTGGTGGCAACCGCGCTGAGCGGCGCCTGTGTGGGGTTGCTGATCTCGTCTATTCCCGCCGCCATCCTGGTCGGGATTGCCGGCGGATGTCTGTCGTCACTGTATCAACCCACATCATTAAAAGAAGATACGCGATGAATAGTTCAGTATTATTGATCGGTTTACTGGTGGGAACGGTTAATTTCCTGTTCCGATACCTGCCGTTGAGGCTAGGTGGCAGCAGAGCGTCCGGCAATCTGCAACGGGGCAAAACCGCCCTGCTGCTCGACAGTATCGGTATCGCTTCCATTTGCGCGCTACTGGTGGTGTCTACTCTGCCGGACCTGCTGCAACACGTGGAAAGACGCTTGCCGACGTTGGTGGGCTTTACCCTGCTAACGCTTTGTTTTTACAAAACCCGCAGCATCGTCTTATCGACGTTGCTGGGCGCATTGTGCTACGGCCTTGCCTTTAAATGGGCTCAGACGATGGCCTGACTGAGTGGGCGCTTACCGACGTCGCGTCTGGCCAACGTATTAAACGGCGACAGACCGTATCACCTGCACACATTTCGATCAGTGGCAAAATAAGCACTAATCGACAAGTTTCTCGCATTTACCTAATTAGTAACATTAGTTACTATGCAGGTCGTGATTAATGAGGTTGACATCTATGGAAAGTTCATTCGCCCCAATTGAAGACATGCTGCGTATGCGCGCTTCGCGCCGCCCGGATTTCCCTTACCGTGAAGTCCTGCTGCTGCGTTTGTTCCTGCACATGCAGACCAAAATACTGGAACACCGCAACCGGATGCTGAAAGAACAGGACATCAACGAAACCCTGTTCATGGCGCTGATTACGCTGGAATCGCAGGAAAATTACTGCATTCAACCTTCCGAATTGAGCGCAGCGCTTGGCTCTTCACGCACGAATGCCACCCGCATCGCCGATGAGCTGGAAAAACGCGGCTGGATCGAACGGCGCGAGAGCGACAGCGATCGCCGTTGCCTGTACCTGTATATGACCGAGAAAGGTAAAGCCTTTCTGGATGAACTGCTGCCGCCTCAGCACCGCAGCCTGCATATTCTTTGCTCTGCCCTTGAAGACAGTGAAAGAGATCAGTTGGAAGTGCTGATGCGCAAGCTGTTACTCCGTCTTGACGAAATGGACCAGGACGGTTTGTAACCCCCGTCGCCATTCCTGACAGAGACCATCGTCGTCGTTGCCATGCAAACCTTTACGGTTTGCAGGTGGTGCTGTTTTTTCAAAAAACCATCACTGTAATGATACCGCCATGAAAGGCAATCAAAGGCCATGAAAGGCCGAGAAAAAAGCAATTTAACTAGGAGAGAATTATGAGTGCCAACGTGGAAACGCAGACTCCACCTACCCAGCCGTCCAAGCCCAAAAAAACACGTAAAGGAATTCTCACGCTATTGATGATTCTGTTTTTCTTTATTGGCTGTGTGTGGTTCGCCTACTGGTATCTGGTATTACGACACCATCAGGAAACCGATGACGCTTATGTCGCCGGCAACCAGGTTCAAATCATGTCGCAGGTCAACGGCAGCGTCGTCCGGGTCAATGTCGATAATACCGACTTCGTTAAAAAAGGCGATGTGCTGGTAGAGCTTGATCCAGCCGACGCCGAGCAGGCGTTTGAACGCTCAAAGACAACGTTGGCGAACAGCGTGCGTCAGGTTCATCAGCAGATGATCAACGTCCGTCAATATAAAGCGAATATTGACCTGCAACAGATTACGCTGGACCAAGCCATCAGCGACCTGAATCGCCGTGAAGCGCTGGGACGCGCCAACGTCATCGGGCGGGAAGAGTTGCAACACGCGCGTGATCAAGTTGCCAGCTCCAGAGCATCGCTGGAAGCGGCCAAACAGCAATATGCCGCCACCCAGGCGCTGGTACTCAACACACCGCTGGAACAACAGCCGGCCATTGCACAGGCGGCAACCGACCTGCGTAATGCCTGGCTGGCGCTCAAACGTACTCATATCGTCAGCCCGGTGGATGGCTACGTCTCTCGCCGCAGTGTACAACTGGGTGCCCGCGTCACGCCGTCCTCTGCCTTGATGGCAGTCGTGCCGGCGGCTCCGCTGTGGGTCGATGCCAACTTTAAAGAAACCCAGTTAGCCAATATGCGTATCGGCCAGTCGGCGACCATCACCAGCGACCTGTATGGCGACAACGTGGTATATAAAGGCAAAGTGGTCGGCCTGGATATGGGTACGGGCAGCGCGTTTTCGCTGCTGCCGGCGCAAAATGCCACCGGCAACTGGATCAAGGTGGTACAGCGTTTGCCGGTCCGAGTCGAGTTGGATCCCAAACAGCTGGCGGATTACCCGCTGCGTATCGGTTTGTCGATGCTGGTCAATGTGGATACCGCCAATACCGACGGCAAGGTGTTGTCCGATGCGCCCCGCTCGACATCGGCCTACCAGAGTGATGCGCTGGATCTGGATCTGACGCCGGTCAACCAGATGATTGACCAGATCATCAACGCTAACGCTGGCTAACCTTAGAAGGAGAGCAGCGTGACAAAAAAACCGCTTGAAGGCATGTCGCTGGCTCTGATGACGATCGCGCTGTCGCTGGCGACGTTCATGCAAGTGCTGGACTCAACCATTGCCAACGTCGCCATTCCGACTATCGCCGGGAATCTTGGCGCCTCTAACTCACAAGGTACCTGGGTCATCACGTCTTTTGGGGTGGCGAACGCCATCTCCATCCCCATCACCGGCTGGCTGGCAAAACGCTTCGGTGAGGTGCGCCTGTTTATCTGGGCCACTATCCTGTTTACCCTAACGTCGTGGCTGTGCGGCATGTCCACCAGTCTGGAGATGCTGATCGTCTCCCGTATGTTGCAGGGATTGGTTGCCGGCCCGATCATTCCACTGTCTCAAAGCCTGCTGCTGAACAACTACCCGCCGGCTAAACGGGGCATTGCGCTGGCGTTGTGGTCAATGACGGTGGTGGTTGCCCCGATCTTCGGCCCGATCCTCGGCGGCTGGATCAGCGACAACTATCACTGGGGATGGATCTTCTTCATCAACGTCCCGCTCGGTATCGTGGTGGTGCTGATTACGTTGCAAACCCTGCGTGGACGAGAAACCAAAACCGAGATCCGACCTATCGATACGATCGGGCTGGTTTTGCTGGCAGCCGGCATCGGCAGCCTGCAAATGATGCTGGATCGGGGCAAAGAGCTGGATTGGTTTAACTCGACGGAAATCGTGGTGTTGACGGTGGTTGCCGTCGTATCGCTGACGATACTGGTGGTCTGGGAACTGACCGACGATCATCCGGTAGTCGACCTGTCGTTGTTTAAAATGCGTAACTTTACCATCGGCTGCCTGTGTACCAGTCTGGCGTTCATGCTCTACTTTGGCGCCATTGTGCTGTTACCGCAGTTATTACAGGTGGTATTCGGCTATACCGCCACCTGGGCCGGGCTGGCTTCCGCACCGGTGGGCCTGATGCCGGTAATCCTTTCGCCGCTCATCGGTAAATTCATGCATAAGCTGGATATGCGTCGTCTGGTCACGTTCAGCTTCATCATGTATGCGATCTGTTTCTACTGGCGTGCCTATACTTTCGAACCTGCAATGGATTTCGGCGCTTCCGCCTGGCCGCAGTTCGTCCAAGGTTTTGCCGTAGCGTGCTTCTTTATGCCGTTAACCACCATCACGCTCTCCGGTCTACCGCCGGAACGTATGGCGGCCGCCTCCAGCCTGTCGAACTTCGCCCGTACGTTGGCCGGCTCTATCGGCACGTCGATCACCACAACCTTGTGGGAACGCCGGGAAGCGCTGCATCACGAACAGCTTACCGAGGCGATCACCCCCTATAATCCGATCGCGCAACAGACTTATCAGCAACTGGAAGCGATGGGAATGAGTCAACAGCAGGTATCCAGCTATCTGGCTCAGCAGATTACCGCTCAGGGGCTGATTATTGGTGCGAATGAAATCTTCTGGCTGTCGGCCGGGGTTTTCGTCGTGCTGATTGTCCTGGTATGGTTCGCCAAACCGCCGTTCGGCAGTCACTCCGCAGGCGGCGCACACTGATTGCTACGCCGAACATCCGTAATAAAAAAGGTGGCGCCGCCACCTTTTTTATTCACTCATTTTTATTCACTCATTGCCAACCGCACAGGTTTAGCCGTGATGCTGCCGCCACCATTCCGCCAGCAGGATCCCGGTCGCAACCGAGATATTCAGGCTTTCTACATTGCCGGTGCCGTCAATCGACACTTTGACGTCGCCCTGCTGCCAGGCGCTGTCGGATAATCCATCCCCTTCTTGCCCCAGCACGATCACCGATTTGGCCGGCAACGCGACTTTCGACAAGGTTGTCCCTTTATGACTGGAGGTGGTAACGATGGTGTAACCCGCGGCACGGAACTGCGCCAGCGCATCAACCAGACCTTCAGCGCTGATGGCTTTCACATGCTCGGCGCCACCTTCCGCCGTACGCACTGCAGCGCCGGACTCCAGTTGCGAGGCATCATTCACCAGTACGCCTTTCACGCCAAAGTGGGCGCAGCTACGCATAATGCCGCCAAGGTTATGAGGGTTGCCGACATCTTCCAACGCCAGCACACAGTCGGTTTCCCCGGCTTCACGCAGGTAAGCCGCCACATCCAGGCCACGGCGTTTCTTGATCAAAAAACACACGCCACCGTGATGCTCAGTACCGGAGGCGCGAACCAGCTCGTCGTCTTCCACCACGTGGTAGGCTTTGCGGTTAGCGGCCATCCAGCGTAATGCATCACGAAAACGCGGGGTCACTTCCTGCAAAAACCAGCCGCGCACAATCGCTTCCGGGCGGCTCAGGAACAGTGCCTGACAAGCGTTCTCTCCGTAAACACGGGTTTCTTCTGCACGCTGGCGGCGAATCTGTTCCGGGTCAACCTGGCTTTTACCGCTAATACCACCGTGATCCGGCGTCTCGCCAGGCGCACGCGATACTGTTTTCCAGGGCGAATCGGTATACTCCGGCGATTCACTGCGAGCCGGGCGCTCGCGCCCAGCCGACTCATTGCGCCACTTACCACGTCCGGCGTTCTCTTTATTATCTCTCTCACGGCCGCCTCGCGGCGCTCCCTCGCGCCCTTTACGGCCGCCGCCACGGTTGCTGTCACCACGATGACTATCACTGTCACCACGACGCTTATCCGATGTCCGCTTTGGCTTACTGCCTTTTTCGTCGCCATCCTCGCTGCGGACGTACATCACACGGACTTTGCCGCCCTTTCCATTCAATGTATCGCTCATGCTCTTCTCCACCTACGCGCTGGGCGCGAAGATTACCCTATGTCCACCGGGTTAGCCACCAGCCCGATCATAAAAGTCACTAACTATTGTAACTATTGGGTAAAACGCCTTGTTGGTGTTCAACGTGCTATTCATACTTATCCTACTTTTACATCATCGTTGTTGCTCTCTTTGCGCACGATGGACGCATCTTCATCAACAATACACTTGATTACAGCACTTTTTCTATCAGAGGCCCGTTTATGAATACGGTATGTGCATCCTGTAACGCCACCAACCGACTTCCGGAAGACCGCATTAATGAGAACCAGAATGTCAAATGCGGCCGCTGCGGCCACCCGCTCTTCAGTGGCGAGGTGATAAACGCAACGGAAAAGACGCTGGATAAACTGTTGCAGGACGATCTGCCGGTGGTCGTCGATTTCTGGGCACCCTGGTGCGGGCCGTGCGTCAACTTTGCCCCGGTGTTTGAAAGCGTCGCGGATGAAAATGCCGACAAGATCCGCTTCATCAAGGTAAACACCGAAGCGGAACCCGGCCTGAGCGCGCGTTTCCGTATCCGCAGCATTCCGACCATTATGCTGTTCAAGCAAGGTAAGATGGTCGACATGCTTAACGGTGCGATGCCCAAAGCGCCGTTTGAAAGCTGGCTTAACGAATCGCTATAAGCGATTTTCCATGCCATATCCACCAACAAGTGATGCCCTGCCGACACGCGGGGCTTTAGGTCAACAGCCCGGTCGTTTAGAATAGCGCTTTTTAATGGGAAATCATGACCGGTAACGCTGTACTGCGTCTGCGCCAGCAACGCCTCGCCTTTTCTACACGCCCGTTTCGCGCCCGCGGCTGCCGAGTCATCCGCTGCCAGCGCTGTTTGCTGCCGGAAATTCACTGCCTGTGCGATACCCTTTCGCCAGGCACCGCCCGTAGTCGCTTCTGTCTGGTCATGTTCGATACCGAACCGTTGAAACCCAGCAATACCGGTCGTTTAATTGCCGATATCCTGCCGCAGACGGAGGCATTTCTATGGTCCCGTACCGAACCGGACCCGGCATTGCTCGCCACGCTGCAAACCGCAGACTATCAACCCTGGCTGGTGTTTCTCGCAGACGGCGATGAGGAAGGCCGCCAGGTGTCCCATCAGTTGCCCGCCGGTGACAAACCACCGCTGTTTGTCATGCTCGACGGCACCTGGCCGGAAGCGCGCAAAATGTTCCGCAAAAGCCCGTACCTCGATAAATTACCGATCCTGTCGCTCAGTGTGGATGCCTTATCCCGCTATCAGTTGCGGGAAGCCAGCAGCGCCGGGCAGCATTGCACGGCGGAAATCGCCATTGCGTTGCTGCGTCAGGCCGGCGATAACGACGCCGCCGATGCGCTGGCAGCGCATTTCGATCGTTTTCGCCGCCATTATCTGGCAGGCAAAGCACATCACGCGAACAAGAAAATTTCCTCTACGGTCACAGCAAAAACGGCAACGGACGTTTAAGATCAATCAGGTGTATTCCTACAGGAGTAACTGATGAGCCAGCGCGGATTAGAAGCACTGTTACGTCCCCGTTCTATTGCGGTACTCGGCGCGTCGGAAAAACCGGGACGAGCCGGTTTTCTGATGATGCGTAATCTGCTTGATGGCGGATTCAACGGGCCGGTGCTGCCGGTCACGCCGAAATATAAAGCGGTGTGCGGCGTACTGGCGTACCGCGATGTCGCCAGCCTGCCGCTGACGCCCGACCTTGCCGTTATCTGCACGCGCGCCGATCGCAATCTCTCGCTGCTGGAAGCATTAGGGCAACGCGGCTGTAAAACCGTCATCGTGCTTTCCGCTCCGCCATCGCAATTCGCCGAGTTGAAAAGTTGTGCCGCCCGCTATGCGATGCGCCTGTTAGGCCCGAATAGCCTCGGGCTGTTAGCCCCCTGGCAGGGGCTTAACGCCAGCTTTTCACCGGTGCCGATTCTAAAAGGCAAACTGGCGTTTATTTCGCAGTCGGCCGCCGTTTCCAACACCATTCTGGACTGGGCGCAACAACGCGGCATCGGCTTCTCTTACTTTATCGCGTTGGGCGACAGCCTGGACATTGACGTTGACGACCTGTTGGATTTTCTGGCGCGGGACGGTAAAACCAGCGCCATTCTGTTGCATCTGGAACACATCAGCGACGCCCGACGCTTTCTTTCGGCCGCGCGCAGCGCATCACGCAATAAACCGATTCTGGTGATCAAAAGCGGTCGCAGCCGCCAGGCGCAACAACTGCTGCATGACGGCCAGCATGGGCTGGATGCCGCCTACGACGCCGCCATCCAGCGTGCCGGGCTGCTACGCGTGCAAGATACCCACGAGCTATTCTCGGCGGTGGAAACCCTCAGTCATTTCCGCCCGCTGCGCGGCGAGCGCTTGTTGATTGTCAGCAACGGTGCCTCGCCTGCGGCGCAGGCGCTGGATCAACTGATTGCCCGCCAAGGCAAGCTGGCGACGTTGAGCGAGACGACGCAACAGGCGTTGCGCGTCGTGTTGCCCGACACCGTCGCCATCGGCAACCCGCTCGATTTGCGCGACGACGCCACCCCACAACGTTATCAGGCGACACTGTCAGCGCTGCTGGACAGCGACGATTATGATGCGCTGTTGATTATCCATGCCCCAAGCGCCGCCGCCCCCGGTACGGAAAGCGCAGAAAGTCTCATTCAATTATTACAGCAACACCCGCGCGGCAAACGTATTACGCTGCTGACTAACTGGTGCGGTGAGTTTTCCTCACAAGAAGCGCGCCGACTGTTCAACGAGGCGGGGATCCCGACCTACCGCACGCCGGAAGGCACGGTAACGGCCTTCATGCATATCGTCGAATATCGCCGTAACCAAAAACAACTGAAAGAAACTCCGGCGTTGCCCTCGGACCTCACCGCCAACACCGCGCACGCGCACGCGCTGATCAACCAGGCGCTACAGGAGGGAGCCACCCGGCTCGATACCCATGAAGTCCAGCCGATTCTGCAAGCTTATGGCCTGAATACGCTGCCGACCTGGATTGCCGGCGACAGCACCGAAGCGGTGTATATCGCGGAAAAAATTGGCTATCCGGTTGCGCTTAAGCTGCGCTCCCCCGATATTCCCCACAAATCGGAAATTCAGGGCGTCATGCTGTACCTTCAAAATGCCCAGGAAGTACAACTGGCGGCGGAGGCAATGCTGGAGCGGGTCAGGCACACCAATCCGCAGGCCCGGGTTCACGGTTTGTTGGTACAAGGTATGGCTAATCGTACCGGCGCGCTGGAGTTACGTATCGCCGTTGAACAGGATGCGATTTTCGGCCCACTCATTATGCTGGGTGAAGGCGGAACGGAATGGAACCGGGAAACACAGGCCGCCGTAGCATTGCCGCCGCTGAATATGGCGCTGGCTCGCTATCTGATCGTCCAGGCGTTGAAAAGCGGTAAAATTCGCAGCCCAAATGCCCTCAAACCGCTGGATATTCCAGCTTTAAGCCGATTGCTGGTGCAGGTTTCCAACCTGATTCTGGATTGCCCGGAGATCGAACGTCTGGATATTCACCCGCTGTTGGCTTCCGGCGAGGAATTTACCCTGCTCGATGTGACGTTGCATTTGGCGCCTTTCAGCGGAGATCCGCAATCCCGGCTATCTGTGCGCCCTTATCCGCAGGAACTGGAAGAAACGGTACATCTCAAGGATGGATCACCCTGCCTGTTTCGCCCTATCCTGCCCGAAGACGAACCGCTGCTGGCCCGTTTTATCGGCAAAGTGACGCGAGAAGACCTGTACTACCGTTACTTCAGTGAAATCAACGAATTTACTCATGAAGATTTGGCCAACATGACTCAAATTGACTACGATCGTGAAATGGCTTTCATTGCCGTCCGCTCAGATATGAACGGCGAGTCGGAGATTATCGGCGTGACACGCGCCATCGCCGATCCCGACAACATCAGTGCAGAATTTGCGGTACTGGTACGCTCAGACCTGAAAGGATTGGGATTAGGCAGGAAGTTGCTGGAAAAGTTGATCCACTACGCCAGACTTCACGGATTGAATCGCCTTAACGGTATTACCATGCCGACGAATCAGGGAATGGTCACACTGGCGAAAAAACTGGGCTTTAACGTTGATGTGCAACTGGAAGACGGCATTGTCACGCTGGAGCTGCCGTTGAGCGCGCCTGTGCAGTTATAATCAAGTTATAACCAGATGCGCAGATGTGGTTGAGATCTCGCTACCGGCAGCAAAACTTGCTCACAACGCCCGCCAAGTAGTGGTATCATCGCCCGATTCGGCTATGCCTTAACGTATTTCATGACCATGCGGTCACCCCACGATGAGAGAAGAATCGCACTGTGATGTTGTCAAAACTAAAGCGTACGAAATATCAACAACACCTTGCACAACTGCCTAAAATTCCTCAGCCTGCCGACGACGTCCAGACGCTCCACAGCCCGGCGCTTTTCCGTACCACACTGACAGAACAGATTCTGCAGGCCAGGAAGCGCATCTATCTGGTAGCCCTGTATCTGGAACACGATGATGGCGGTGAAGGGATTCTGTCTGCGCTCTATCAGGCGAAACGCCAGTGTCCGGAGTTAGAGATTTGCGTACTGGTAGACTGGCATCGTGCTCAGCGCGGTCGCATCGGCGTCACCGCCGACAGCACCAACGCCGACTGGTACTATGCCATGGCGCAACAGCACAATGACGTATCCTTCCCGATTTACGGCATCCCGGTTAATACCCGCGAAGCATTAGGCGTCCTGCACCTGAAAGGGTTTATTGTTGATGACACGGTGCTCTATAGCGGCGCCAGTCTGAATGACGTCTATCTGCATCAGCATGAAAAATACCGCTACGATCGCTACCAGCTCATTCATAATTCCGTGCTGGCTGACGTCATGGCGCGTTACGTGCAGGACCTGCTGGCGTCGTCCGCGGTACAGCGGCTGGACACCCCTTCCCGCCCGAAAACCATCGACATTAAGAATGATATTCGTCAATTCCGCCAGTCTCTTCGCTCAGCGACCTACCTGTTGCCTGGCGTCGGTGACAATAACCATCAACTGACGGTCACACCGCTGGTCGGGCTGGGTAAACAGAGCCCGCTGAACCAAACGATACATCACCTTATGTATTGCACTGATCAGCAGTTGGTGATGTGTACTCCCTATTTCAATTTACCGGCGCTATTGGTGCGCAATATTATTCGCCTGCTGCGTAATGGTAAGCAGATAGAAATTATTATCGGCGATAAGACGGCAAACGACTTTTTTATTCCTGAAGATCAACCGTTCCGAATTATTGGTGCATTGCCTTATCTGTATGAAATCAACCTGCGCCGCTTTTTGAGCCGTCTGCAAAAATATATCGACAGCAACCAACTGGTGGTACGCCTGTGGAAAGACGGTGACAACAGCTTTCACCTGAAGGGAATGTGGGTGGATGATACCTGGCAATTACTGACGGGCAATAACCTCAATCCCCGCGCCTGGCGGCTGGATTTGGAAAACGCCATCCTGATTCATGACCCGGAGCAAGTGCTGCAAACTCAGCGCCAGCAGGAGCTGGAATGCATTCGCGCCCATACCCAGGTCATCACGCACTATCAGCAGTTGCAAAGCATTGCGCAATACCCGGTAAAAGTACGCAAGCTTATTCGTCGCCTGCGCCGCATCCGCATCGACCGTCTGATAAGCCGAATTTTGTAACCACCTGTGGAATTCCCGGCATAGGGTGTTAATACCCGCCGGGAATGCTGCCTCATGTCGTAAACTCTGCAGAATACCCCCAAAACACGAGGCATGATGATGCGAAGCGCCTTGTTACTCCTGCTTTTCGCCTGCTCAGGATGCACGCATATGGCACAAGATCGGTGGACCGGCCCCGATAAAGCCGAGCATTTCCTGGCATCGGCGTTAATCAGCGCCGCAAGTAGCGAGGCTGCTGAACGCCAGCATCAAAGTCGTGACCATAGCGCTGCATTCGGATTGATGTTTTCCGTCAGTATCGGCGCCGCTAAAGAAACATACGACAGTCGGCCGCAAGGCAGTGGATGGAGCGTGAAAGATTTCACCTGGGACATAGCCGGCGCAACGGCCGGCTACTGCTTATGGCAGGCAGCACACCCTTAGAGCTTTTCGCCTTTCCCTTTATGGTGCAACCCAAGTGAAACCAGAAATGCCAGCGCCCCCATCAGTGAAACATACCAAAAGAAGGACTCTTCCATCCCCAGCGATTTCAGCGACAAAGCGACATACTCGGCGGAACCGCCAAACAAGGCATTTGCTACCGCATAAGACAACCCGACCCCCAACGCTCTGACTTCCGGTGGAAACATTTCCGCCTTCAAAATACCGCTGATAGAGGTATAAAAACTCACGATCACCAACGCCAGCATCACCAGCGAGAAAGCGATAACCGGGTTAGTCATTCCTTGCAACGTCGATAAAATCGGCACCGTCAACAACGCCGATAGCGACCCGAAAAACAGCATGGAACTGCGTCGGCCAATTTTGTCGGATAACGCGCCGAATAAAGGCTGCAACAGCATAAAAATAAATAATGCCAGTGTCATCAAACCGCTGGCAGACTTGGCGCTCATCCCTGCGGTATTCACCAGATATTTCTGCATATAGGTGGTGTAGGTATAGAAACTGAGCGAACCGCCGGCGGTAAAACCCAACACCATGATAAAAGTATTACGATTGCGCCACAGCCCGCGTAACGAGCCGGCATCCTTACGTGCGCGTGTTTCGCTGTCTGATGTCTCATTAAGCGAACGACGCAGAAACAGGGCAACAACTGCCAAAGCCGCCCCCAACGCAAAAGGAATACGCCATCCCCATGAACGTAATTCCGCATCGGAAAGCACGTGTTGCAGGATAACCACGACCAGTAACGCCAGTAATTGCCCCCCTATCAACGTGACATATTGAAACGACGCATAAAATCCTTTACGCCCTTCCAACGCCACTTCGCTCATATAGGTAGCGCTGGTACCGTATTCGCCACCCACCGACAATCCCTGAAATAAACGGGCCATCAGCAGCAATAATGGCGCCCAAACGCCGATAGTTGCATAACCGGGTAAGCAGGCGATGACCAGCGACCCCAGACACATCATGCATACAGAAATCAGCATAGATCGTTTACGGCCATATTTATCAGCAATATAGCCAAACAACCACCCACCGATAGGGCGCATCAGAAATCCGGCGGCAAAAACACCGGCTGTCTGTAGTAGTTGTGTCGTCGCATTTCCGTCAGGAAAAAAGATGTGGGCAAAATAAAGAGAACAAAACGAATAGACGTAAAAATCAAACCATTCGACTAAATTACCCGATGATGCACCAACGATTGCCCAGATTCGCTGACGCGAGCCCACGTTACTGATCGTTGTTCCATCCTGTGACTTTATTGTATTCACCATGCACGCTTTACCCTTTTGTTGTCTGTTATCTAATTGTTATCTTATAGCAGACAAAGTAAAGCAGGCGCAGTGATTCAGGCAAAGACTCACACCGCCTGAGGCCATTATTTAAGCCGGCAACATGGCGTGGATAGCGCTGTCCACTACAAAAATTCAACCAGAGCGTTCGAATGATGAAAAAGAAAAGGCCACCTAAAAGGTGGCCTTCTTGCTATTGAGTGTCTGGCAGTTCCCTACTCTCGCATGGGGAGACCCCACACTACCATCGGCGCTACGGCGTTTCACTTCTGAGTTCGGCATGGGGTCAGGTGGGACCACCGCGCTCTCGCCGCCAGACAAATTCTTTTATTCATTTTGCCGAACATTATTTAAAACAACTGGTGCTGATACCCAGAGTCGAACTGGGGACCTCACCCTTACCAAGGGTGCGCTCTACCAACTGAGCCATATCAGCACGCAAAA